>JBJKQK010000056.1:0-37838 GCA_046705285.1 Terriglobia bacterium
TGTTGATGGGCACGCTTTCGGGATGCGGATCGAGCGAGGCAAGCTGGTGCAGCAGGCCGATGCGGTCGTCGTCGCTCTCGCCCATGCCGATGATGCCTCCGCAGCAGACGGTGATGCCCGCCTGGCGAACGTGGTCGAGCGTGCGCAGGCGCTCTTCATAGCGGCGCGTGGTGATGATGCGGTCGTAAAACTCGGGCGAGGTGTCCAGGTTGTGGTTGTAGGCGGTGAGGCCGGCCTCGGCCAGGCGATCGGCCTGCTCGCGGGTCAGCATGCCCAGCGTGCAGCAGACTTCCATATCGAGCGCCGCCACGCCGCGCACCATTTCGAGCACCGCGTCAAAATCTCTGCCGTCGCGCACCTCGCGCCACGCCGCTCCCATGCAGAAACGCGTGGAGCCTTCGGCCTTCGCTTCGCGCGCCCTGGACAGAACGTCATCCACATCCATCAGGGCGGCACGTTCCACACCGGTTTCATAATGCGCGCTCTGCGGGCAGTAGCCGCAGTCTTCCGGACAGCCGCCCGTCTTGATGGAAAGCAGCCGGCACATCTGCACTTCCTGCGGATTGTGGAATTGCCGGTGCACCTGCTGCGCCTGGAAAACCAGCTCCAGCAGCGGCTGATGATAGATGGACCGGACTTCGTCGCGGGTCCAGTCATGCCGTAAAGCCGGGTTGGGGGTTGATAATGTTGAAACGGATTTCAAAACATCTTTCCTTTCATGCCTATCGGACACATTGCAGAAAGCGCATTTTATGCACTACCCGACGATCAGATACCGCAGGCCGTAAAGGCCTGTGTTACGCTACCGCGGCGCGGGGGGTTGCCTGCTCGGCCTGAATGGTGGCCGTAGCGGATTCGAGCCCGGGCGATGTGGCTTGCACCGTGATCTGGCCCGCCTGCTTGGTGGCCTGCACTATCGCGACGCACAGGCCGTTGAAGGCCTTCCGCTCGCTGGCTTTGTCGGCCTCGTGGCTCGAAGGATCGCCGTTGCCCACGCCAATCACCTTGCCGCTGCCGGAAACCTGGAAGGTGATCAGGTTGTCGGCAATCGGAACCACGCGGCCCTTTGAGTCCACCACGCTGGCGGCAACAACGGAAACGTCTTCGCCGTCCGCGTTGATTTTCGCACGGTCCGGCTGGAGCACGATTTTTGCCGGTGCGCCGGTGGTTTCACGCCTGGCGGTCATCACCTGCCTGCCGCCTTTGTAGCCCCGGGCTTCGATCACGCCTGGCATGTATTTCACGTCCCAGGCCACGTGGGAATTCTTCTCCACGGTTTTGGTGCCCACGCTTTTGCCGTTCAGGAGCAGTTCCACCTTGTCCAGGTTGCTGAAGCACCAGACGGTGATTTCCTTACCTTCGTTTTCAAAATTGCCCCAGTTCCAGTGTGGGAAAAGATGGAGCACCGACTTGTCGCCCCACCAGGACTTGTAATAATAGGCGAGGTCTTTGGGGAATCCGCAGGTGTCGATGACTCCGAAATGCGAGCTGATGCACGGCCAGCCGTAAGGCGTGGGCTCGCCGCGATAATCGAACCCGGTCCAGACAAAGCCGCCGGAAAGGTACGGGCGAGCGTCATAGATTTGCCACCAGACTTCCGCCGTGGTGGCCCAGGGTGGATGGTTGATGTCATAAGAGCTGACGAAGCCGCGCCTCGGATCGTTGAAATAGATTCCCCGAGTGGAAACCGTGCTGGCCACCTCCGTGCCGACGCAGGGCTTATCCGGAAACTCCTTGTGGAAGGCGTCCATCTGCGGCCCATGATGGTAATTGAATCCCTGGACATCCAGCACATAGGAGATGCCTTTGCCCCAGGCGCCGTTCATGGCCTGGGAGATGGGCCGGGTCGGGTCGAGCCGATGGACCAGCCGCTTCATGGTGCGGCACATGCGGGCTCCGCGCGGAGTTCCCTGCTCCGGCTCTTCGTTGCCGGTGGACCAGAAGACCACGGCAGGGTGGTTGCGATCGCGGCGAACCAGCCGGCTCAACTGGCTGAGGCCTTCGGGTGCGGACGAAAACATGCGCGTTTCATCCAGCACCACCATGCCCAGCCGGTCGCAGGCATCCATCAATTCGGGCGTGGGCGGATTGTGCGAAGTGCGCAGGCCGTTCGAACCCAACTCTTCTTTGAGCCTGGCAATGCGGAAATACTGCAAACGGTCAGGCAGCGCGATGCCCACACCGGCGTGGTCCTGATGATTGCAAGTCCCCTTGATCTTCACAGGCTTGCCGTTCAGGAAAAAGCCCTCGTCTTTGTCGAATCGAATGGTGCGGATGCCAAAGGGAGTGTCGCAGCGGTCGGTGGCCGCGCCGCTGGCCTCAATGGTGGTTTCCAGCCGATACATGTTGGGCTCTTCAATCGACCAGAGGCGGGGGTTGCTGACCTTCACCTTTTGAGTGATTTTCCGCATCCGCCAGGCAGGAATTGAAATCTCATCTGAATGCTGTGTGGCCGCCACATTGCCTTTGCTGTCCAGAATCCGCGAGACCACCCGGCACGTTGTTTCGTCGTCCTGATCATTGTTGACTTCGGTGGAGATGGTAAGAATGGCTGAGGCGTTCTTCACATCAGAAGTGACAAAGGTCCCCCATTGCGGCACGTGGACCGGATTGGTCTTCACCAGCCAGACATGGCGGTAGATTCCCGCGCCTTCATACCACCAGCCTTCGTGTTCGGTGGCATCCACGCGAACCACGAGAACGTTCTTTCTGCCATAGAAGGCGTGATCGGTGATGTCGTACGCAAAAGGCGCGTAGCCGCTCATGTTCCGGCCGAGGAAGTTGCCGTTGAGGGCGGCCATGCAGTCGCGAAAAACGCCGTCGAACTCCAGGCTCAGGCGCTTGCCGCGGTCGCTTTCGGGGATTTCAAACACCCGCCGGTACCACCCGATGCTGGTATCAGGATAAGCGCGGCCCAGGGGCTTTGAACCGTGGCCGGTCAGCCAGCGATCGTGAACGAACGGCAGCGCCACTCCCCAGTCATGGGGCAGATCAATGGCTTCCCAGCCGCTATCGTCAAAATCGGAGCGCGAAGGCTTGAAGAAATCGCCCGTCTTCTGGTATGCACGGCCAAGGCCGTAGTCAAAATCTTTTGACGGGTCGGCGGCATTGCCCAGATGGAAACGCCATCCGAAATCGAGCAACAGACGCTCACGTGGCGAGGCGGAAGAAGCGAGTTGGGCGGGCTGGCCAGGGGGCATCCCGGCCTCTGCCGCAAGCAGGTCTGCTGCATCGGGTGAAAGTGAGGCAGCTCCCGCTGAAGCTGCAATACCGCTCTTCAGGAAATCACGTCTGGTCCAGTTCGGCATTTTGGGGCTCCTGCGCAACGAGTGATTCAGGTTTGCAGGCCGGGCCCGCCTTCCGGCAGCGGGCCGGCATTCTTTGGGAAACCCAGATTATATAACTCCTGAAGCAGCATACAATGAAGATAATGGAGGGAAAACCACCTCATAACCCGGCACCAGTCCCCGAACCAGCCCCCTGGACAGAGGAGGTACGTTTCGAATTCGGGGCAATGAACCGCCGAATGGCATTGACTAGAATTGTGCCAAAGTGCACAATTATAGATTCAAGCCTGTAGACCCATGCCTGGGATCGCCTGGCGCAAAGGGCATGTGGGTGCGAGAGTCAGGAAGGCAGAGCTCATGGCAGACAAGAGCAAGAAACTGAAATTCGGGATCGGCATTGCGATCATTCTCGCAGCAGTGGCCTGGGAAGCGGTTTCCGGCTTCAAGGAATCCAAGAGTTACTATGTCACGGTGAAGCAACTGACGAGCGGTCAGGTCACTCACGAGCATGTGCGTGTGGGGGGCATCATTGTGCCCGGTTCCATCCATCGCAGCGGGGAAACTCTAACATTCCGCCTCTCGCAAGAACAAGCCTCCATCCCCGTCACTTACATCGGCAATCAGTCCTTACCGGACGACTTCAAGGGCGGTGCACAAGCCATTGTGGAAGGCGACTACCTTGCGGACGGCACATTCCGTGCCGAGCAGGTGCAGGCGAAATGTGCCTCCAAGTATAAAGCCATGCCTCCGGCCCCGAAGGGGACAAGCACCCCCTCCAAGGTGGCTTCGTACAGTGACTAAGACTTGATGTTGACCGCAATCTTTTCCGCCGCATCGGACCTCCTGATTAAGTACCCTGAAGCTGAATCTGCGGTAGAGGGAGCCTAGCCAGCCATGAACGAAGTCGGAGCTGTAGGACTAATTGCCGCACTGGGATTTGCAATCTATGGCATGGTCACCGGGGCCATTGCCGGAAAACTTCGAAGTCCCCGGATGCTGAAGAGCGCCCAACGTGCCGTGCTGGGCTTTTTCTGCATGGCCACGCTGGCGGTGGTTTCCCTCGAATATCTTATCTTTACGAACAATTTCCACAACGCCTATGTTGCGGAAGAATCCAGCCTGGCCCTGCCACTAAGGTACAAATTTCCTGTCCTCTGGTCGGGACAGGCAGGCTCTCTGCTTTTCTGGGTCTGGCTGCTGTCGATTTATATCGGTTTTGCCGTGCTGCTGAACCGACGCAAGAACCGGCAACTGATGCCGTACGTCATCTCCGTCAGCATGGGCGTGGCAACCTTCTTTGCCTTGATGGACTTCGTTGCGGCCAATCCCTTCAATCAGCTTTCGCTGGCCACGGCCGCCGGCACAACGCCTTATACGCCGCCGGACGGTAACGGTCTGAACCCATCGTTGCAATTCCACCAGATGATGGTCCATCCGCCTTTGCTCTACCTGGGATACGTAGGGTTCACGATCCCCTTCGCTTTTGCCATTTCGGCTCTTCTGACGCGCCAACTCGGCGACAACTGGATTCGCGTGACCCGCCGCTGGACGATGGTGCCCTGGATGTTCCTGGGCACGGGAATTGTGCTGGGAGGCAATTGGGCTTATCACGTTCTGGGCTGGGGCGGTTACTGGGCCTGGGACCCGGTCGAGAACGCATCGCTCCTGCCGTGGCTGGCCGGTACCGCCTTTCTGCATTCCGTGATGATCCAGGAAAAGCGCGGGATGATGAAAATCTGGAACATGTCGTTGGTCATCCTCACTTTCTTCCTCTCGGTTTTCGGAGACTTTCTGGTGCGCAGCGGAATCATCTCCTCGGTGCACGCGTTTGCCAAATCCGACATTGGCCCCTGGTTTTCGGTCTTTCTCGCCATCGTTGCCGCGTTTTCCCTCACGGTGCTTTTCCTCCGCCTGGACTTTTTAAAGAGCGACAATCGGCTGGATTCGATTGTCTCGCGCGAAAGCGGTTTCCTCTTCAATAACTGGATTCTGCTGGCCGCGGTGCTCGCGGTGTTCTGGGGAACGGTTTTCCCGGTCGTCTCCAAGGCCATCGAAAACGTCACGGTCACCGTAGGCCCGCCGTTCTTCGACAAGGTCATGATCCCGATCGGGCTGCTGCTTCTCTTCCTGACGGGAGCAGGACCGTTGCTGGCCTGGCGGAAGACCTCGTTCCAAAGCATCAAGCGGAATTTTACTCTTCCGCTGATTGCCGGCGCAGTGACGGGCATTGTCCTCTTCTTTTTCGTTGGCGTTCATGGCTTTTACACTTTGATGTCACTGTCCCTGTGTGCTTTCGTTGCTGTCAGCATTATCGGGGAGTTTTACAAAGGCGCCCGCACACGCATGAAGTCAAGCAAGGAGAACTTTTTCTCGGCCGTCTACAATTTGACTATGCGGAACACTCGCCGCTACGGCGGGTACATCGTCCACTTTGGCATCGTGCTGCTCTTTGTAGGCATCGCGGGACAAGCCTTCAGATTTGAAACCCAGGGGCTGATGGCCCCCGGCGACCTGCTGCAGGCTGAAAACTATCTGTTCCGGTGCCAAAGCATAAAAACCGGCCAGAAGGCGAACTACCAGTACGAAACCGTCGCTCTGGATGTGACGAAGAACGGCCATGCGTGGACCGTGATGTATCCGCAAAAGCGCTTTTACATGGCCAGCCAGCAACCGCTCAGCCACATCGCGCTGCGCACCAATCTGGCTGAGGATGTTTATGTGGTCATGGCGGGACGCGACCCCAACACCGGCAAAGCCGTCATTCATGTGATCATCAATCCGCTGGTACAATGGGTATGGATCGGTGGAATGATTGTGCTCTTAGGAACCATCCTGGCTTTGATCCCCAGCCGTGTGGAAAGACAAATGGCGCAAATCCACAAGACTCAAGGGGAAAGTGTCGAGGCACAGCATGCCCGTTAGCAGGCTTCTGAAGATTCTGGTTTTGTGCCTTGCCATGGGCAGTCTGGCCATGGCAGACGGTCGAAGCCCAGGGCAGATAGACCAGCTCCAGAAGAAGATCAGCCGCGAGGTCTATTGCATGTGCGGATGCGCTACGGCTCTGGCGCACTGCCCGGATCTGCACTGCCCGGTCAAGGCGCAAATGGATAAGATCATCCGCACCGACCTGCAGGAAGGCAAGAGCGAGCATGCTGTGCTTCTGGACCTGGTGGATCATTACGGAGAAAAGGTGCTGGCGGCTCCCCCGCCGCAAGGCTTCAACCTGACGGCCTGGATCCTGCCAGGGATAGGGCTGCTGATTGGCCTGTTCCTGGCCATCACGATTGTTCGCCGGTGGCGAAGACCGGCATTGGCGGCAGCGGCGCCAGCCAGCCATGTAGACGCCAGCGTCCGCGCCGCGGTTGAAGAGGAAATGAAGAAGCTTACGGGCTGATGCGTCCTGGCGGGTGACGGCAAGCAAGGAATAATATGGAACTCGGAATTGCAATCCTGCTGCTGATCGGACTGGCCGTCTTTACGGTCACGCCGTTGCTGGCTCCTGAAGGCCCCTCGGAAGAAGCCTTGCCCATTGACGTCACGCCCTTGACGGACCTGAAACGCCGGCGTATGGTGGTCTACGAAAACCTGCAGGATCTGGAATTCGAATACGAGGCTGGAAAAGTTTCAAAGGAAGACTATGAATCCCTGCGGGAAAACCATCTGGCCGAAGCCGCCCAGTTGATGCTTGCCTCCCAGGAGCAAGAGGAATTGACGGAACACGACCTGATGATTGAGAGGCAGGTTGCAGAGCGGCGTGCGCAAAAGAAGTCACAACACCAGGACCCTTACGTCTGCCCCGAGTGCGAGTTCGAGAATCCGTTGCCGGTGAAATACTGTGGCAACTGCGGGAAGGAACTGCCTCAACGGGACCGCTGGAAATGAAGCTGGCTGAAACCTGATGGTTGTTCAGTCACGCCGCGCAGAGTTGATCGCTTGTACGAAGTGAAAAGAAAAACGACATTCACAACCTTGACAGTTCTGGCCGTGTTCGCCGTTCTGCTGGGTAGCGCCGCTCCTTCCGTTGCAGCCCGGATTCAGGGGGAGATTTCCAACGGAACAACCCACCAGCCGCTGGCGCAGCAGAAGGTGGAAGTGATCAGCCCGAGTGGTGGTATGGCGGTGGTGGCCGAAACAACCACCGACGGGAGTGGGCACTTCGTCATCGATAACAGCCAGATCGACACCAAGGGATTCTATCTGGTACAGGCGACGTATGAAGGCGTGGACTACAATGCTCCCGTACAGTTCGATCCCAGCGGAAACGCCACGGTCAGCATCACTGCCTACGAGGCCACCGGCAAGAAGCCGGCCCTTCGGGTGAGCTCTGCGCGAGTAATTGTGCGCGCGGAAGGATCGCAAGCGCACGTGCAGGAACTGTTTGCGCTGCAGAACCCGCTCCAGAAGGCTTACCGAAATCCCAAGGGAACCTTCTTCTTTCACATTCCTTCCAGCGTGGAAAAGCCGACAGTTGCCGCCGTGGGGCTGATGGACATGCCTTTACCCCAGAATCCGGAGAAGGGCAAAACGCCGGGTGACTTCCACATTACTTATGCTCTAAAGCCCGGGATGAACGTGATGATGGTGGCGTACGCTGCAAATTACACCGCGCAACAGCTTTCCCTGAACGACAGCGTGCCCTATCCGATTGGGCGAATCCAGCTGTTTGTGATTCCGCCGAGCCTCACGGTGAAGTCGAACCTGTTTTCCGCCGCCGGCAGAGATTCAGAAACCGGAGCGCAGATTTACGAAGCGGGCAATCTGAAGGCTGGCACCTTGCTGGCGGCGCAACTGGCGGGACAGCCCGCTGTGGCCACTACTGAAGAAGCAAGCACAAACCAGCAGCAGGAAAATGCGCAGGTCAAGATTGTTCCGGACTCGATTACTTCCGTGGGGATTCCGTTCCTGCTCTGTTTTCTGCTTGTGCTGCTGTGGGCGCTGGGGATCCGGGTGGCCAAAGAGTGGCCCCGCTGGAGAGCCAAACAGAAGGGCAGCCCCGTGCAAAAACAGTTCCGGGCCAAAATGGAAACTCTGATAAACTCCATCGCGGACATCGATGAACTGTTTGCCTCGGGCAAAATCCCTGAGAAGAAGTACTGGAAGGAACGCCTGGAACTGAAGGCGAAGGCGGTGGCCATTTTGAAAGCGGGCCCTTCCACGAAATCCAAGCCTTATGCCTCCCCGGGATCACGACAATAAGCCGGCGCTGGAAGTCCGGAACGTTACTAAATTCTTCGGCGACGTTGCGGCACTGAAGGAAGTGTCGCTCAACATCACGTGCGGCGAGGGGGTGTTGCTATATGGCCCCAACGGCGCCGGCAAGACCACGCTCTTGCGGATGCTGGCCTCACTTGCGCGGCCCAGCTCTGGAGAGGTGCTCTTCGACGGCTGTAATATCGAGCGTGACGGAGCCAGTGCCAAGGCGGCAATCGGTTTTGTCTCACACGCGACCTTCCTTTACGGAGAACTGACGGTCCGTGAAAATCTGAAATTCTTTGGCAATCTCTTTGTGCTGGACCATCTTGACAAGAGAATTGATGCGGCGCTCGACATGTTCGATATGCGCTCTCGGGAAGGCGTTTTCGCTCGCGACCTTTCGCGCGGCCTGCAGCAGCGGGCATCGCTGGCCCGGGCGTTCCTGCACGATCCGAGCTTCCTGATCCTCGATGAGCCCTTTACAGGGCTGGACAGCAAGTCCGTAAAGAACCTGGAGAATATTCTGCTGCGACTGCCGGCCCAGGGCAAAGCCCTCCTGTTCTCCACCCACGATTTTGACCAGGGAGCCGCATTAGCCGGGCGCTTGATCGCCTTGAGGGCCGGGCGCGTGCATTACAACGGTCCGCTGGCCACGGCGCCGCTTGGAAATCTCGGCATTGTCCGCGCCGCTGAGCGGGTGGCCGATGAATAGCTTGAAGATTGTCTGGAACATTTTTGCCAAAGACCTTCGCGTCGAGTGGAGGAACCGCGAAACGCTCGCCTCGATGTGCGTTTTCGGCCTGCTCGTCGTGTTTCTGTTCAACTTCGCATTCGTCAGCGCACGAGAGGAAAGTGTGCGAATTGTCCCGGCCATCCTGTGGGTTGCGATTGCTTTCGCCGGCGTGCTGGGATTTAACCGCTCCTTCGCTTCGGAACGGGAAAACGCCTGTCTCGAAGGCATGACGCTGGCGCCCGTTGACCCCAGCATGATTTTCCTCGGGAAGATGCTGGCCAATCTCTTCTTCCTTGGAATCGCTGAAGTGGTGATGGCTTTTGCCGCGGCCCTCTGGTTTAACGTTTCTTTTCTGCACTCCTTCGGGTCACTGGTTCTGGTCGCATTCTTTGGCACGTTGGGTTACGCGGCCCTTGGCACGATTTTCGGAGCGATTGCCGCCAACACCCGGATGCGCGAGGTCATGCTGACCGTTCTGCAGTTTCCGATTGCATTCTGGATTCTGATGCTCTCCATCGACACGACTGGACTCGCCATGCGCGGCGATCCGCACGGCGACTTGCTCGGTGGTGTCGCCAGGGTAGCGGGCATCAGCCTGGTTTTTCTGGTTGCTTCATTCTTGCTTTTTGAATACGTTCTGGAAGAATAGTCTGTTGGCTAATTGCATCATGCGTGGGGCTAGTGGCAGCGCGCTGCGTTCCCGGCCGCTGGCCATCTCCGGCAACGGGGGCCTTCAATGAGCGAAGTAAAAGAGAAATTTCCGATTTCGTGGCATCTTGTCCTGACCGTTGTCTGGATGACGCTAGCGCTCTACATGGATTTTCTGTACGCGCCGGAAGAAGAGACCATGGGACAGGTGCAGCGGATCTTCTATATCCATGTTCCCTGTGCCTGGGTGGCCCTGTTGGGATTTATTATCATCTTTGTGGCCAGCCTCATCTATCTTTCCAAACATTCTCAAGCTGCCGACGAAATAGCGCGCACCACGGGCGAGGTCGGATTCATTTTCTGTTCCTGCGTGCTAATCACCGGCCCATTGTGGGCAAAGCCCGCATGGGGCATCTGGTGGACCTGGGGTCCGCGCCTGACGCTGACCTTCCTGCTGTGGCTGCTCTACGTCGCCTATCTAATGTTGAGAAGTTATATGGTTAACCCGGGACGCGCGGCAAATCTTTGTGCCGTTGTGGGGGTCATTGGTTTTGTCGACGTCATCATCGACTATATGGCGATTCGCTGGTGGAGGACGCAGCATCCTCAGCCCGTCATCTTCGGCGGTCCCAATTCGGGCCTCAATCCGAAGATGGCGCTCACGCTCGTGGTGAGCCTGGGTGCGTTCACGTGCCTGTTCCTGCTGCTGGTTCGTCTACGCCTGCGGCTGGGACGGATGCGGAAACAACTCAGCGAGATCAAGCACGTTCTGGCGTTCAGACTTTCGGAGGATTAGTGTGGCCAACCTAAAATACCTTTTTCTAGCCTATTCGCTTGTCTGGGTGGTTTTCATTCTGTACGCCTGGAATTTGAGCCGGCGCCAGTCTCGCCTGAAGAAAGAGTTGGATGATCTCAAAACCAAGGTGTCGGAGTCTGCCTCCAATGCTCCTTCACACAAATCCGGCTCCTGACGTTCGGCCCCTGCCCGGAAATCCCATGGGGAGCCTTCAGTAGAGGGGTTTCCAACGTCGGCCTTTGATTTGCAATCTCACATCTTCGATCTCAAATTGTTGGCAGCGGACAGATGAGGAGGCGCAGGGCTTTGCGCCTCTCCCGGCAGCCATCTGCCCATATTCGTATTCCTACTGCACAGCGAACGAAGCCGGCGCGCTCAGCCGGAACGTCAACTGCGTTTCTGTCGGAATATCGATTTCTTTCTTTCCGGTGACGAATGCCGCCCCCGTGCCACCTGCTGCACCCACCAGACCCCCGATGGCTGCACCTTTGCCGCCCCCTGCAATCGCCCCGATGGCCGCTCCGACTCCCGTGCCGCCGCCGATCATTTCAAGATCGCGCCCTTTGTGGGATTTGCCGGAGACGCTCCAGGTCTGGGTCGAAATGGGCGTCTGCTGGCCCCCGGTGGGCGTAATCGAAGTCAGTATGAGAGAGATTTCGGCGGGCCGCTTCAGCCGTCCGGAGCTAACGACATTGGTCACCCGGCCGCGCACCAGACTTCCTCGCGAAGCCACCGTCGTGCCTTTGACCAGGAGCGGCACCTCCAGGATGCCGTCAAACGGGCTTCCCTGAGCAGTCGTTCCCGTATTGAGTTCAGTGGACAAGCGGACACGAATCGGAGTACCCTCACGAATCGTAAACGTCCGCGGTGAGGGAAGCGCTGCTTGCGCCTCTTCGCGCGAACGCGCAGTTGATCCCGGATGCATCAGAGTAGTTTGTTGCATGGTCCGGCCGGTTACAGCACCAGCTTGAGCCGACTGCGGCCCGGCCGACTGATTGCTTGCCTGGCAGCCAACCATCAAAGACAGGGCAGACGCCAGCGCCAATGCCAGTGCGATTCTTCTCCACTTCACGTGATTCCTCCACTGCAGGCATGAAACCTGCTGCTTTTTGATTCAGGGGTCCCTTCCCGCGATGCCCTTAACCGCCCGCATTACCCCATACACTTCGCTGCAGCGTAAACAATAAGCTGGAAAAAAGCAAGTACCTGACGCAGCGAGGATCCTTCCGCCAAGGTCAGCGGGGCAGGCGTCCCCTCAGGCAGCCCTGGCTATATAATACTGCAAATTCAGTCCACTCCAGTCAGAAGGACCAAGGCGGCGAAAGTAAGCTCCGCGCAACAGATTCTCATCTCAGTGCGCCAATACGATCCCAAAACCATCGACGGAAACCGGCTCTGCGTGTTAGGCTAAGTGAGTTGTAAATTCCGCTTCGAATCCTGGCAAATGGTTCGACGGTGTGTCAGACTTCGGGCTCTGTGCAACGGATGTTCGTGAACCCCGCCAGGTCCGGAAGGAAGCAACGGTAGCGAGCCGCTCCGTGTGCCGCAGATCAACCCGAAGTCTGGCCCAAATGATTGCCGTTTTGCTGAAGGTTAGCGACTGAATCCTGTTCTCCACGCTCAATTCCGCCCATGTCTTATCAAGTCATCGCCCGCAAATACCGGCCACAGGTCTTTGATGAAGTGGCCGGGCAGCGTCTGATCACCGATACGCTGAAGAATGCCGTCCTCAAGCAGCGTGTGGCCCACGGCTACATTTTTTCCGGCGCGCGCGGAGTCGGGAAAACCACCACGGCGCGGATACTGGCCAAATCGCTGAACTGTGTCAAAGGACCGAACGTCACTCCCTGCGGCGAGTGCCCTTCCTGCAAGGAAATTGCCGAGGGAAATTCCGTGGACGTCTTTGAAATTGACGCCGCTTCCAACCGCGGGATCGATGAAATCCGCGAGCTTCGCGAAACCGTCCGCTATCTTCCGGCACGCGACCTCTACAAAGTCTTCATCATCGACGAAGCGCACATGCTGACCACCGAGGCCTTTAACGCTTTGCTGAAGACTCTCGAAGAACCGCCGCCGCGATCTTTGTTCGTTCTGTGCACGACTGAGCCCCACAAGCTGCCGACCACCATTCAGTCGCGCTGCCAGCACTTCTCTTTTCGCCTGCTGGATTATTCGGAAATCCTCAGCCGCCTGGAATGGGTGGTGAAAGAGGAAAAGACGGCCGCCGACGAAGGGGCTTTGAGCGCCATTGCCGAAGCCGCCGAAGGCAGCCTGCGAGACGCCCTCTCGCTGCTGGACCAGGCCATCGCCTCCAGTTCTGAGCGCCTTGAGGAAGGCCATGTCCGCCAGTTGCTGGGCGTGGTTCCCACCCAGGTCCTGACCGAACTTGTGGAAGCCATTGCGGCGGGAAAAACAGCAAGGATTCTGGAGACGGTCGAGAGCGTCGCCAAAGAAGGTTATGAATTGAATCATTTTTGCGGCGAGTTCACGCGATACATTCGCAATCTGGCGGTGGCCAGGAGTTGCGGAGCGGACAGCCCGCTGCTTCAACTGCCGTCAGCCGAACGCGCTGTGCTCGGCAAGCTTCGCGACCACTTCAGCGAGGAAGATCTCGCCCGATTCTTCCAGATCCTCGTTCGGACGGAAAGCGAGATGCGCTATGCGCTGAATCCGCGATTCCAACTGGAACTTGGGCTCATCAGGATGGCTCACGCAAGCAAGCTGGCGTCGCTCGAAAGCCTGCTTGCTGAGCTGGGCGGTTCAAGCAGTACGCGAGCCGGCAAAGCAGGCCCAGGATCATCCGACAGCCTGTCATCTTCCGTGCCTGGCGTCGAAAGGAAGCTTCAATCCGCACCGCGACCAGCCCCTCCTGCCCCTGCGGCAGTTCGCCAGCCAGAAAGGGGTCAGAGTAACGAAAAACCTCATGGACACGCCGCAAGCGCCCCAGCAGGCCTGGTGAACTCGTCAACCCAGATTCCGACAACTGCCCCGAAAACCCCTGGCGATCCGCGCCTGAGCAGGATCAAGAGCCTGGCATTCGGGCAGTCAAAACTCCTGAGCAGTTGCCTTGAACCGGTTGCTGGATGGCGGTTTGAGAACGGTGAGGTCAGGTTCATTTTTTCGAAGAATGATTCGTGGGCGGTCGATTTTCTCAGCGCCCGGGAGCAACACGAGAAGCTCGAGTCTCTGTGTGCGGAGGTGCTGGGACAGCCCGTCAGGATTTGTGTTACACTCGAAAGCGGAGAGAGAGCGGGGCTCAAAGACCGTCGCAGCGCACGTGAACGGGCGGAGAGCGACGGAGGGGTAGAAGCACTAGTCAAGAAATTCCGATGCACCCTGGTGGAAGTGATCGATTTGAGCCGGGAGTGATCTATGAAAAATCTGCAACAGGTACAACAAATGCTAAAACAGGTTCAGCAATTCCAGGAGCAGCTTCAGAAGCAACTGGATGACTTGGTGGTTGAATCCTCCGCGGGCGGCGGTATGGTAACCGTCAAAATGAATGGACAAAAGCACCTGGTCTCCGTCCGCATCGATCCGGAGGTTTACAAGTCCGGAGACATCGAGATGCTGCAGGACCTGCTGCTGGCCGCGGTCAATGAATCCGCCAGGAGAATCGATGAACAGGTCGCCAGCCAGATGGGTTCGCTGGCGGGCGGGCTCAATCTGCCAGGGCTCAATTTTTAGTCGGTACCTTCCATTCTGTATCTCAGGACTTTCTCTGAATGAACGAATATGCGGCGCCTCTGGCGCGCCTGATTGATGAATTGAAGCGTCTGCCGGGCATCGGACAAAAGTCCGCGCAACGGATCGCCTTCCATCTTGAGCGCGCCCCGCGGGAAGACGTTCAGCGGCTGTCGGAAGCGCTGCTCGATGCCAAGGACAAGATTCGCCTTTGCAGCGTCTGCAACAATCTTACTGAATCGGACCCTTGCGAGTATTGCTCTGATCCCAGGCGCGACCCGGAAGTCCTGTGCGTGGTGGAAACCCCTTACAATGTGATTTCCGTCGAGAAGGCACACGAATTCCGCGGGCGATACCATGTTCTGCACGGCGCGCTTTCGCCGCTGCAGGGCATCGGACCTGAACAGCTCAAGCTGAAGAACCTGCTCGACCGCCTGAAGGACGGCACAGTGCGCGAACTGATCGTTGCCACCAGCCCTACCGTCGAAGGCGAAGCCACAGCCGTCTATCTCGCCAAACTCGTCAAACCGCTCGGCGTCAAGGTCAGCCGGATTGCCATGGGGATTCCCGTCGGCTCAGACCTCGAATTCGCCGACGAAGTCACCATGCTCCGCGCCCTCGAAGGCCGCCGCGAAATGTGACCCACAAACAATTTGTAGCTCAAGGCTCTCATTCTGCCGCGGGACAGCACCTTCTCGTCGGGCTTCGCGATACCCGCAGCTTCACAAGTGAGAATATGCCCTACAGATCACGGGATGAGGAGTGCACTACTGATAGCCTTCCATGATGTCGTCGAGGACTGACTTAGGTGGCCGCACGGAAGACTGGGGCAGTGTTGCCAGAGGCTCATCAACGACATTGAGCATCTCCATGAAGTTTGGCTTTTGCGTATCGAGATAAAAGAGGCCGGTCACAATTTCGCCTTTATCATGGGCTTCTGTCAGCACTCTCAGTGCTTCGGTCTTGTTGGTGGGATCGTAATCCGAATTCAGCTTCTTCAGCAGCAGGCGCGACCCATCGTGGAGAGTGACTTCAGTGGTCGTGCCGGGATCGTAATCTGCCGTAATCTCCTCGAAGAAGGGAATGTAACTCACCTCTTCGAGCGGCGCGTCATGGTCACGGACGTAGCTGTAGCTCTTGGTGGAACCCGCATGGTCATTGAATGTAACACAGGGTGAAATCACGTCCAGCATCACCGTCCCGTTGTGCCCCAAGGCGCCTTCCAGCAATGCCATCAGTTGTCTTTTGTCCCCGGAAAACGACCGGCCGACGTAGGTAGCTCCCAGCATGATGGCCAGCGCGCAGGTGTCAATGGGCGGCAGGTCGTTGATCACCCCATTCTTCAGCTTTGAGCCGATATCTGCCGTGGCGGAAAACTGGCCTTTGGTGAGCCCGTAAACACCGTTATCTTCAATAATGTAAATCATGGGCAGGTTTCGCCGCATCAGATGGACAAACTGCCCGATGCCGATGGATGCCGTGTCGCCGTCGCCACTCACCCCGAGGGCGATCAGTGTGCGGTTGGCTAACATGGTACCGGTGGCGATTGAGGGCATGCGGCCATGAACCGAATTGAATCCGTGCGAACTGGCAAGGAAGTAGGCAGGGCTCTTCGCTGAGCACCCGATACCCGAAAGCTTGGCCACGCGATGAGGTTCTACGCCAAGCTCATAGCACGCCTCGATAATTCGCTCGGAGATGGCATTGTGGCCGCAACCGGCGCAAAGCGTGCTCTTCTTCCCTTTATAGTCGGAAGGTTCAAGCCCAATGCGGTTCACTTTCTTGGGCGGCGATGGGGGTACAGTCGTCGTTGACATTGCTACTTCTTGCCCTCCTTGGCAACAATCTCGTCCGTGACGGTTCTGGCATCGATGGGGATTCCCTTGTAGTGCCGGACGCTTCGGAGCTTGGGAACGTCTCCTGCCTCGACTTCCAGCCGCAGCAATTCGAACATCTGTCCATCACGGTTCTGTTCGACCACATAAACCCGCCGATGCCGGCTGATGAAATCAAAAACCTGGGACGAAAACGGAAACCCTCGAACGCGGCAATAACTGACCGGCAGCTCATATTCCTGCTTCATCTGGTCAAGCGATTCAACGATGGCCCAATGCGTGGTTCCGTATGCGATCACGCCAATTTCGGCGCCCTCACTGGCGAGAACCTCAGGAGCGGGAACACGCTCCCGCGCCTTGTTGAATTTTCGAGTCAGGCGATCCATATTGTTCACGTAATCTTCCGGCCGTTCGCTGTAAACTGCCTGCTCATTGTGGCCGCTGCCGCGCGCAAAATAAGCAGCCCTGGAATGGTTGGTGCCAGGAAGCGTGCGATAACCGACACCGTCACCATCCACATCTTTGTACCGCTCAAACCCGCCCAAGCGCTCCAGGTCTTCCGCGCTCAGAACCTTTCCGCGGTTCAAGGGCTTCTGCGGGTAATGAAACGTATCGGACATCCAGTTGTTCATGCCCAGGTCAAGATCCATCATCACGAAGACGGGCGTCTGGAATTCCTCCGCCAGATCGAAAGCCTCGATGGCCATGCTGAAACATTCTTCGACGGAAGAAGGAATCAGCATCAGGTGCTTGGTGTCGCCGTGCGACAGGAAGGCGTTCTTGAGAATGTCACCCTGTTGCGTGCGGGTGGGCAAGCCGGTGGACGGCCCGGTGCGCTGGACGTCGAAAATCACTGCCGGTATCTCGGTATAGTAGCCTAGCCCGATAAACTCCGACATCAGGGAAATGCCAGGGCCGGAGGTTGCTGTCATGGCCCGCGCACCCGCCCAGCCTGCGCCCATCACCATGCCGATGGCCGCCAGTTCGTCTTCAGCCTGGACAATGGCAAACGTGGCCTTACCGGTCTTGGGATCGATCCGGTAGCGTTTCATGTAGCCGATTAGCGTTTCCGCCAGCGACGACGACGGCGTGATGGGATACCAGGTACAAACCGTAACTCCTGCAAACATTGCGCCAAGGGCTGCGGCAGAGTTGCCGTCAATGATGATCTTCCCGCGCGTTGCGTCCATCCGTTCCAGATAGAATCGACCTCGCTTGGGCAGGTTTTTCTCTGTGTATTCATAGCCGGCCTGGGCGGCGTTAAAATTCAGGTCTACCGCGCTGGGCTTCTTCCTGAACTGCCTTTTCAGCGCCTCGCGAACATCCTCCATCGAAATGCCCAGTAGCTTAGCGAGCACCCCGTCATAAATCATGTTTCGGACAAGCTTCCGCAGTTTCGCGTTCGGACAGATGGGGGCTACCAGCTGATCAAAAGGCACCGGATAAAAAATCAGGTCTTCTCGCAACCGCTGCAGGTTCAGCTTCTCATCGTAAACAACGCTGGCGCCGGCCGCGAGCGACATTACGTCTTCCTGGGCCGTCTCCGGATTCATCGCTACCAGGAAATCGATTTCCTTTCGGCGCGCCACATAGCCGTACCTGGACGCCCGGATCGTATACCAGGTCGGCAGTCCGGCAATGTTCGATGGGAATAGGTTCTTCCCTGAAACGGGAATTCCCATAAGAAAGATAGAACGTAGCAAGACCGTGTTGGCGCTCTGGCTGCCCGAACCGTTGACTGTGGCGACTTGAATGCTGAGGTCGTTTACAACCTTTTCTCGCACTGGGGAAGCATTCGTTTCCTTAACAGCATAGTCAGCAATTCCCATAAAAATCCTCGAATCATGTCAATAAAACAATGATAATGCTCACTTCGATTCGCCCTCTACGACTTGAGTCGGGTCATCCACGACGCCAATAATTGCCTGGAGCTTATTCAAGAGGGCTGGGGATGCTAGGCGTCGGACCGTGGCAGGTCCCCTACTTGATGTCCGCCCGGCTCTCTCACTTCATGCGCATCTTCATGAGCGTTCATCGTCATGATATCACAAATTATCCGCAGTGCAGACCCATCACCAACATGACGTTGCACTTGCTCGCCGGCTGCGGCAGCGCCTGTCCCGCCATAGTTCTCTTGCCTTCCGGCGAAGCTGTTGAGGTGGCGTATCCCAACCGATCCTGGATGGTTTGAATTTGACAGCCATCAAAGTCTGGCTTAAATTGACTATTTTTCCAGGAAAGGGAAGCATAATGCTCGATCTGGGTTTCGTGCGCAGTAATCTCGGCTTGGTGCGCGACAAAATGCGCGATCGCGGGGCCGCGGGGATCCTGGGAGACTTCGAAGCCCTCGATGCGGAGCGTCGCAAGCTGCTCTCCGAGGCAGAAGCACTGAAGGCCCAGCGCAATACTGTCTCCAACGAAATCGCCACGTTGAAGAAGCAGAAGCAGGATGCTTCCGGGCTGATCGCGCAGATGAAGCAGGTCAGTCAGCAGATTCAGCAACTCGATGAGCAGGCAAAGTCAGCCGACGAGAAGTTGCGTGACCTGTTGCGCAGGGTCCCGAATGTGCCGCATGAGACGGTTCCCGTCGGACGCGATTCCAGCGACAACAAGGAAATCCGGCGCTGGGGTGAACCCCGCCAGTTCGAATTTGAGCCGAAAGCACACTGGGACCTGGGGCCGGCTCTCGGGATTCTAGATTTCGAGCGCGCCGCCAAGATTGCGGGTGCGCGATTTGCTGTTTATTTTGGGATTGGGGCAAAACTGGAACGGGCGCTGGCTCGCTTTATGCTTGATCTCCACACCCGCGAGCACGGCTATACGGAGGTTTTCCCACCCTTCATCGTCAATTCCGACAGCCTGTTCGGCACCGGCCAACTGCCCAAGTTCAAGGAAGATCTGTTCAAGCTTGAGGGAACGGATTACTGGCTGATTCCCACGGCCGAAGTGCCGGTCACCAATCTTTTCCGCGACGAGGTGCTGGAGGCGGAAAAGCTGCCGGTCAAGTTTTGCGCCTGGACCGCTTGCTTCCGAAGCGAAGCCGGCTCGTACGGCAAAGATACGCGCGGCATCATCCGCCAGCATCAGTTTCAAAAAGTCGAACTGGTCAAATTCTCCCTTCCCGAGAACTCGTACGACGAACTTGAATCCCTCACTCGCCATGCCGAGGCCATTCTCCAGCGGCTGGGTTTGCCCTACCGGGTTGTGGCTCTTTCCACCGGCGATCTGGGTTTCAGTTCAGCCAAGACGTACGATCTGGAAGTCTGGCTCCCTTCGAGCCGGGAATATAAAGAAATCTCTTCCTGCTCCAACTTCGAATCTTTCCAGGCACGGCGCGCCAACCTGCGTTTCCGCCGGGGGAAAGGCGGCAAAACCGAACTTCTGCATACGCTGAACGGAAGCGGGCTGGCGGTGGGCCGTACATGGCTGGCGCTGCTGGAAAACTACCAGCAGGAGGACGGATCGGTCGTAGTTCCTGAAGCCCTGCGGCCATACCTCGACGGTCTCGAACGGATCACCCCGCCGTAGCGGCGTCCGCTTCGTGAGTCTTCTCAGAACGTCGGCGAACAGAGGAATCGCCTGCTGCTATCTCTTCCTGGCAGAACTTGCGGGTTCCGGCATGTATTTATGAAACTCGCCCGGCTCATGCTCGTGCTCAAATTGGATCGTGGTGTGGGTGATGCCGAACTCGGCCCTCAAATTCTCGCGTATCTGGTGAGCGATGGTCTCACTTTCCGAGGTTGGCATATCCAGGATGTGAACGTGGCAGGACATGGCATGAAATTCCGATCCCAGGCTCCAGACGTGAACGTCGTGCACCTCACGAACGCCCGGTATCTTCAGCATCGCGTTCGCAATGCCTTCCAGGCTCATTCCCTTCGGAAGGCTCTCAAGTAGAATGTTTGAAGACTCGGTTATAATACCAAGCGCCCCCAAAAGGATCATTCCGGCAATCAGAAAAGCCAGTAGCGGGTCGACCCAGGGCTGACCCGTATAACGGATCAGAAACGCCCCGGCGATGATAGCCACATCGGAAAGTGCATCGCCAAGATAATGGATGAAAACGGCCCGCAGGTTCAGGTCTCGCTGCTCACGGATGAGGCCAAGCGTAACACCCGCGTTGATGACCAGAGCCACGATCCCGACGACCAGCATCATTCCAGTGGCGACTTGCTCGGGATGCACAATGCGGTGGTACCCCTCGAAACAAATGTAGACAGCCACTCCGACCAGGATCAAGCCATTTACAAACGCCACCAGCACACCGGCGCGCTGATACCCATAGGTCTTCTGTTCGTCCGGAGGCTTCCTTTCCAGATAGAGGGCAAACCACGAAAAGATCAGGGTGGGAACGTCCGTCAGGTTGTGCCAGCCGTCGCTCACCAGCGACAAGCTGTGGGCCATATGTCCCACAAAAAACTCGGTGGCCACAAGGCAAAGTGTCACTACAACTGCCACTTTGACAACCCATCCTCTTGACGCCTCGTGTTTATGGACGTGCATGAGACTGCCTCATCTGCGATTCTATTCCAGAGATGTGGACGTCGCAACGGGGCACGAAATAGAAAACAAGATCGTGCGTCCTGCAAATGTCTCTGAATTTAACAGGTTCAGACGTCAAAATTCCTGGATTTCAGGTAATTCTTCGCTCGACAGGAAACCAATTTGTCTTTCCAGCCCTCCAACTTGCTGGTGTGAACGGATTGGATTTCATGCAGGGTGAAGACGATAATCTCATCCTGAAGCGACCTCAGCTGACCGGCGTGATTCACCAAGGGAACTGACTCTGATTGAGTGCGCTAACGGTCCGAAAGGAATGAGCCGGCTGCTCGACGGAAACGATCTTTTTCCCCAATCGGTGCGGGACTAATATTATAATTGCTGAGTAGGTGAAACCTTGCTTCGGAACACGGGGAAAGAGCCTAGAGCGGGTGCCAAGGCCACAGGGGTGACTAAACAAATATCTCTTCCAAACCGGAGGCTCTGCCTTGCCGCCGGTTTGGTGTTTGTGACTCTGTTGCTACTGTCGGGACTCGCGCCCGCTACAGCGTTTGGGTCACAGGACCCATCAGGCACCAGTGGGGCAAAGCCTTCAGCCACAGGAAACGGTGCTGCGAGCGTCTCTTCGTCCGGCGAGAATTCGAAGGGCGACAACAACACCTTCAAAGTGCACGTCGAGGTCGTCAACGTCCCTGTGACCGTTCTCGACAAGCGTGGCATGCCGGTGATTGACCTCACGAAAAGCGACTTCAAAGTTTACGAAGACGGCAAACTTCAAAAAATCAGGTACTTCAGCAACGAGACCATGCCTCCGCTGCGCATCGGTTTGATTCTCGACACCAGCAACAGCGCGCGATTCGACCTCAAGTTCGAAAAAGATGCTGCCGCTGAATTCGCGTTCAGCATGCTGAGGGGGCTCAATAGCCGAAATGAGATTTTCCTTGAAACTTTCGATTCCAAAAGTTCCATCGTGCAAGATTTTACTAACAATCCCGACGCAATCAACAACAAGCTTCGGAATCTTAAGGCTGGCGGCGGCAAGGCCGTGTATGACGCCGTTTACGAAGCCTGCCAGCACGAAATGATGAAGGCGGGGCCTCGAGAAGAAACACGAAGGGTTCTGATACTCATCAGCGACGGCGTTGATGTTCAAAGCACCCATTCGCTGGACGAGGTAATATCCATGGCGCACCGGGCCGAGACAGCTATCTACACGATTGGAAACACCGCGTATGGTTTCGCCAATCCTGGCGCCAAGAGTCTCGAGGAACTGGCGGATGACACGGGCGGCGCCGCCTTTTTTCCTGAACGCAAGACTCCGGGTACGGACTTCCTTACCGGTTACCTGTCACACGGCCAGTTTGATTCATTGAACCAGAACAAGGGGTTAGGTGCCGAAACAGGCACCTATGCTGCAGAGAAAATGATTGCGCTTGCCAACACGCTTGATTCAATCAGGCGTCAATTGACAAATCAATATTTGATTGGGTATACACCAACCGACACGGCCCTCGATGGAACCTATCGTAAGATACGGGTTGTTGCCGACCGCAAGGACCTCACTCTCCGATATAAGCCTGGCTACTTTGCAACGGGTGGCGAATGAGCCTGCTCTGACGTTCAGGCTCCACGACTGCCCACCGAATTCTTGACACAGAATATCGCATCCTTTGGCGCCTCTGCTCCATTCTCACGCGCCACAGGCTGACCAGGGCGTGTTCGTCTCTAGATCTGGAATTTCGCAAGCCTCCGACGCCTCAGGGGTGTTGTTTTTGGGGGCTGGCTGGCCCATAATCGGATATTCGGCGTGATTACACAGTTCTAACGCGCGCACCGAAGCCCAAGCTTCTAAGTGGATGCACGGCTGCACGGGCATGGGCCGGGGATCCACTCAGACGATGGCCTTTTGTGAGCGGATGAGCTGAATGAGTTGGCGGGTAGTGTGTCTCTGCTCCCAAAATCCCGGCCGGCCGGGACGCTGCATGAGCATACAAGCAATACCGTGAGAGTCTCCCATCAAACGATGCGGATTGGCTATTTAACTTCTCGTCTTCCCTACCCGCCGATTGACGGTGGGCGAATACGTACTTACTATTTTCTGCGACATCTTCTTCGCAATCATCAAGTCACGCTTTATTCAATTGAATCGCGGGTATCGAAAGACGCGACCACTTACCAGCGCCCTTTAAGCGGGCTTAACCAAGCCGTGTTCCGGATTTCAAAATTCGGCTACGTGCGCAATGCTATCAACGGGCTGTTCAGCGAGCAACCATTACAGGTACGCCTTTACAGGTCCGGCGGACTGGCTGGGACGCTGGCACGGGACGTGGAGCAGGGAGCACTCGACGTTATCATTGTTCATTTGGTCCGGATGGCCGAATATGCCCGTCCTTTCAAGACAATTCCGCGCATTCTGGACATGACGGATTCGATCCATCTCAACTATGCGCGGATGCCGCGCGTTTCACTCAGCCCCCACGGGATAGTCGCACTCATCGAGCGGGAAAGGCTGTTCCATTACGAATCTGATGTTGCGTCATGGTTTGACAATATCCTGTTAGCGTCGCCTTTGGATATTGCCTGGCTCCAGCGCAGGAATTCCGAGTCGAAAATGACGCTGATCCCTACCGGTATCGAAATGAGCGCCTATCCGTTCCATGAAGGATCTTACGATCCCAACCGTATCATTTTCGTCGGCAAGCTTGATTACCTGCCGAACACAGATGCGGTGCTCTATTTCGCGCGAGAAATTTTGCCTCTCATCCGACGAGCGGTCCCAAGCGTGAAGTTCGTTGTGGCAGGATGGAATCCTCCCGTATCCGTTCAGAAGCTGGCAGAAGCGCCTTATGTGAAGGTACTGGCAAATGTTCCTGACGTCCGGCCTGAGATAGCCAAATCGGCGCTGAGCGTGGCACCAATGCGTTTTGGAGCAGGGATTCAGGTGAAAATCCTCGAGTCCCTTGCTCTGGGAACACCTGCAGTAGCTACAGAGAGTGTCCTCGGGGCGTTCGGCAAGGGAGGCAAAGAGGCAATACTTGTGGGTCGAGATGCCCATGAATTTGCCGAAAAGGTAATAGGCATCCTTGAGGACAAGGCGTGCCGTGAACAGTTACGCCGAGCGGGGCGGAAGCTTATTGAGTCACAGTTCCAGTGGGATCAGGTCCTGGCTCCTCTGGACAGGATTTTGGACAGCATTGCAGGCAAACAATTGCAGGCCAGGCCAGAGTGGTCCCTGAGGGGCAAACCATTCTAAGGGCGCACTCCGTGCCACGGTGAGGGAGCAGCACCAAGGACAGAATGGTTCCGGATTGGCAACACATGAGTCACGTAAAATTCCTGGCACGAGGAAGTGCAGCCCGTTCAAGGTGGTCCCGGTGGCGTTTGTATCCTGAGTCTTTCGCCAAGCCGAAAGTGGCTGAGAGATGCTGCCGGCGGCACGCGTTGCTGATTCGTCAGCTCTGAAAACCGATGCTAAAGCGACAGATTCGCAACATGCAGTTGAAAATGTGGGCCGGCGATCTCATCGCAATTCTTCTGTCCGTTCAAATTGCTGTCGTTTTGAGTACCGGCCGCATGCTGCCGATCACGAAAGGTTTCAAAAGTGTTGCTACCGGGTATTGCTTCTTTCTCACCCTGCTTTTTTATATCACCGACCTCTACAATCCCCGTCGGGACCAGCAGACCCAGGAAACCGCCAGTCTGATCGTTTTGGATACGGCAATCAGCGCGGCATTCATCACTCTAAGCTTTTTCTTCGTGCCCCACTGGAGCTTTGGACGAAGCTTCTTTTTGATTTCCTTCCTTGTGACTCCAGGAGTGGTTATGTCGGAAAGACTACTGTGCGCCCGCCTCCAGGGAGCGCTAGGCCGCCCTTCTACCCTGGGGGTATTAGGCGACGGACCAGAAATTGCGGAATTGAGGAAGATTGCGAGCGAACACAAGCTGAGCGTCGTCACTCTGCCAACGACAGGGAATGGCCACCGGTCCCCCGATCAGAACCCGCCAGGCCCTCCGCTGAACGGGGCAGACACGCTCCAGCAGGCCATGAGCTATCTCCGGCCAGACATCATTGTGCTAAGTCCGTCGGCTTCGCTTGATCCCGCGACATCCCGTGCCCTGATCGATGCGCGATTTTCGGGAGTTACCGTCCTTGATTTTCCGACTACATTCCAGATGCTGAGTGGAAAACTGCCGCTGGACTATATGGACCGCCAATGGTTCCTGAGTGCGCAGGGATTCCAATTTTTCGAGAGTAACATGGCTGTGCGCATGAAACGATTGCTTGACCTGAGTATGGCTTTGGTCCTTCTTCTGATTTCCGCTCCGCTGCTGCCCTTGATTGCTCTTGGCATCAAGCTTTCTTCTAAGGGACCGGTCCTGTACATCCAGGAAAGGATTGGATTAAACGGGCGAGTCTTTCGCCTTTTTAAGTTCCGTACGATGTCGGTCGGGGCAGACTCAGAGGGTCATTGGACGATGAAGAATGATCCTCGCGTCTTCCCTCTAGGACGCTTCTTAAGAGTGACGCGATTTGATGAACTGCCCCAGTTGGTCAACGTGCTGAAGGGCGACATGAGCTTTGTAGGGCCCCGGCCCCTCAGCCTGGCTTTGGCCAAGGTGTGCAGGGAAACGACCCCGTACTATAGCCTTCGCAGCGCGGTTCGTCCCGGCCTGACGGGATGGGCACAGGTGAATTACCGTTACGGATCCTCGGTTCAGGACGAGGTCGAGAAACTGAAGTACGATTTGCACTACATCCAAAATCTCTCTCTCCTACTCGACCTTCAGATCGTTCTCAAGACATTCCGGACGGTTCTAGGGCGGCAAGGCAGCCAATGAAAGGGCAAGTTCGGTCTCTGCGAGTGGCGCGCAAGGTAGAGTGAATGGTGAAGGGTTCCTGCCCGGAGAGCCTTGGAATCTCCTCTTTGTGCCGCTACGTGCCAGTAACGTAAAGAAGGGTGCTAAATTATGAAACCGGGGTTAGGCTGTTTTGTTAGCCTCCGGGGATTGCTGGACCCGCGCTTGCGAACGCCGCCGCCAGCTTGCAGTCTTGCGTTGAGGAAGAGCCATTCTCAAGACGGAATGTTCCAATGACAAGAAAGCTCGAACTTATTCTCGCCCTCGTTTTTGTCGGAAGCGCGCTGGCTTTCGGAGGGGTCGAGCCAATAGCCTATTCGCTGGCTGAGATTGCCATCTTTCTCGCGGTAATCCTGCTCATTTGGGATCAAAAGCGGCGTGGCCGAATTGATCTCGTTATACCGATCTGGCCTGTCCTTTTTGTGTTGTGGGTCGGACTCCAGATAGTTCCGTTGCCACATTCGCTTGTGGCCGCTGTGTCGCCGGCGCACCGCCTGGCTGCAGGAGGCATGGAAAGCTTGAATTCCGGAAGCGGCTGGAGCACTCTCAGTATTTATCCAGCTGCAACCCTTAAGAGCTTTCTCAAGATCCTAGCGTATCTGGGCGCATTTGTTCTGGCGGCGCAGTTGTTTGACTCCGGCAGGAGAAGGAGCAATCTGGTTCTAGGGTTAATCTCTTTGGGCTGTTTTGAAGCGGGTTATGGAATCCTCCAGCACCTCTTGAGTTGGAACACGATTTTCGGCGTGACGGATCCCTATGATCGGTGGGTAGCTATCGGCACTTACATCAATCGCAATCACTTTGCGGGATTAATCGAACTCACATTCCCGTTTGCCTTCGCTTCAGCGTTCTATGCCTATCAGCTATGGTTCAATCCTCGACATAGCGCTGTTTTGGGCCGGTCAGGGGCCGGCAACAGCAATTCGTCGGGATTCCGGATCGTCTTCTATTCGTTTCTGGCCGCAATGATGGTTCTCAGCGTCGTCTTTTCCTTTTCCCGAGGTGGCATCCTTGCCGTCTCGCTCACCTTGATTGTTTTATCTCTCCTGACTCTCCTCAAAGTGCGCCGAAAAAGCTGGGGCTTGGTTATCGCGGGTCTAGCCGTGCTGGCAGTGGGATTCAGCCTGTGGATTGGACTTGGAGGCGTGGTTCATCGCTTCGAGAATATGAGTCAGTCAAAGTATCTGGGCACTTCAAAGCGAACCATGATCTGGAGCGATACGCTCCATCTTCTTAGCGCAAACCCCATTCTGGGCACGGGGCTGGGGACGTTTGGGGAAGCCTTCCGTCCCTATCAGACCCACCTCGTCAATTTGTACATTGATCACGCCCATGATGACTATCTGGAATTTGCCTCCGAGACCGGGGCAATAGGTTTCGGCCTCCTCTTTCTTCCCATTTTCTATCTGTTAGGGCGGATGATCATCGCCTTTCTCAGAGATCACCGGCGCTATCGCAGCGCAGTCCTGCTAGGTTGCATTGGCAGTACTCTTGGACTGTTAGTCCACAGTTTCACTGACTTCAACTTGCAGGTTCCCGCCAATGCCCTCATCTTCGCGGTGATCCTGGGGATCGGATACAAAGCCGCTTGCATCGAGCCTCAGAAAGACGTTCGGGAGCGAGAGGCGGTTGCTCGCTGAAACGGCCTGCCACTTGATCTCACCGGAATAGCTTCAGGCCGACGATCTCCTGCACAATGTCTTCAGCAGAACGGCCCCCCGTAGCTATCCTGAATTCCGCCTGGCGGTAATATGGAAGACGTTGCTCGTATAACTTGGAAAAGCTTTCTCGGTCGCGAAACAGAGGGCGATTGTCCATCGTTGAGCATCGTTGCCAGAGTTCTTCGGTGGGACAATCAAGCCAGACCGTTACTCCCCGCCTTTGCCGAATCAGATCAAGATTTGACTTCTGTGCAAAGGTGCCGCCGCCCAGTGCGATCACAGCTGGCTCTTTTCTGGTGACTTCCACCAACACGGCGTGCTCAAGCTGGCGGAAAAAAGGCTCGCCCGCCTGCTCAAAGATCTGGCGAATTGTGGCTCCCTGTCCGGCTTCAATAATCGTGTCCAAGTCAACAAACGGCCATCCCAGATGTTGCGCAAGAATGGCCCCAACAGAAGACTTGCCGGCTCCCATGAAACCGACGAGGTAAATCAGCTTATGCTGGTGGTTGTTCATTCGACCCGGTTCAGTTGCTCTCAGCGCAGTTAATTATAGGAGGACGCCCACTTTCTCCGCAACCAGCAGAAGCGCACGCCGGTTTATTTCCGATGGGCATGCGGCAAGCGGCTATTAACAGCATGCACATTGAAAAGATTCAGCTTGATTTAACGGAGTCGTCAGATGGAGTCTCTGACAAGCGGAGACGACCGCCTATCGTTGGCGAATGTGGATGGTACCACTGAAAGAGGTGACCTCCAAAGTAGCCTGCCCACTGCCCTGCGTTCCAAAAATGCTGTTTGCAGCAGGGAGAAACGCCTGTGAAGGCCCCCGCGACACGATTGGGAACTCGTTGTCCAGCTTTCCGCGAACAGTCTTAGCATCAAGTTCAAAGGAAGCGTTCGACGGGCAAATCACTGTGATATCGCCACTGTAATCAGAGAGCACATAATCACCACCAGGCTCAAAGTTCCCCTCGTACAAAATAGTCCCCGAAGTCGTGGTTCCACGCAGCCTTTCGCTTGTTGGGCTTACAAAGTGGAGGTCACCGTTAATCGAATATGCTTCGACGCGGCCCGAAGGGCGAATGACATCGATATTGCCCCCCACCGAGCGAATCAACACGTGGCCGCCAGAGTCGGCAACCGAAATATTGCCCCCAAGAGAGTTGATCGAGGTGTCCCCTTTGATCGAGTCGACTTTCACGCTGCCCTGAGGATCGTGAATTTCAAGACTGGTGCCAGTCGGAACCTGAAGGACGTAATCGACGGCAGGGCTTTGTTGAACTCCTGAGCGATCAAGAAGATAGGTAGCAAAGTGGACTTTGTCCGCAGGACCCCGGACCGGGATTTGCTCAGTGTCTACAGCAACTTTGGGCGAAACAACCGTGTAAACCACATGAATCTGTTGGCGGTCCCAGCCCTTCACCGTAACCTGACCCACCAGATTGGAAATGCTGACTCGAGGGCTGGCGGTCGTGACGATACTTTTTTCCGTTCTTCCGGGGCCGGCCGCTATTAGCAATCCCGCCGGGATCAGCAGCGACGCACCCACGGTTCGGATTCCGCGATTTATGCGGCCACTCATCAGTCTCAGCACTGTACTAGCTTCCCTTTCTTTGATTAGCGACCGCTATATTCTAATGCCGAAGCCAAAACTTCCGCCTTCTGAGCGTACGCCTGCATCAAGTACTCGCGCACGAGGATATTGTGCGGTTGCTTCTGGAGCGAATCAAGGCACTCGTGAATAGAATTATCCAGCGAGGCCAGACCGGCTTGGTAGACCTGCTTTGCGTTAGGGTCCAATAGGCCTTCACGAGCCTTGTAGCTTTCTTCCATCGCCTGCACCGTATGCACCAAATTGGTCTGGACACTCGATAGTCCCAGAGGAACAGTCGCGGCAACCCGAGTGGGGGCCGGGTTTGAATTCACCCTTTTCCGGATGTCGCCCTTATAAACAAGCATGATCGCCAAAACAATTGCAAGAGCCAAGGCAGCAGCAGGAGCTCTGCCAGGCACAAAGGAACTCCCCCGCGTCCACTTCCTCCAAAAACTCTCACGCGTACGGAAGAAGCCCTCCTGATCCAGGGTTGCGCGAATATTGCTCCATACGCGCGGAGAGGGGGACTCTAACGGCAAGTCCTTAGCGGTGGACCTTATGAATTCAAGATCGTCAAGAAGGCCGCCGCAGGATGAGCAATGTTCGGCATGTGCACGAATATCGCGAGCCTCTTCACCTTCCAGATAGGCCATCAGGCTTTCATCGAATTCCTGGCAGTCAAAACGCTCGTGTCCTTTGCCCCTTTCTTCCGCCATGGCCTTACTGCCCCTCCTTCGTCTCTCTGGCTGCATGCGCAGGAGAATTTCTCCCTGCTCCAGTTTGATGCTGTTCAAACCATTCGCGCAGCTTCAGCCGCGCCTTATGTAACTGCGATTTCGAATTGCCGATCGAACAGCTCATGATTTCAGCAATCTCGTTATGCTCATAACCTTCCACGTCGTGCAAAATAAATACCGCCCTGTAACCGGGAGGAAGCTCGGCGATGGCGCGCGTGAGCCCTATTCGGTCGATTGCCCCTACCAACCGCCGATCATCATCGCCATAATCCCGCTTGATTGGCTCACCTTGGGAATTCTCGGTTTCGTCCAGCGAGATCTGGTTCAGACCCTTCTTCCTCAGGTGCATCAGCACAACGTTAACCGCCAGACGATGCAGCCAAGTCGAAAAGGCAGATTCACCCCGGAAAGTCGAAATCTTTCGGAAAAGCTGAAGAAATGCCTCCTGAGTAAGGTCCTCGGCCTCCGTTGGGTTGCCCAGCATGCGAAGACACAGCGAATACACACGCCTCTTATGGGCTTCAAAGAGCGCAGCAAAAGCCTCCTCGTCGCCTCGCTGGGCACGCTCAATCAACTGAGTCTCTGTAGCGACCCCAGGTACCGCTTGTTTCTCTAGACCCAACGGTTTACGCTCAAGGCCGCATCAGGACTCGCTCATATGATGCGGCACTTAAAATAGGAGTTGTCTCCGAAATTCAATGTCCTCTCGGGGCCATGGCCTTTTAAATCCAAGCCAGGACCGACAACGGCAAAAGCCACTACTACCCACCATTAACGCTCGCCGGGGACCTCCACCACTGCCTTTCCAACACCCACGTTTCCAGCCATGTCATAGGCTCGCAAGGAAATAACGTGCTCTCCCGGAGCAAGCTTTCCCGTTTTTACGGTAAATGTCTCAACCCGCGAGTCAATAATACCACTGTCGGAGTTGATCTCGTGCCAGACATCATCTCCCATTGAACACTGGGCACTGTGGAGAGGCGAGGTTGTATCCTCCACACGGAATTGCACAATAGCATGCTCCCCATGAACTCCCGTGTGCTCCAAGGTTACTGTCGGAGGAGTGTTATCGATCCAAAACGGAGTGCTTATCATCTGATCTCTCAGGGCTGTCGCAGGGGTGTTGGATGGCAAGTCAGATGCAACAAGCAGCGCCACATACTGACCGTTGGCCAAACTGGATGGATTAATCGTGTAACTGGTTGATTTGATTCGATCCTTCAGCAGGTGCCACTTCAACTCATCGGTCGATTTCACGTAAAGGGTATACACGAGAGTGTCTCCGTTCGGATCGGAAGCCTTCCATGTAAGGATGACTGGATTCTTGATGGTGGCTTGGGCTGTTTGCAGAGGATCCTCATAGGTTATCTGAGGAGTTGCTGTCACGGTAATGGCAGCGGGGGCCGTCTCGGAGACACTACTGCTCGCACTTGTCCGCTCACCTGCATTGCTGACACTAAACGACTCGATCTTAGGTGGTAGATTTTGATTCAAAAAAGCGACCAAAACCTCGTCTAAAACAGGCCGGGCAGATGGCGAACCCCGAAACGCAGCTTTCCATTGAATGTAGCGAGCAGGAGGGCTGGTAATCTGGCTTCCATCCTGGTCGCGATAGGGGCCGGCCCAGTCGCTCCAGGTCTGATCCGGACGCTTGAAGTTTCCACTCCGCGTGTAAAATTCAATTGAACTCCCGGGCGGTGTGTCAGCCCGCCAGCTAATAACACCCCAGCGAGAGATGAACTTCGTATCCTCCACGCGAGATTCGTAAGTACCTTCGCGCTCTGCCGTTGCGCCCATACGGAAAAGCTTGGCTACATTACTGGTAGCTATGTACAGATTGTCCCCTTCGAGCATAAGGCGCGTCGCCATGGATTCGTGAGTTTCGGTCAGAAGAGTGAGGTTGTCTCCGAACTGATTCGGGTCCAGTTCAAAAATCTGTCCATTCGAATTGGTCGAAAAGAGAATTTTCTTTCCCAGAATCGCCAGACCGTAGGCGCTCTCACGGTTGGAACTCCAAAGAGTTTCTGCAGTGGAGTTCGGGGAAATCCTGATTAGTTCACCTCGGCTCTGGGGTGTCATAAGGCCGGTGAGCCCTCTCACAGTTGCCCCTGGGCGAATAAAACTGGGAGCGGTCCGCTTCTTTTCGGTCGGGGGCGTGGGCTTCTTTGGCTTTTGAGCAGGGACCTTGCTGCTTTCCGGCGATCCGTTCTGGGTATCAGCCGTTACCGTCATGACCTGGGTCGGAAGAGTAATCATCGGCGTGTGGGGCATCAGCATCATCGGAACACCAGACTGTCCTGGGGCCCCCAAAGCGGTGGCGTAAACATTACCCTGGCCGTCAACGGCCAAGGCGTAAATTTCCGGGAGGTTTGCCTGGTAAATGACAAATGCTTTGCCGTCCGGGTTGATTCGGTAGATCAAGCCGTCGGGCACGCTTCCGGCGAGTAAATTACCTTGATGATCGAACGCCAGACACATGATATGGGTTTGGTTGCTGCTGAAGAAAACTTTGCCTTTCCCCATTCGATCAACCCGGAGGATCTGTCCATGGTCGCCCGTGGCAATATATAACCGGCCTTGCGAATCGAAATGCAGCGCCCAGATATACTTTGTGTCAGGATCATAGAACACCGAAGACTTGCCTTGCGGAGTGACACGGTAGATCTTTCCATCTGGTGAGCTTCCGACGTAGAGGTCTCCATCGGGTCCCACTGCCAAGGCGAAAATATCGGGTTCCTGCGCCTTGAAGAACAGCGACCCCTTCCCGTCAGGACTGACACGAAATACTTTGCCTTGGTGGCCAGTGCCAACATAAATGTCGTGATTTCTGCCTGCCACCAGGGACAACGCCAGCGGTTCTTCCGGATTGAAAACCTCTTTAGCCTGCGGAGACAATCCGAGCTCGCCATCCTTGCTGATGGAAATCCCCATCAGCCGGCCTCGGAGAAACTCCTTGAAATCACTAACTTGCCAAAATGAGGTTTCGACGCCTGCAAGCGGCAACGAGGCCACAATTGCGATCGCAAATATCAGCAAGAAGAACTTCGTGACAGGTTTCATGAACACGCTCTTCAAATGGATTCAACGCTTCACTAATTCCGTGGTCGGCAAAGCGGTCTATCAGCTCTCCGGGTTTTCCACTTTCAAGTACAGTGTCTTTTCACCCTGGATCATAAACTGCGTCGTCTTTGTCTGGTAATCACCGATCACCGAAGCATTTCCGTAAATTACGCTGCTGGAAACGGCCGGATCAGCCAGAAAGGTTTGCACCAGAGAAGGTGGAGGAGAAGGATATTCTTCCCCCTGCAGTGTCAGGGAGCGCTGTGGAGTCATGAGAAGCGCATAAAGCCGGTTATTCCTGCGCATCCGATTCAGCGCCCGCACCAATTGATGCAAATTGCGCGGCGTGGTGCCGAGAGGTGTCAGTCGGTATTGAAGAGCGTTCAGGCTTGCCCCGCTTCCAACAACCAATGAAAGTGCCTTGCCGCTGACGCTTTCGGGAATGTCGACAGGAATCTTCTCAACCACGGTGCCTCCCGAGGATGTCCGCAACAAGCCTGTTACTTCAATATGATCGCCCGGTCTCACCTGGGATTTGGTGCTCCACACCTGTTCTAGGGTCGCCACCCGCCTTTCATCCGTGGAAACAATCGAGAGGTCGATTCCCTGAATGCCCAAATCAGGGAATTCACCCTCCAGAAGATAACTCAGCGGGGCAGAAACCGAGGCACCCGCTACTCCCGCAGTGTTTATCTCCCCGGACACAACATCTTCAATATTAACGGATTGGCCGTCCGTCAGATGGATGGCTCCCCGCAAATCCAACGTAGATGACCCGATGCTTCTCTCCGTACCATTCAGCGTGGAAACAATGCCCAGGTTCAAAAGGAGCGGCGAAAGGAAAGACTGCTTGACGATTTCAAAGTTATAGTCCTCCTTTGTGTTGAGCGTTGAGGCCAAATGGATATGGACAGGGATCATCGGAGCCCTTTCTCCGACCACCCCATAAATCCCTCCGAATCGGTCCTGACGAATAGTTCCCACTTCCGGCCCGGGCACGTCGATTTTGAAGGAACTGGCAATGCTGGGAACCGTGGTCAGGACGTGCGATTCTGAAAAAGGTATCTTCGTAGGACCAACCATCATAAACCGATGTCCGCAAGCATAAATATCGTTCCCTTTTCGATACGTTACGGTACAATCCACGTTCAGATTGAGGTCGCCCTTCACCAACGAAAGGCTGACCATCGTTCCAGGCTCAGGACCTTTCGGGCTTGGCGGCATAGCTTCGCTGCTGGACACGGCTGCCCCTTCCATCAGTTCCAGGCCCATCCGCTTGAACAAGGGAGAATATGCGTCCATCGCCGAGGCGGAAAACCCACCGAAGCGAAGAGGCAGCAGCAGGTCGGCGAGCGTCCCGCCGCTGTTGCCGGGTGGCAGCAACCTCCTCAAGTTCTGAACACTCAATTCACTACCAGAATTTTCAGGAATCAGACGCGCCGAACCGTTGGGGTGAAGCATAGTGCCCGCAATTTTGAAGGGCAGAATCACTGACGCCTGTCTTGCTTTGCGTCCCGCCGGGCGGGCATTCAGCGGCTCGGGAACAACACCTAGCATCTCCCCGATCGGAGTGATACCCGCAATCGGCTCTTTACTAAACGGCCAAGCAAGGGCGACCGCGCCCACTAGCTTGCCGTCCACGTAGACAGGACTTCCGCTCATCCCTGCAACTACACCTGTTTGGGCCAACGGCCCCCCAGACAGGCGCGCAAGGATCACATCATGTTTCGGAGCCAGAAAGTTCTTCAGTACACCCAGAAACTCGACTTGGAATTCTTGGACCTTATTCCCTTGAAAAATTGTTCGGCCGATGCCTTTAAGTCCCGGTCGGATATCTCTGAGAGGGAAGAACTGGGTCTGGCTTTGAGCTCGGAGAGCAAAAACCGCCATGAGCACAAGCGCCGCAGCGGTGCACTTACGGAATCTCATATTGAAGGATTACCTTATACAAGCCATCATTTAGTCTACGGGACAAGGAATTCCTCAGTCAAGCACACTCCACAAGGCGGCTGGTCTCGAACTGGCGGCCCGATGGGAGCCTGCAAGCACTCCCTTTCCCTTCAGAGGCCTCGGCTGCCCCGCTGGTAAGAGTCTGTTATCTGGGAATCGGTTGCATCAAATCTTGCTGGCCAAGAGACCCAAACTTGCTGAACGTGGCTTGCCCCTCGACGTTGCCAAGGCTGATTACCCTCTTTCAAGCCTTTATCCATGGTTCAGTCCACGAATGAATCTGAACCTCCAGGCTGCCAGGAACGATAATAGTCTTCCAGCCGCCGGGTGAAGTCGTTGACAGACTCTCCAGGGGCGATTCTCATAAGATCGCCAATCCAAAGCTGAGCTTCACCGCGGACTGGCCAGTCCTGCGTGCTCGGCAAGACCTCAAATAGCCCCTTGATAAGCAGCGGAACCACGGGCAAGTGGAGTCTTTCTACCATTACCCCGACTCCAGGCCGGAATGGCTGCAACCGGCCATCCGGAGTGCGTTCGCCTTCAGGAAAGAGGAGCGTCGAATACCCACGATCAGCCAGGCGCCCGGCCTGCCGCAGCGCTTCCTGCGCTCGGCTGGGATCATTTGAGATCAGATAGATGTTGAACACCAGACGCAACCAGAACAGTGCTGCCTTCGAGTGACCATGGAGAGCTCCCTCGCCCATTGCGGGAGAAATCCGACGGCGGAGCCTGGCTGGAAACAGCCGGAGAATAACTACCGGGTCAAGCAGGCTCTGGTGATTGGAAACGAAAAGGGCAGGTTCCTGAATTTGCCGCAGCTTTTCGCGACCATGCACCTCAGTCTTGACGTAATAACGCAACATAGGGAAAGCCAGCAACAATTGTACCGCCTCACGCCCGACCGCAGCCGTACGGGAAGTAGGCCAGTGGGGTTCGGCGGGGGGGGCAACCTTCACGAACTGCTCGCGCGTTGACCGCAGCGCACCAGGCTCAGGGGACCCTTCCCTTCGCTCAGTGACCGCGGCAACACCTGTCGCACTCGCAACGCCGGAGGGGGCCTCAATCAGTTTCTCCAGGTCGCCCACTGTTTGCGCACGGGCAAGTTCCTGCTCGTCAAAGGAATAACCGCGCGTTTCAAGCCACGTCAGCAACTCGACACGATCAAGCGACGACAGCCCCAGATCTTCAGCCAGTCTAGCCTCTGGCCTGATTCTTTCGCGTGGAGTGCCGAGCCGGGCAAGGAAATCGCGCCAGTCGTCTCTCTCTGCATGCGGAGTCGGCTGCCCTGTGACTCCCTCAACAGAATTGACCCAGGCAGCAACCTTGGTCCGCTGGAGCTTCGAAGTGGTCAAGGTCCGAGGCATGGTAGCTTCCGGCCACACTGAGAAGTCGCGGACGCGCTGGTGAGGTTCGAGCATGGCGTTAGCTTTTTCAATAGCGACTTCAAGATCCGCGTGTGTTGCGCCTGGTCTTGGCACCACCACCGCGTGTACAAACGTCCGGCCAACTGTGGCCGGTCCTCCCGCCGGCGTGGCAGGGACAATGGTATTCTTGCCCACAACGGCAGCTTCCTGAATGGCATCCTGGTCCAGCAACAGGCTCTCGACGTCATCGGGATAGACATTCAATCCTTCCGACGTCACAATGACGTCCTTCTTACGGCCCAAATACATCAAGTTGCCGTTCTCATCGAACTGCCCAAGGTCACCCGTGTGCAACCATCCGCCCTCAAAGCTTTCGCGGGTTGCTTTGGTGTCCTGGTAATACCCAGGCGAAACGTTGGCGCCGCGGACCAGAATTTCGCCATCGTCGGCAATGCGTGTTTCGACTCCAGGCAGAGGCTTTCCGACGGCGCCTTGGCGGATCTTGAAGGGATGTGTGATGGTAATCGCGGGAGCAGTCTCCGTCAGTCCATAACCTTGGATGACGGCATACCCCAACCGACTCCAAAACTGCTCCAGATTGGCTGGCAGCGTCGCCCCTCCCACGCCAAAGGCCCACATTTTCCAGCCTAACCGGCTATGGATACGGCGGAATTTCCACCACCGCTTTGCAATAGACCAGTGCTCCGTCACGGATTGCTGAATGACCGCTTCGGGATTCTCGTATCCAATTTCGGAAAGCTGTCCCCTGGCCCAACCGCCCATCGCCTCAAGTTGTTGAGGGACGCAGATCATAATCGATACCCGCCGATCCTTGATCGTGCGAGCCAGCATGGCCGGCGACTGGCTCTCCGGAAAGACGACCACGCCGCGCAGAAGCTGAGGGATAAAGAGCGCCGTCACCTGACCGAACAGGTGGCTGAGGGGTATCAGATGGACAAATCGAATGGGACGGAAAGGAATGCTGAGCTTCTCATATCGCCGGATTTCGCCCTCGATCGGCTCAAGATTAGCCAGCAGGTTTCCATGGGTAATCATGACCCCGCGGGGTTCCGCCGTTGTGCCCGAGGTATAGACGATTTCCGCCAAGGCATCACGGCTCTCCACGGCAGGCTCAGTCGAACTCGAACCAGGTGAGGACAAATTATCGATGTCGTCTAGATAAAACCGTTCCATCTTGTTCGCCACCGGTTCTGATTGCGCCGAGCCAACACGATTAGGCCGGTCCGAGATAACAAGTGATGCGTGGCTGCGCTCAGAGATGCGCCCCAGAAATTCGGAGGAAAATCCCGCGTCGACCGGTACAACGGTCGCACCAGCCAGGACACATCCGTAAAAAGCCATGGCCCACCGTACACCCGGCGCCGCCCATAGCACGATGCGCGGAGGCTCATGCCCGGTCCGTGCCCCCAGCCCCCTGGAACGCAGCAAGAACGAAAAGGCCAACGCCCGCTCCACAACTTGTCCATAACTGTATTCGTTGGAGCGATAAACTCCCTGTTCAACAAAAGCTGTTTGCCCCTTGAGCTCTGCCATGCGCAAGATATAGGAGGAAAGCGTTCCCATAGACCCCTTCGGCTGGGGGAGATGGGTTCGCGATTTGAGGACGCTCTTCTGGCAAACCCCCTCCATCTGAAAAGCGCAGCCACTAATTAATAATGATGTCACGCGGAGTGTCCGACAACAAGAAAAACAAACACCGCCTCTTCCCGTTCCCGCTTCATGCCGCCTGATCACGTCGCAGCATTGACACCTTCGATACCTGCATGCTACAAAAAAGAGGACTTATTTCTCCAAACCGGCTTGGGCCTGTGGCGCAGTTGGGAGCGCGCATGACTGGCAGTCATGAGGTCGAGGGTTCGAACCCCTCCAGGTCCACCATAGCTTCCAATTTTGCAATCGATTGCAGCCACTGAAAACC
>JBJKQK010000057.1:0-22358 GCA_046705285.1 Terriglobia bacterium
TCGCGCCAGTCGAGCCCCGCGGCCGAAAAGGCCACCTCCACCAGTTCCTGCACGCTGTGGGTTTCACCGGTGGCAATCACGTAATCCTTCGGCTCCTTCCCCTGCAGCATCAGCCACATCGCCTCCACGTAGTCCCCCGCATAACCCCAGTCCCGCTTCGCCTCCAGGTTGCCCATCTTCAGCCGTCGGGCCAGCCCCCACTTGATCCGCCCTACCTGATAACTGACTTTGCGGGTCACAAACTCCAGACCGCGGCGTGGTGACTCATGGTTGAAGCAGATCGTCGCGCAAGCAAACATCCCGTAACTCTCGCGGTAGTTGACGGTGATCTGATGCCCGAACACCTTGGCCACCCCGTAAGGGCTGCGAGGATAGAATCGGGTCTTTTCGCTCTGGGGCGATTCCTGAACTTTCCCGAACATCTCCGAGCTCGAGGCCTGCAGGAACCTCGCCTTCGGGCAATGCTTGTGCAACGCCTCCAGCATTCGCAACACGCCAAGGCCCGTCACATCGCCTGTCAGAACAGGCTGCGTCCACGATGTCGGAACGAAGCTCTGGGCAGCCAGGTTGTAAACCTCGTCCGGCTGCACCTCGCGGATGATATTGTCCAGCGAAGATTGGTCGGTCAGATCACCTTCCACCAGTTCCAGCAGGCCAATCATCTGCCCGATCCGGTCGAACTTCTCCACGCTGGTCCGGCGCACCAACCCGTAAACTTCGTAACCCTTGGCGAGCAGAAGTTCGGCCAGATAAGAACCATCCTGCCCGGTAATTCCCGTGATTAACGCTCGCATCTTGCCTCCCGATTGTAGTAAGCGATAAATACCAGCCTGTTGGGCCTGTGCGACCACTCAATGGGACAGATAAGATTGTGGTGACGAAAACTCTTCAGAATTGCAACGCGCAAATTTCATTGAACTTCTTTAAATTCTCACTTTCTCGAATTTCTTATTTCGTACAAAGTTGCTGCTTGTCGCGCACCGTGCAAATCCTGCCTTCCTGTCTCCGCTTTCGAAATCGCACCCGTCATCATGGCAGTTTACTCTGCCGGACCAAGCCAATCGGCATCACAGCCCACCAGCACTGACCGTTGATAAGATCATCGACAGAAGCGCGAATTTCCATTATGAATTTCAAGACCGTTTCGTAACCTACATCTAACCCGCACCGAAGGCGACAATCATCCTCGCGCGCTGGGGAGTGGCTTTCCGGGATGAGGTTCACCTGATGGAAGTCGTGGATTGGCTTTACAATCTCTAGAACCTGCGTGGTCCAAGCAGGGAATCATGCACGTCGTCTTCGAGCGTGCCCAGTGATCGCGCCGGGCGCAAACGGGTGCCATCGAGCTTATCCGTTTCCAACCCACCTCCGATCTCGAAGGTGAGGCATTGCCCATGCCTCGATTCACACTGTTGCCTTACACATCATAAAGCCATATACTTTCTGCGCTGTTTACAATGCCATCCATTGATCTGAACGAAAACCGAGGATTAACGCGGGGTGGGCGGAACCCGGCCCTTCCGGCTCCCTCAAGCCGCATCCGACGCATTCAAAGGACGGCGTTGCTCCTTGTCCTTGTAAGCGGGATCATCAATTATGTGGATCGTGCCACCTTGGCGGTTGGGCTGCCACTGATTCGACATGATCTCGGCATTTCCATTGCCCACAGCGGTGTTCTGCTCTCTGCATTTCTTCTTGTTTATGCCTTCTGCCAGTTACCTGCGGGAGCCGTGGTGGATCGTTTTGGCGCGCGCCTTGTGCTTTCGGCCGGGCTTGCGCTCTGGTCATTGGCCCAAGTCCTTGGAGGACTGGTGACGAGTTTCCGGCAATTCCTGGCTGTCCGCGGTTTGCTGGGGGTCGGTGAATCGCCTCAGTATCCAAGCTGCGCCCGCATCGTTACGGACTGGTTTGCCGAGCGGGACCGGGGGCTTGCTACCGGCATCTGGAATTGTTCAAGCACCCTGGGCACGGCCATTGCCGTTCCTCTGCTTACTGTTCTCATGCTCCGTCTTGGCTGGCGCTGGATGTTCATTGCGATGGGATGCGCCGGTCTGGCGGTGGGCATCGCTTTCTACAGCTTGCATCGAGATCCCAAACAATTACGTCTGACAGATGGAGAACTGGAGTATCTTTACGGCCAAGAGCGCGAAACCCAGCTCATGGCGTGGCGAGAATGGCGGCGGTTGTTTGGGTTCCGGACGACATGGGGAATGGTCTGCGGCTTTTTTGGCATTGTCTACATGTCCTGGCTCTACTTTGCCTGGCTACCGCAATATCTCGAAATCCAATGGCACCTCAGCATCGCCAGGACAGGTTGGGTGGCTGCCATTCCCTTCAGTTGTGGAGTCTTCGGCAGTGTGGCTGGAGGTCGCGTTTGCGACGTCCTTTCAAGGCGCGGCTTTTCTACGATCAACAGTTGCAAGATACCTATCGTTTGCTCGTTATCCGGAGTGGTCCTGTGCACCGTGCTGGCGGCCTACAGTTCCAGCAGTATATCTGCTGTCGTCTATATCTCCTTTTCCATGCTCTTGATCATGTCCGGCAGCACCGCGGCCTGGGCGTTGGCCACGGTGGCTGCGCCGCAAAACTATGCCGCCTCGCTTGGTTCCATACAGAATTTCGGCGGGTATCTGGGCGGCACCCTGGCCCCCGTGGTGACCGGGTACATGGTCCAGGCTACAACTTCCTTTCAGTCTGCTCTGCTGGTCGCCGCCGGCGTTGCGCTTCTCGCTGGTTTCGGGCATCTGGTCTTTGTCAGGGAACGGATTTCGCTCGCCGGCAAAGGACACGCCTAGCGGCGCTGATAATTTTCATCCTGGCCGCATCCCTGGCGGGCAGGAACCCCACGCTTCCACCAATAGAACTCGAAACTGAGCTATTACGATTCTGAAAATATTCTACTTGACAACCCCTTTGGATAATGGTAAAAGTCGTCGCCGTTGGGGTAGCGCAGTAGACGAATTTCCACTTTCGAACGCCGATCAGCAGGCATCGGGCCTGGTGAAGTGGCGGAGGTGTCTGCTGACTTCAAGCGTATTCATGCAGGACGCGCCTGAGGCTGACATCAAAATCGACCGCTCTATTTTTCGCGTCGGGCACAACATTCATCGAGGAGGATAACCGTGGACAAGAGTTCAATGAGTATCCCTAAGGGTGTAGTGTTGTTGTTGGCCGCATGCTTAGTGGCTTTCGTATTGCCTGTGTACGGGCAAGTTGTAACCGGAAATATCGTAGGAACAGTCACTGACACCTCAGGTGCGGTCGTGCCGCAGGCGAAGGTGACTATTACCAACGTCGGGACCAATGTGAGCCGGGTTATTACGACTGACTCAAGCGGCAATTATTCAGTAACCACTCTCCCTCCGGGAACCTACAATGTTTCGGCCGGGAAGGTGGGATTTGCTACACGGGTTCATACCGGTATTCCGTTGTCTGCCGCAACCACTGTTCGGGTCAACCTGACGATTAAGCCAGGTTCGGTCACGCAGACTGTGACTGTCCAGGGAGGAATCACGCCCTTACTACAGACGGAGAGCGCGGAGACCGGAAGAACAATCACCAATGTCGCGGTGGAACACCTGCCCCTGAGCACCGGCCATAATTTCCAGAACCTGCTGAGTCTGACTCCTGGGGCTGGCCCCACGGTGCGACAGCATTCGCTAGCCTTCAATCCTCAGAACAGCATGTCCACGACTATCAACGGAAATTCCAGTATTGCCAACATTTTTAACATTAACGGCATCAACGACAATGAGCGCAGCGGTCTTTTACAAATGTACATTCCTGCCGCCGAGGCGATTCAGGAAGTCAGTATCAGCACTAGCAACTACGACCCTTCTCAGGGAACAGCCTTGGGGGCTGTGACCAACGTGATTATCAAGTCCGGTACCAACAAGTTTCACGGCGAAGCGTACGAATTTTACCGCGGCAACAAATTGAATTCGAGAAGCTTCTTCGAGGTGGGGACAAACGGCAAGCCATTTCAGGCACCTCACTTTGTCGACAATTACTTTGGCGCCAACCTGGGCGGTCCAATCCAGAAGGGCAAGACGTTCTTCTTTGTCAATTTCCTTGAGCACCGCATCCGTCACGGCGAGTTCGAGGAGGTAAGTGTGCCGACAGTCGCCATGCGCAATGGGATCTTCAGTGACCCAGCACTCACCCCGATCTTTGATCCGGCCACAGGGGACACTGCGGACTGCCTCGGCCTCAGCAGCGGGAATGCCAGTTTGTGCGGGACAGGGCGCCAGCAGTTTACGAACAACATAATTCCTCCCACTCGCATTAGTGCCGTCGCCCAAAAGCTGATGTCTCATGTTGCTCTTCCGAACGCCAACCAGAACGAATCAGGGGTGCTGAAGTACCAGAACAATCTACTGACCTCAAGTGTGTTCATGCAGGACACGCCTGACGTTGACATGAAAATCGACCGTTACCAGGGCAAGGACGACCATATTTCTGGTCGCCTCAGTTACACGAAACCCACTCTGGATCAGCCGGGCCTCTATGGCGCGTATGGAGGGCCTATATCGGGTGGTGGAATTGCCGGGCTTGAAGGAACGGGAAGTCAAGCGACGTGGTCCACAGACATCCATTGGACCCACATCTTTTCGCCGACGCTGCTTGTCGAGACGGCGGTTGGTCTGAGCCGCTGGCATAACCTCGCCTTTGGTACGGGCTATGGCCAAAACCTCTCCACGGCAGTTGGGATTCCTGGGGCGAATACAGATAAGTATCACAGTGGCATCGTTAATGTGTCGGGGGTAGGCTTCTCTAACCCGTTCGTGGGAACGGAGAGCAACCTTCCTTGGGCCCGGGCAGGCGACAACATTGAACTCATGAATAATTGGACAAAAATGCTTGGCAACCATAGTCTCGAGTGGGGCCTGGAATACTATCGCATCCGGGACGATTTACAGTTGGTTGGTTCAAGCTCGGGCGGAGGGGTATTTAATTTCTCGTCTGGGATGACCGCCCTTAACGGTGGCCCGGCTTCAGGCTTTGCGAACGCGTTCGCAAGCTTTTTGCTGGGTGACCCAGGTTCGATGAGCCGCGGTGTCGCAAACATCTTTCCGGCTTTACGCCAGAATCAGATCTTTCCCTACTTCGGGGACAAGTGGCAGGTCAGCCGGAAGCTGACGCTGAACCTGGGACTGCGCTGGGAGTATTGGGGACCTCCGACCCCGCACTTTGCCGGAGGATTTTCCGAATATAATCCGAACAACAACACGCTTGAGCTGGCGGGTCTTGGCAACATACCACGCAACATGGGTATGGTTGCACAATACCGCAATTTCTCGCCGCGCGTCGGGGTGGCCTATCGCATAACCCCTAATAGCGTGGTTCGCGCCGGCTTTGGCATAAGCCACAGCTTTTTCCCTGTCGACACATGGGCTTACAATTACCCGTTGGAACCGGAAGTCAGCTACGGCAGCGTGAGCAGCTTTGGTCCGGCGTTGCTCTCTCCCGGAACCACAGGGACCTTCACGAGCGGTTTTCCTCCGGATCAGCCATACGTGCTCCCCTCAAGCGGAATTATTCCGGTCAACACGCCCTACCTTTTGAATCAGTCCTTTTACCATGTCGACCTGCACTTTAAAAACCCCTATGTTGAAGCTTGGAACTTTGCCTATGAACGTGATCTTCCCAAGCACTGGGTGATTGACGTTGCTTATGTTGGCAACAGAGGGGTACACAGTCCGGTCTTCTATAACCTTAATGCTGCCACAGCCTATGGTACTGGCGCAGCCGGCCAGCCTGAATACGTCGCATTCGGGCGCACTGCAGGAACCACCAATGCCTTTTCCGCGTATAGCTCCACTTACAATTCACTCCAGGTGAAGTTCGACCACCGTCTTTCCAGTAATCTTGCAGTGACCACTGCTTACACTTACGGCAAAGCGATTGGGTATGTAAATGAGTCCGGCGATTATCCTAACGGGCTCTCGGATTACGTGAACCAGAGACGTAACTATACGGTGACTGACTTCAATCAAACTCAGATCCTCACTCAGAGCTTTATGTGGAATCTTCCCTTCGGGAAGGGGCAACATTTTGTTACCTCGGGAATCGGCAGCAAGCTCCTTGGCGGCTGGGAGCTCGCGGGCATCTCGGCGTTTACTACAGGATTTCCGTTGAGTATCGGCTGTGACTGCGCGGGGTTCAACACCCCCGGCAATGCAGCGTCTCCTAACATTAACGGACCAGTCAGGAAACTGTTCGGAATCCAAAACCAGCCTTGGTTTGACACCAGTAACTTCTCCTTCCCAGCGGCCGGAACGCAAGGGAATGCGAGCTACTACCTCGCGGCAGGCCCACACATGTTTAACCTGGACGCCTCGATTTTTCGTACGATAAAGCTTACAGAACGTTTCAATCTGCAGCTTCGCAGCGAATGGTTTTCCGCCTTGAACAACCCGCAGTTTTCCAACCCTGGAGGAACGCTGGGAAGTTCGAATTTCGGCTATGTCACCAGTGCCAGCGGCTCTCGGGTTATCGACATTGCCGCGAAGCTGATCTTCTGAACGCCATCCCTAGGGCCCTGGTGGATGCCTGCCTCGCTACCAGGGCCTATACCCTCAGCCGTCGGGAGCGATCCCGGCAAGGAGGAACCTGAAACTCGGAGAGGAGGAGTCTCGTCTTATGGGTCCATCTATCTCACGCAGAAGGTTGATGCAGGCAATTGGGACCGCAGTTCTCGCCCCCTCAGGGATTGCTGCGGGAATGTTTCCGAATCGTGGGAATTCAAATCCGTCCCCAGCAGGCTGGTGTCCCGAGGGGCCGGACACTCCAAAGCTCAGCTTGGGTATCTCTCCCCGCGCCGACGCGGCCGACATGCGGCGGATGAAGCAGATTGGTATCAATCACGTCCTCATGGGTGGACCGCGGATTCCCTGGGAGGAGCGACAGATCAAATCCATCATGGATTCGTTCAGGTCGGGGGGCCTGACGGTCGGCAACATGATGATCGGAGGCTTTCCCAAAACCATTTACGGAAGGCCGGGCCGAGACGAGGAGATCGAAAACGTCCAGAAATCCATCCGTGCTGCCGGCCGGGCCGGCTTGCCCGTTGTCGAGTACAACTTTTACGCGCATCGTCTGGTCGAGGGATATTACGAGAAAGCCGGGCGAGGGGGTGCGGGTCTGACCGCGTTTGATTATGAGCGGGTGAAGAACCTGCCTCCGCTTCCATCAGAAGGCGTCCACACCGATGCGGAAATGTGGAGGAATATCACTTACTTCCTGAAGGCCGTCATCCCGGTGGCCGAGGAATCAAATGTGCGGCTTGCTCTCCATCCGAATGATCCTCCGGCACCGCTGAGCCGCGGATCGCAGCAGATCATGGGAACCCTCGAAGGATGGAAGCACTTGATCGAGATCGTCCCCAGCAAGTCCAATGGGATCACCTTTGACTGTGGAGTTACGAGGGAAATGGGGCAAGATCCGGTCGAGGTCTGCCGCTATTTTGGAACGAGAGATCGCATCAACCACGTACACTATCGTAATGTTCGCGTCCAGGTGCCGCACAAAGAGTACTCCGAGGTGTTCTTGGACAACGGACAGAACAATATGTTCGCCATCATGAAGGAGTTGGTCCGGCAAAAATATCCCCGCTTGATCTTCCCGGAGCATCCCCGCGCGCTGGACGTTGATCGCGACTTGACAAGTCGGCCGACGTATTATCCGGGCGGAGGCGGGTACGTCGGCTATGTGTACAACGTGGGTTACGCGAGGGCGATGCTGCAGGCTGCCCTGATACCTTCCTAAGAGCACGCCAACCTCTCTGCCATCATGTGGGGAGGCTGTTAACGAGGAAGGATGCGACGTGCCGGCAGAAGGGCGATTGGTGTGCCCAACGGCGAGCTGTCCATTAGGTTTGTTGCAGTCCAGACTTACCTGTACATTTGGAGCGCAGCTAATAGGAGATATTTAATTAGGAGGAATTTTATATGTTTAAGCCTAACCGTCGAGAGTGTATCCAGGGAATGTTGGCAACAATTGCCGCAGCTGCTGCCCCCTTGGGCTCAAGCTGTGCATCTGGTTCGCCGCCGAGCAAGGCAAGTTCGGGCAACGATTCGTCAGGTTCACCGGCAAGCAAGGTAAGCTCAGGGGACGATACGTTCAAAATATGCCTGGTCTGGGGCGACAGGGATCCACAGTTAGTCAAACTGTCTGAGCAGATGGGTGTTACTCACGCAATTGCCGGGACGGCTGGCGCGCTCAGCCGTGTTCCTCACTCCCAGTATGTCGATACAGTTGCCAAGATCAAGGCTGACTATGAAAAAGCTGGCCTGACCATCGCCGGTATTGAGAGCCATCCCGTGCCTGCAAACAAGATCAAACTGGGGGTGCCGGGACGCGACGAAGAGATAGAAAACTATATCGCCGCCATCAGAGCATTGGGCAAGGTGGGCATTCCCATGGTTTGTTATGACTTTGATGCCGGCCTCGACTGGTACCGCACCAACTATCACGTCCCTGGGCGCGGCGACTGTCAGACCATGTCCTTTAACCTCCAAGATTCCGTTAAACAAGGGCTGACCAAATGGGGACGAATCAGCGAAGAAAAGATGTGGGATAACATTACGTATTTCCTGAAAGCCGTGATTCCCGAAGCTGAGAAGGCCAACGTGAAGATGGCTTTGCACCCGGATGATCCCCCTGTGCCCCTTCTCCGAGGGATCCATCGGATGATCATCAGTCCGGCGGCCTACCGCCGCGTGAGGAGCATCGTGCCGAGCCCGGTGAATGGAGTGACGTTTGAAATCGCCGTCTACCACTTGATGGGTGCAGATCTGGAGGCGGTGGCGCGCGAGTTCGGCCGCGAAAAGAAGATCTTTTACATCCATTCGAGGAACCTCAGAGGTACACGGGACAACTTCGTTGAGGAATTCCAGGATAACGGCGCCATCGACTTTGGAGCGGTTTACCAGGCTCTTTAAGACAGTGGCGTCCGCGTGCCCCATCGTCCCGATCATGACCCCATCGTTACTGGCGATGACTATTTCGGGAAGAATCGTATTCATCCCGGATATGGGGTCATTGGCAAGGTCTTTGGTGTTGCCTACATCAAGGGAATCTTGGCCAGCCGCCACATCCCTTATGTCTAATTCTCTCCATGGAGGCAGACGCATGAAAAAGAATCTCTCATTACTCGTGTTACTAATCGTGGGTCTATGCCTTGCCGTTCCAAGCTGGGCCCAGCTTGACTTATTTTCCAAGCAGCAGCTCATCGAGTTCACGCCGGAGTGGCACGGCGCACGCTTCCCAGACGGCCGGCCGGACGTGCCCGACTCCCTGTTGCAACGCCTTGAGGATGCGCATGTGAGCGCTGAAGAGGCTTGGGAAGTCTTGACAAGAGCCGGCTATCATCACCAGTTTGCAGGCAACGGGATGTGGCAAGTGATCAACCCCTCGGGGCAGAGGTTGTTGATTGGCCGAGTAGTGACAGCGGTGTTTTTGCCGTATCGGCCCGATGTGAACGCGGTCATCATGGCCAATGGGAAGAAGGAAGGATACTCCGGCAGTGGTCCAAATTCCTGGATTATTGAGACGCTCCGGCCCGGCGATGTGATGGTCGTGGATCTCATGGGGATGATCAAAAACGGTACGATCATAGGGTCCAATCTTGGCACTTCAATCGCCCTCAAGGAACGTAGTGGACTGCCTATCGACGGGCTGATTGTTAACGGTTCGATCCGGGACACTGCCGAAGTCGAGAAAATCAAAGGGTTCGAGGTGTATTGCCGCGGCACGGACCCTGGAGTCATGTGGGGCCACGCGATGCTGATGGGAATCAACGTCCCTATCCGAATGGGCCGAGCGATCGTGATGCCCGGCGATATTGCAGTAGCCGGCCCGGAGGGGGTAACGTTTATTCCGCCGCAACTGGGGGAAAAAGTAGCGGAACACGCGGAACTGGATCACTTGATGGATGACTGGGGAATGATGATGCTGCGCGAGAATAAGTATACGCCGGGACAAATTGACGGACGATGGACAGACCAGATGATTGAGGAATTCAATCGGTGGGTAGCCTCGAAGGGCTCCAAGCTGCGACTTCCGGAACACTGAACCCGGCCCGGAATTTGCCTGGCGTCGGCAAAGCAGTGATTTGTTCCACGGTGTCAGAAACGAAGACAACTTCCGCGTGACGGAATCCATCGAGCGGGGATTTCGCGGACGGCGGCCTCGACAACCGCCGAATGACTCCTCCAGACACAGAAGGGGAAACGTGTGCGGCAGTTTCATGTTTCACGGAGGGCCTCGGTTCTTGAAACTGTGCGAATAAACACCATCCCATCACGATCAGTCCTGCTGCCCGTACGGTCGCGGCGATGAAAGCAATATGTTTCAGGTCGATCATGAAAAGGTGTGAAGATTTGTTCATCGGATCCTCCTGGTTTTATCAGCCTAGCTCAGCAGTAGTAGCGTAAACATTCAGGTGGTTATATCCTGTATTAAAAACTGAAGCGGGAGGCGCAAGAAACATGAAAGCGTTGTTGCTTAAGTCGCCCCGGCAGCTTGTGTTATCTGACTTGCCCCGGCCCAATCTTCTCGACCGCCAGGTCAGAATCCGAGTTGACAAGGTAGGGGTGTGCGGGTCCGATTATTCCAGTATCGCGGGCAGGCTCCCATTCACGCGCTTCCCTATTGTTCCGGGACACGAGGCCAGCGGGGAAGTTTTAGAAGCAGGTGAGCAAACTGAATGGAAGAGGGGCGATCAGGTACTGGTTCACCCGATTCTCGTAAACCGCAGTGACCCTGTTTTTGCCGCAGGAGAAGTGCACCACTCGGACTCTACGGAGGTTCTTGGAGTCGTGTCGCGGAACGGCGCTTACGCAGAGGAAACGGTGGTGGAAGACTACATGCTGCGGAAAATCCCTGAAGGAATAGACTACGAATCGGCCGCGATGGTAGAGCCGGTGGGAGTCGCGGTCCGTGCCGTGCAACGGGGAAACATCCGGGCAGGGGAGAGCGTCCTGGTATTCGGCGCCGGTAATATAGGGCTGCTGGTGATCCAAGTGGCGAGGGCGCTTGGTGCAGGTCGCGTGGTGGTGACCGACCTGGTTGCCGAAAGGCTGGCCCTGGCCCGCAGGCTGGGTGTCGACCAAGCCCTGGACGTTCGGAGTGGATTCCCCCAAAACGAGTATGAAAAGCAGTTCGACATTGTCATCGACGGCGTGGGGAGTGAAACGACCGTCGCCGATGCCCTCACCGCTTGCGCGCGCGGCGGCCGCATTGTGATCTATGGCGTCCCGAAAGGGGATATCACTCTGGCGCTGAAGGCAGCATTTGCGAAAGACCTCGTCCTGGCCACCAGCCGCCTTTACGATTCCGACTTTACCCTGGCAACCAAACTCATTGCGGAAGGCAAAATTCGCGTCAAAGACCTCATCACACATCGCGTCGGACTCGCGGAGGCGCCGAGGCTCTTGTTCCGTGTGATCGACGGAGAGGAGCAAGCCGTTAAGGTCATGATCTCACCCTGAAGTGGCAAGCTGAAGGAGCGTTTATGGACGGACTCTTTTCCGTAGAAGGGAAAGTTGTATTTGTCAGCGGAGGCTCACGGGGAATTGGCCTGAGCATTGCCCGGGCTTTTCATCAAGCCAGGGCGAAAGTGATTGTCGGTAGCAGGCAGGAGCAGGTCCTGAAGGGAACTGGGCTGGACTACAGGGTTTGTGATATCTCGGACGCCGGCCAGATCCGGCAGTGCGTGGATGACATCCTTCGAAAGCTTGGCCGCCTGGACGTGCTCTTCAATGTTGCCGGCATCAACTTCCGTCATGCTGCGGAAACGTTTCCGGTCGATAAGCTGGATGAGATTCTCGCCGTTAATGTACGTGGAAACTTCCTGATGGCGCGTGAATGCGGAAAAGCCATGGTTCGTCAAGGCGCCGGCAAAATCATCAACGTCGCCAGCCTGCATACTTTCCAAAGCCTGACTGGTGTCAGCGCATACGGGACCAGCAAAGGCGCCATCGGGTCGATGACCCGCGCCCTGGCCGTGGAATGGGCCAAATACAACATTCAGGTGAACGCCATCGCGCCGGGTATGGTGAGGACCGAATTGAATGCCAAACTGTGGGAAAACGCCGTCATGCTGAACTGGGTCAAGGAGCGAACCCCTGCCGGTCGTTTGGGCGAGCGGGACGACTTGATCGGCGCCGTGATTTTCCTGGCGAGTGCCGCGAGCAACTTTGTGACCGGCCAGGTGCTTTATGTGGATGGGGGATTTACCGCCGGGCAGAGTTGGCCCCTCGAGGTGCCGAGCTAGGAGATAAAGCCATGCCCGACAAGGAGAAAGTGCTGAGGAGCTTGAAAGAGGTCGGGGTCGTGGCGGTGATCCGCGCGGATAACCCCTCCGACCTCATCGAGGTGGGTCGCGCGCTGCATGCCGGCGGTGTGATCCATATTGAGATCACTATGACGGTACCCGGCGCTCTTGGTGTGATCGAAAAGGCCGTGAGCGCCCTCCAGGAGACGGTGTGCATCGGAGCGGGCACGGTTTTGGACGCGGAGACCGCACGCTTGGCGATACTGGCAGGCGCCGGCTACATAGTCTCGCCCGTGTTCCGCCCGCCGGTGGTTGACGTTTGTAAGCGTTACGGCATCGCGGCCATTCCCGGCGCCATGACGCCGATGGAAGTGCTCGACGCCTGGGAGGGCGGCGCGGATGTGGTGAAAATCTTCCCGGCCGGCGTCGGCGGGCCACAGTTCTTTAAGGATCTGAAGGGACCCTTCCCGCAGATTGAGATCATGCCCACCGGCGCTGTTAATCGCGAGAGCGCTCCGCAGTTCATCAAGGCGGGAGCCTGCGCCATTGGCGTCGGCGGTGAACTGGTTGGCAAGGCGCTGATTGCGGCGCGGGACTTTGCCACCATCACCCAAAATGCTCGAGACTTTATAGCGTTAGTCAAGCAAGCGCGGTCCAAGTAGGAGAAGGCCATGGCAGCAAATAATAAGGCGGTCTTTTTCGGCGAACTGCTGATGCGCTTGGCCACACCTCGTTTCGAACGTTTCGTGCAGGCCCGCCAGTTTGAGATTGCATACACGGGAGCAGAAGCCAACGCGGCGGTCTCCCTCGTCAATTTCGGGATGGAAGCTTACGTCGTTGCCGTCGTGCCCGACACGGAAATCGGCGAGGCGTGCATCAACTACCTGCGGCAGTTTGGAGTGAATACGAACTTTATTGTACGTGGCGGCAAACGGCTTGGCATCTTTTACCTCGAAACCGGCGCATCCCAGCGTCCCTCCAAGATCATATACGACCGTGCCGGCAGTTCTATGTCGGAATTGAAGCCTGGTACGGTGGATTGGGAGAAGGTCTTTCGCGGCAAACAATGGTTTCACTGGTCGGGCACGGCGCCGGCACTAAGCGAGAGGATGGCCGCAACGACCCGGGAAGCCTGCGTTGCGGCCAAACGATGCGGGCTGATGGTGAGTTGCGACCTGAACTTCCGCCGCAAGCTTTGGACACCCGAAAAGGCACGCCAGGTGATGACGGACCTGATGCAGTACGTGGATGTTCTGATCGGCAACGAGGAGGATTGGAGCCTCGTCTTGGGTGTCGCAGCCCAAGACGTTAACGTGGACAGTGGCCACCTGGATGCCGAGCGGTACAAAGAAGCGGCCGCAGAACTTCACCGACGCTTTGGGTTCAAGTACGTCGCCGCGACCCTGCGCGAAAGCCTTTCCGCCTCAGAGAACGGCTGGTCCTGCCTGTTGTCCGACGGCCACCACAGTCACTTGAGCCGCTCGTATCGCATCTGGGTGGTGGACCGTGTGGGCGGGGGCGATGCTTTTTCCGGCGCGCTGATTTACGGCCTGCTCTCCGGCATGAGCTGCCAGGATACGGTCGAATTTGCTGCCGCAGCCTCCTGCTTGAAGCATTCAATCCACGGCGACTTTAACCAGGTGAGCCGGGAAGAAGTGACGGCACTGGTTAGGGGCAACGCCTCCGGAAGAATTCAGCGGTAACCACCGAGGCGGCGAGGACAGGGGGGGCTGAGCGCAAGAACCAAGCTCGGAGTGTTCGGCGGCCGGCATACGGTGCCGAGCACATGGTCGCAGAGAGGGGGGATTCACGACACTGGAAGTGGGGCTACACGGTCTCCAAGGTCCCTAGATCCGGATTGCTCCGGGCTTGAATGAAGCAATCCTTCCGACCCGCCCACCCGAATCCCGAGGAGTCCTGGAGGCCGAACGGACTCACAACCGTCAGGCTATGATGGCTTTTCGCAGTCCCTTCTGGCTACCTCCTGCTGGCGTCTGAGCATCGGGCAGCTTATTCTTCGAAACGCTGCTCCCGGAACACTATTCATAGAGGTCAGAGAAAATTGCCTGCGGCGTCCTGAACATTCGGAGAGCAGCACAAAGGTTCCGAATAAAAGACCTCCTCATTCCACGGCGAATACGACACAGCTTCCCGGCTGTCCTGTGCATCCAGCCCGGACCGTGCACGAATTCCTTTTCCTTCAAACTGCGACGTCCTCCTCGATGAATCAGCGCGATTGTCTGAAGTCACTTCTCCATCGGAACATCTGTCCTGTCCAGAGCTGTTCCTGTCGTGACCGTGAACTGATAGCGCTGGGCTCGGCAATGGTACAAATATCGTCCCGCGTTTTCTCTTGGACTTCTGGAACCGAGTGACTCTTGATGGACCGCAATGGAGACATTCAATCCCTCGAGGGCACGGCAGGAGCTCCAGAAACACCGGAATCAGACCCTGCTTATCAGCGGCCGATTCGCTAAAGAAATCTGGCCCCGTCGCCGAGCGCACGGACATCGAAAATGATCCCAAAGTATCGGCCAACAAAAGAAAGTTGCTCTAAGGCCACATGTGTGCGAAAAGTCAGGCACTATAAACCCCTCCCGGGAAGAAATGGCCAAAAATGTGGATAAAGATGCTTTCCGCAAACCCAGAGAAGTTACAACAACTTGGAAAGGACTGTTGAGAAGCGTTCATGAGCCAGGAATCGTATTTCGTAAGCCAAACTGCCCAGTTGCTTGGTATCTCGTCCCTCACGGTACGGCGCATGGTAACTGACGGCGAACTTATGGGCTTCCGCACCCCCGGCGGCCATCTGCGCCTCACCCGCGAAAGCGTCGAAGCAGCACGAAGCGGCAGGCAGGAAAAACGCGACGCCGCTGGCCCATCATCTGTCTTGCGAAATCGCCGAGAGCGGGTCGAAGGGCTAGCACTTGAAACGCAGGAACCACGCGCCGAGCGCATCATTGAAAAACTCCGGCGCGAACGAGAAGAAGAGCAGCCCAAACTTGAGGCCGAAGCTGAGGCCCAGGAGCACCAGGCGGATCGGGAGGGCGAAGCCACGCGATTGCGACTGGAGCGGGTGTGAATTCAGCAAGAAAGAGAACGTGAGCGCTGCACTCCCTGAATGGACCAGAAATGGGGGGACCTTCAAAGTTCCCCGGAACTTGCATTATGATTGGACCTAAAACAGGGAGCACCTCAAGCGGCTCCTAGCGCTGCTGATCAGGCTCAGCGGACGTTGTGCATGGTGCCTGACGGAATCCAACAACAACTCCTAACATTTAATCTGGCATTACTAGAGCGACCAGCCTTGTACGTAAAACAGGAGACTACCCGAACTGTGCTGATGATTGGCCGGCCTCTCCCTCGGGGGATTTATCTACGGTAATGACGGGAATCACCCGATTGAATACGGCCCCTTTGTGCTGTAGTGTCGCACTTAGCTTTAGGGTTTCGCCGGTAAGAGTCGACCATATCGAGAATTTCTGGGGATCATGCCTATCGGTTATGCGTCTAGGGTCTCACCAGACGAGCGAACACACGCAGCGCCTGGCGAATGCGGGCCATCCCGAATCGCGGGTCGGACTGCTGTGCAGGTAAGATGGGCAACGTGGCGGCCATCGCGCAGGTTCTGAAACTGTTGAGAGGCAGAGCGCTTTCATTAAGGTATGACCTACATCCTCAGCCATAACTGGGGGGATCGCTTCCAGTGATCGACTTCCACTTAACCACCTCCAATACCCCCATCATAGGAGGCGGATTCCGATTCAGGCGGAGATTCGCGAATAGCGCATTGAGACTTCACGGCGTGTTCTCTTGGTTGCGTTATCTGGCCATCATTGCGTTCGTGCTAGGTGGAGCGGCAGGAAACAAGCTTCCAAAAGTCGCTCACACTAACGTGAAGCCGGAATTTCGCCACGGCATCGTGCTCATGGCATTTCACAAAGGTGTCTCAGTTGAGCAACAGCGAGCGATTCTCTCCGATGTCGACGCCAGAGAAATCAAGCGCATTGGTGTAGGTGTTCACGTGCTGAGCGTGGGTCGAGGACGCGTTCTCAAAACGATTCAAGCACTCAAGACACACCGGGAGGTGCGCTACGCTGAGCCGGATTACCTGCAAACCGTGTCCGCTGGTTCTACTCCAAACGACACAAATTTCGGACTCCAGTGGGCTATCCAGAATACCGGACAGACAGTCAACGGTGTCACTGGGACGGCCGGCGCCGATGAACGCGCGAAGGCTGCGTGGGGTATTACCACGGGATCGAACTCAGTGGTCGTTGCGGTTCTCGATACTGGGGTGCAGTATTCCCATCCTGACTTGGCGGTCAACATGTGGAATAACCCTGGAGGGATTGGCGGTTGTCCGGCTGGCACCCACGGTTATAACGTCGTGGACAACAACTGTGATCCGATGGATGACGACACTGCCTACAGCGGACATGGCACTCATGTGGCAGGGATCATCGGAGCAGTCGCTAATAACGCGGCGGGAGTTGCTGGCGTGAATTGGACGGCCAGCATCATGGCCTTAAAGTGGCTGTCCAGCAACGATACTGGTAGCACCAGCGACCTTATCTCTGCAATGGACTGGGTCATAAAAGCCAAGCAAGCCGGAGTGAATGTGCGAGTGGCGAACGATTCGATAACTTTTGTGGGCACCGCATACTCGCAAGCGCTGTCGGATGAAATTGACCTGTTTGGATCCAACGACATCTTATTCGTAACCGCCGCGGGCAACACAGCTCAAAATAATGACACGACTCCTCGATACCCTTGCTCCTACAACCGGCCTAATATGATCTGCGTCGCGGCAAGTGATCAGAATGATCACCTGTGGAGCTCTTCGAATTATGGACCTACAACGGTGGAACTGGCTGCTCCTGGCGTTAACATCTATTCGACCTTACGGCTGAGCAACTATGGCTATATTAGTGGGACATCGATGGCGGCAGCCGAGGTGTCGGGTACAGCATCGTTAATTCTGTCACTCGGGTATCAGTCGGTAAGTAGCCTAAAGTCACAGATCCTGAATAACGTGGATACTCTCGCCTCTTTGAACGGATTCGTGGGCACCAGCGGGCGGCTCAACGTTTGTAAAGCTGTGCCGGGGTGCACCTCTGATGTGACCGCAAAGCCCGGTAATCTGGGCCTGCCGGCGGTCACGGGCCTTGCCCAATATGGATCGCTCCTAGGCGCCTCAACAGGCATGTGGTCTGGAGTGCCGACGAATTACTCATACCAATGGTACCGTTGCGACGGCAATGGTTCAAACTGCTCGCCCATCAATGGAGCCAACTCGCAGACTTACGCGTTACTCGCGGATGCCGATGTGGGTGAAACGCTCCGCGTCATGGTGACCGCTTCCAACACTTCGGGTTCTTCATCGGCACAATCCAGTGCAAGTTCTGTTGTCACGGATGCGTCGTCACCTTTTGGTATTAATTCGACGATCCTGGATGGCGACAATATAGGCGGGAGCTTGCAATGGCAGGCAAGTCCCACCCAGACAGTTAACTTTGTTCAATTCTTCATCGACGGAGTGCTGAACCAGACGTTATCTTCTTCGCCCTACCTTTACAACGGGAGCACGACCGCTGCGCTAGATACTACGACGCTGTCCAACGGCACACACGTGCTCGGGATCAGGGCTCTGTCAACCGATAACAGCACTTATGGATTCTATGGCGCTACCGTCTTGGTAGAAAACCCGCTTTCGATCACGACCGGTTCGTTGCCCAACGGCACGCAGAACACGGCGTACAGCGCGACGCTGGCGGCGACGGGCGGGGTCACGCCCTATACCTGGTCGGTCACCTCCGGCAGCCTGCCGGCGGGGCTGGCCTTGAACTCCGGCAGCGGAGCGATCGCCGGGACGCCCACGGGCACCGGGACCAGCAGCTTCACCGTGCAGGTAGCGGACGCCAATTCCCAGACCGCCGCGAAGGCGCTGAGCATCACAGTGAATGCGCCGGCACCTTCGATCACGACCAGTTCGTTGCCTAACGGCACGCAGAACACGGCGTACAGCGCGACGCTGGCGGCGACGGGCGGGATTACGCCCTATACCTGGTCGGTCACCTCCGGCAGCCTGCCGGCGGGGCTGGCCCTGAACTCCGGCAGCGGAGCGATCACCGGGACGCCCACGGGCACCGGGACCAGCAACTTCACCGTGCAGGTGACGGACGCCAATTCCCAGACCGCGGCGAAGGCGCTCAGCATCGCCATCAACTCCGGCGGCGGGGGAGGAGGCGGGGCGATCAGTGTGGTGCAGGCGCAGAACGCCAACCAGACCGGCGTTTCATCCCTCACCGTGAACATCTCGACCACCGCAGGTAATGCAATCCTCTGCGGCGTAAGCGAAGGCGACAACGATAGCGATACCTGGACCATTTCGGACAGCGCGGGTCAGGCCGGCTGGGCTCAGGATTCGAACGGGTATGTTACAGCCGACACCACGCAACGCGTCGATATGCGCTACATCACGAACTCCGCTGCTCTCACCTGGGTTCGTGCCAACTTCTCTTCGCCTGTCCGCTATGCGGCGACCATGGTCTGCTACGAAGTGAGCGGCATCGCGGGTATTCCGGCCGAGGATGCGAGCGTCAGTTCCACGTCGCCGGGCGGAGGGCTTGTCTCCGGCCCGCTGACCACGTCAAACGCCAATGACATTCTGATTTACATGGAGCGTAAGGGTGCAAACCAGACGGGCTGGACGGCCGGCTCCGGGTATACGATGCCCGCGAACGCCGCAAACGCCCGCATGGCCATCCAATACGCGGTCGTTTCAACGACGCAGAATAACACGACCACCTCCATGACCCCGATTCCGGACACAAGCAGTTCTTCCGTCGGCATCTTCGCGGCGTTCAAATGACCGGCTGCAAGTGTATATAGATGGGTATTTTGTGGCGTTGTCCTCATGCTATTGCACTGAGTTTCGAATTGGATACCAACACCTGAAGGAATCGTTCTGTTTGAAGTTGGTGACCACGGACAATGTCCTCCTGTCCGTGGGCTTTCTGACCCATGAAGAACCCACGCTCAGAAAAGCACTGAACGTGGCCACCCGCTACCTTCCTTGGGGTCCTGCTCGCGGATTTACCCGAAACGTCGAAAATGCTTCCAGAATTGCGGCCACCCCTCGCGCGGCAACCAGCCAACAAAAATGTTGCCCTTTTGAGCAGCCCCCCAGGAGTTGACGTCCCCCCTGAAAACCGAATGAGTGAGAGAGTGAGTTTTCCGGCAAAATCCTAGATTGAGAAGGAGGGCTTTGCCGATGGAGAAGGTGAACTGCCCGGGGTTTTGTACCACCGTCAGGGAGAGGGCTTACATCACAGCTTCAGGCTGTGAAAATGCCTTCGGTGTTTCCAGAGGGCTATCGGCTGCCGGTACCGGCGGCCTATAGCCGAACGTTGAATGGGGGCGCCGGGTGTTGTATTCCACCCGCCACGGTTCGATTACGACCTGCGCCTCCTTCAGGGAATAAAAGATTTCTCCATTCAAGCATTCATCTCTCAGGTTGCCGTTGAAGCTCTCGCAGTAGCCGTTTTCCCAGGGACTCCCTGGTTCGATGTACAACGTTCCGGCGCCGAGACTCGCTAACCACTTCGGCAACTCCCGGGCCACGAATTGGTTTCGAAGGTTCTAGACCGATGGGGTTACGAACACGGAGTGACGCTGGATTTCAGCCGACCCGGCAAGCCTACGACAATGCGTACGTGGAATCGTTCAACGGACGGCTGCGGGACGAATGCTTGAACGCGATTGATTTCGATACTCTCCTAAGGAACACGTTCAATCGGCATGAGGTGAAATCCAAGAGTGGCAGCTTGCCTCCTTAGTCGGACAAACTGGCGGTGGCGAGCCCGTGCTTCGACACCTGCGAAAATGCTTTCGTCGTAGGGCTGGAGTGTGGTGACGATGTGGTAAAGGACTCGGGCGAGTTTGTGCGCGGTGGCAGTGATCGCGGCGGGAGTTCCGAGACGGGTTCGCAGGCGGCGGAAATACTGTCCGAGATAAGACTGACTGCGATGCAAAGACTGGGCAGCCATGCGCAGAGCCACAGCAAGTCGGCTGACCACCTTGCAGGTTTTCACGGAGAGGATTCGGCCGCCGCTGATCCGATTATCCGGACAAAGCCCCAGCCAGGAAGCAAAGGCCGCCCCGGTGGGAAACTTGTGGAGGTCTGGACCGACCTCGGTCAAGAGGGCGTGGGCGGTTAAAGCGCTAACGCCGGGCACTTCTGTAAGATCAACGCCGAAGATCCGGTACAGATGAGACCGGAGATCAAAACACGGTTCATTGCGCCGCGGCTTGTGACGGTCCTTGGGTCGAGCAAGAGGTTTCTGATGAGTCGGCAAGCGGCCCTCAAGTTTGGCCAGGTATCTCTCAATGTCGCGATCGCATTCAGCTATCCAGCTCTGGTACTGCCGGTAAGCCTGAAGGGACTGTCGAAGTGTGAACAAGTGCTCAGGGCGGTAGTCACCCAGGAGGGCTTCGTCTATCGTGCCCTGGCTTGCGGCCATACGCGGATCACGCAACCCGGCGAGTTTTCGAGGATCCCGCTCGCCGGCCAGAATCGCTTCCACAATGGCGAGACCTGTCGTTCCGGTGAGATCGCTGATCACATGATGCAGTTGAATGTTCATCTGATCCAGGGCTTTCTGCATGTGCTGAATGTGAACCGAAGCCAATTGCACGAGACTTTCACGGTGGCGCCAAAGGGAACGCAAAGCGCAGATGTTTTGGGGTGGACGGTGGGATGCCCGAAGGAGGCCTACGGAATGGAGGTTCTGTAACCACTGGCAATCGGCAACGTCAGTCTTCCGGCCCGGTACATTCTTGACGTGGCGAGCACTCACTAGGCAAACACGAAATCCACTATCTTCCAGGATTTGGAATAAGGGAATCCAGAAGACGCCGGTGGATTCCATCGCGACGCTTTCAATCTTGCACTGCTTGAGCCAGTCGGCCAAACGTTCAAGGTCCGAGGTGAAAGTCGCAAAACGACGGACCGGCTGCGGGTCGCGGTCGGCCGGCACAGCGACATAGATTTCGGTAGCACCGATGTCGACTCCGGCGGCATGGGGTTCGATCACGTGTGCAGGAAAAGAGGGGCGAGACTTACGGGGACTTTTTCGTCTTGGCATGATTTCTCCTCCTTGCCAATGGCAGACGGCCCGAGGGTGTTCGGCAAGTAATCTCCTAAACGGGATCGGCTTGCCTGAATTCGTGGAGGCAGGACGTCACCAATGATGCGAACACCAGACTCGGAGCCACGCTCATTTACGGGCTCGATTTATCAAGCACCAGTGATTATCCGGCTTACTTGCCGCCTGCATTTCGGCACAGCCAGCATACGCTATCTCGAGCGGTGTTCCTTACCGATGTGAGTTTGACCAGCAAAGTCAACCGCTCATTTGGTCCACAATGATGGCCTGATTTGGCCCACCTGGAAAGCTAAGCCGAGTACTCTGTTCTGGGCTAGGCCCGGAACGGAGGCGGCGGTGGATTGGAGAGCGAAGGTGGAGCTATTTGAGCAGATTCGACGGGAGTACGAGTTTGGGGTTGGCACGATCCAGGGTGTGGCCCGGAAGTTTGGGGTCCACCGTCGGATGGTACGGGAAGCGCTGGCGAACGCCCTGCCGGCACGCCGAAAGAAGCCGGAGAGAAAGAGGCCCAAGCTTTCGGCCGCCATGCCGATGATCGACGCGATCCTGGAAGCAGACCGGCGGGCACCGCGCAAGCAGCGGCACACGGCACGGCGGATTTATCAGCGGATTCGGGCCGAGTTGCCGGGCTGCGAGGTGGCGGAATCGACGGTGCGGGAATATGTGCGGCGGAAGCAAGAGCTCGGACTAATCCGTCGGGAGACGTTCGTGCCGCAGAGTTATGCCTAGGGCTCGGAAGCGCAGGTGGACTGGTACGAAGCTTATTCCGATCTGGGCGGGGAACGGCAGAAGTTGCAGGTCTTCTCGCTGCGGAGCATGGCCAGTGGAGCGGCGTTCCATCGGGCCTATCCGCGAGCGACCCAGCAGGCATTTCTGGAAGCCCATGAATTGGCGTTTCGTTACTATGGGGG
>JBJKQK010000058.1:0-10702 GCA_046705285.1 Terriglobia bacterium
CCTCTCCGCCGCAGCGGTACGACTGACCGTGGGCTCAATGCGTCTTGCCTCATCAGGACTGCAGGCCAGTGATGTTTGTGCCTGCATCTGGGAGAATACGTTTCCGCCGCCCAGCCCTGCCTTCATAACCGATCCAAACAGCCCCTCGGTGGGAGTGGCCTCCGAGCTTTCGCTTTGGCGCGCATGCGGGGCTGCGGCGTGCCCGTGTTTCGAGGCAAAGGGTGGTTTCGCGACCTTAGCCACCGTTCCGTGTTCCGAGAGCAGTTGGGCCGTCAGTTCGAGAAACTGCTGCGGGTTGGGCGGGCCAAGGATCATCTGCCGACCGACGAAAAAGGTCGGTGTCCCCTTTACCCCGAGCGCCTTGCCATCGGCAACGTCCTCGCGAACGCGCGCCGCCATGCGGCCCCTCCTAAGGCATTCGTCAAAGCGGTGCGTATCTAGGCCCAGCGTAGCAGCCTAGCCTTCGAGCGCGGGCACACTCAGGTTCGACTGCTTCCTGTAGAGCAGGCGCTCGGCCTCCCAGAATTTGCCCTGTTCCGCGGCACACTCAGAGGCCTCCGCTGCTTTTTCCGCTTGCGGATGGATGGACGGCAATGGAAACTCCCGGAAGACAAAGCGGATGCGGTTTCCATACTTTGCAAGTTCCTTCTTGAAGGCCTGTTGCGCCAAGCTGCACGCCGGGCACTCAAAATCGCCGAACTCAACCACGGTTACGGGAGATTGGAGGTCTCCGGTCGCGTGGCTATCCGGGCGGACCAGGCGCGCAGCGAGCGTCTGTGGCGCAGCCAGCTTCGGCGGCGCGAACTCGCCCGAGTGAGAAAGGTGAACGAAAGCCGGAATTCCCGCCGCGAGCGCCAGAAGCAGCAGCGAGAACTGCCACCGCAGCGATCGCAGCGTAACGGCTAGGTCCGGCGGCGGGGAAGGCCGGGCAATTCGCCACGCTGCCAGCGGCAGAATCACGGTGGTCGAAGCGGCCGACACCATGCACCAGACACAGTAGGAATGCAGAACAAAAGCCTCGATGCCCGTCAGCACCAGAGAGACAACAAAGCCCACTGCGGCAATCAACATCGTCATCAGGCGAGCCCATCGGAAAATCGCGCTGCCACCCAGGGTTTCAGCAAAGGCCAGCAGCACAAGCACCGTGTACATGGCCGAGCCGAAGGCAGGTAGAGGCACTCCCCAAAGATGGGCGTAGGAACTTGCCCGCACAACATCGCAACCCGATCCGATGCAGACCAGCGGGCGCGACGGAGAGGTATAAGCCCACCAGAGATAGAGCGAGGCGAAAAGTCCGACAAGACTTACAGCGAGAATAAGAATTTTGCGTGTGCCATCCATACGATGATGGGTCGACAGGGTCATAGGAAATTACCGCCGATTCCGGACTAAAACCTCAGCATGCCAGGCGAGGTTTTCGACGGGTCTTCTCATTTCGAAACTTCTTCGCGTTTTGCAAAAAGCATTGGTCTGGTACGCGTTGTGACTTCCAGAAAAGTGGCCCAGGCATGGGCCCGCTCCACACCAAGGCTATCCCTCAATTCCGCTTCCACCCGGGTATGGCGCTTCCGCTTTTCGACCACCCAGCCGCGAACCTTCATCAGTTCGCCTGGGGCTACATGGCGCCGGAGCCTCACCTCCAGCCGGCAAGTGAAGGCGGGCCCGGCGGCTGCGGCGACGGCCTTGGACATGGCTTCGTCCAGCACCGTTGCAACGATTCCCCCATGAATGACGTCCTGATATCCCTCCCATTCCTTCCCGGGGATCCAGTCGGCCGTAACGCGTCCGGGTCCGTCAGCCCGGAAGCGAAGTTTCAAGCCGTGCGGATGGTCAGGGCCACAGGCAAAACACTCGGACTGCGTGTGGGGCGCAGAAGTTAGCACCTCTTCCTCAATGCTCTTCAAGCTTTGCACCGTGTGTCGACTCCTTAGGGTTTAAAACGTCCGGCAGGGCTGGCGACCGTCGAAGCAGCAGACCTGCGATTTTGCAGACTAGCTTCGACTCCCTCCCAGAGGGCATAAATATCCTGGGAACAGCCATCCCGCTGAAGTTCAATGACCGCTTTCCGGAGACTCTGTGCCTCTGTCACAGCGCGGTCAAACCGAACCCTGCCGGCAAGTCCCAGTCCCATTTGGAGGGCTCCTGATTCAATTCGCTCACAAATTTCCGGGTTGAGATCCCACTTGTTGACGCAAACCAGCGTTGGGATTCCGAAGTGCCCGGTCAGCTCCGCAACCCGCTCCAAGTCGTGAAGTCCGCTCAGCGTCGGCTCGGTTACCACCAGAACCAGGGACGCACCAGTGATTGAAGCAATCACTGGACACCCGACTCCCGGTGAGCCGTCGATAAGGAGAAGGTCCAGTCCGCGTTCCCCGGCAATCTGCCTGGCGTTTGTCCGCACGGTGGAAACCAGCTTGCCCGAGTTCTCCGCCGCGATCCCGAGCCTGGCATGAACCATGGGGCCAAAGCGTGTCTCGGATATAAACCACTCGCCGTTCACCACCGGGCCGAACTCGATGGCGCCTTCCGGGCAGAACCACGCACAGACGCCGCAACCCTCGCAGGCAAGCGGTTCCACCCGAAAGGTTTTGTCGATCACGCCGTCCCCAGGGCCATCTATATGGATGGCATCAAAACGGCAGACCTCACTGCAATTGCCACACGCGCTGCAATGTTCAGGCCGAATTCTGGCTCGGCTTCCTCCCGTGAAGGGCTCGCGGCGGAGGATACGCGGCTCGATAACCAAAGGCAGATCGGAAGCATCGACATCGCAGTCGGCTAGGACGGCGTTCTCTGCCAGCGCGGCAAACGATGCCACAATCGATGTCTTACCGGTGCCGCCCTTGCCGCTGATCACCACGAGTTCTTTGACCGCCGAACGGCCCGGGTTCTCAATGTTCACCAGGTCGCTCATCGCCGGACCTCACCCTTTGAACTCATTGGTATTGCCGGATTGCCGTCTGACAGCCGGGCCAGCAGCGCCTCGATATGTTCACGGAAGTCCGGAAGGGCTTCGCAAGCAAGAACGCCGCGCGAGTAAGCCTCAGCCACCCGGCGGTCATCGGGGATTTCCCCCAGAATCTCGATCTCCTCGCGATGGCAGTAATCCTGGGTTTCCTTACTGCCGGAACCCGCACGGTTAACGCAAACACCATGCGGCAGCTCCAGGGCACGAACCATCTCAACCGCGAGTTTCAAATCATTCAATCCGAAGGGAGTGGGCTCGGTGACCAGGAGCACGAAGTCCGAACCCTTGACGCTCTCAATCACAGGGCAGGACGTTCCGGGAGGCGAGTCTAAAACCACAAGCTCTGACCTGGGCGCGGCCGCTTTCACCTGCCGGATGACCGGTGTGCTCATGGCCTCCCCGATATTGAGCAGGCCCTGAACGAATACGACAGGCCCACTCTGGCCAGCTTCAATCCTGCCCGTCACCCGTAATTCCTCCGTGATTGCGCCGGGATGGCAAACCAGGGAGCAGCCTCCGCACGAGTGGCACAACTCGGGATACAAAAGCACGGTTTCACCGATCGAGACAATCGCGCTGTACTGGCAGATCTCACCACACAGGTCACAGTGTGTGCATTTATTCATATCAACGGCAGGATGCAGCCGTCCGACCGGAGCGCATGAAGTGATTTCCGGCTTAAGAAACAGATGGCCGTTCGGTTCTTCCACGTCGCAGTCGACATACGTGACGTCCCGCCCGTTGCGGGCGGCTACCCATGCCAGGTTGGTTGCAACCGTGGTTTTACCGGTCCCACCTTTGCCGCTGGCGATCGCAATTCTCATTCCGTGCAGTTCCCTTGTGTCCATAAGGTATGGCCCGAGCACAGCCGCGCAAGACGCATTCCGCGCGCTCGGCTCGGGCCCGTACCTTGTCTTGTTTACTCCGGCTCGGTTTTGCTCTCCAGTGATTTAATCTGCTTGCGAATGTTTTCCAGCGCGCTTTCTAAATATGTAGCCTGACTTTTGAGCTGAGACAACTCATCCTCTTGGCTGGGCACGGCAAAAGCTCCTCGCCGCCCTCCAGATCTGCCGAATCCCCGCTGAAAGCCAGCCTGGCCGCTGGCACGGAACCTGTTTCTCTGTCGCCAGCCGCCGCCTCCGCGCCCACGGCCACCCCCTAAACCTGCACCGCGGTTCAATGAGCCCGGCGCGCTGGAACCACTACAAAAACCAGCACCGCGTCCTGTTCCGGGACCCTGTCCCGATGGACCTGTTCTATCTCCGAGTGGCATTGTCAATCCTCCTTTAGCATTTATATTCGATCCTGTACTGTGGAACTGGCACACTGCCCGGTGGATGGCCTCGTTCCCTGCCTGTCCTGCCGAGCCATGCGCCTTCTTACCACAGTTCGGGCACAATCTGTATCCACGCAACCCGGCAGCAGACAGACGCTCATCCTCAGCGCTGGGGGCCTCCAAACCCACCCCTGCCGTAGCCACGACCATATCCGCGGCCCCAGTTCCTGCTGCCCATTCCCCGGCCTGCCCATGCCGGAAAGCCCTGAGCGTTACGCAGGGTAAGGGTCTTGCCGTTCCTGCTCACCTCTCGCGCCACCAGAACGCTTGTTCCCTGGACACTTAGCTTCGAACCAGTCACACTCAGCGTGTCTCCTTTCCCAAAGCTGAAGTTGTTTTGCGATAGGAAGAGTGTTGGTCCCAGGCGAACGTCGTAGCTTCCCTGCTTTGTTTTCAGTGTCACGTGTGTGCCGCCCGACCAGCACGGATAAGCAACATGTTGGACTGCCTCAACGACCCCATGAGTAGTGATTTCTGTTGATGGATCGTAAAGGCGCCCGTAACCCATGCCTGGACCCATCTGGGGCCAAGCCTGCGTTACGGCTAGGAGCGTTGCAATAACGCCTCCGGCTAACGCCAATACCAGCTTTCGGTTGCAATCTCCTCTAGAAAGCATCTCTTTATCTCCTTCCTTGAGACTGTGCTCGCGTCATTTTCAGCCCGCACTTCGGGCATGTCATCTGGTTGCATGGCTGCCCAGGCGTGTGCGGTAATTTCTCGCCACAGTTCAGACAAACACAGTAGTCGGCTGGTCCGCCAGCGAACGGGCCATCCACTCCGCCTGCTCCTCCTCCACAGCGGCGGCCATGGCCGCCGCCTCTGGACCCGCGCCCAGCACCCATTCCAAAACCTCCTGGCATTGCGTATCTCCTTCCTCCCAAGCACCTGCGCTGGCGGTGCGCGCCTGGCATGCTGAACATTCTCTTCGCCAGTTTCCCGTTCAAATAGCCCGCCAGTACTTCTTCGACCGGTCCGCAGACGAATCCGATCACCTCAACGCCCGATGAAGCCAAAGCGGCCTCAAGAGGCGCCGAGATCCCACCACAGATGAGGACTTTGGCCTCCAACTTCAGGAATTCGGCGGCGCGTGCCAGGGGATCAGTCCGCGTCAATTTGTGTTCCTCCCGCTGTCGTTCCTGCCCGTTCTCGATGTCAATGAGCAGAACACTCCCCGCCATGTCAAAAACGGGCGAAACTCGACCTTGCCAGTGCGGGATTGCGATCCTCATCGCTCAGTCTCAATGCACATTCAATTCCACAACTACAGACCATTCAAATGTCGAGCCATCGGGCCACAATCAAGGATGCGGCTCTTGCAGGATGCAACATCACGAGGATTCAGAGCCTTGCAAATTGCAACAAAACGCGGCAAACTACAGAGTGATTAATGCACCACCCAGCGATCCGATCCTTGAGTCGATCAACGAAGGCGTTTTTACCGTCGATCCTGCCTGGCGAATCACCGCCTTCAACCGTGCCGCCGAGCGAATCACCGGTGTGCGCAGGCAGGATGCTCTCGGACGGCCGTGCTGCGAGGTTTTCCGCGCCAGCATCTGCGAGCACGCCTGTGCGCTCAAGCGAACGTTTGACACGGGCAAGCCCGTCATCAACGCCACCGCCAATGTCGTCAGTTCAACCGGCGAGCGGATCTCGATCCGCATTTCGACCGCATTGCTGAAGGGCGAAAACGGCGAGGCCGTCGGAGGTGTCGAAACCTTCCAGGACCTCCGCCGCGTCGAGCAGCTCCGCAAGGAGCTTGAGTGCCGGTACACATTTGAAGATATCGTTGGCCGAAGCCCGGTGATGAGGCGCCTGTTCGAGATCCTCCCGAACATTGCTGAATCAAGCAGTACGGTTCTGATCGAGGGAGCGAGTGGTACCGGGAAGGAACTCTTCGCTCGCGCCATCCACAATCTCTCGCCGCGAAAGAGAAGGCGGTTTGTCGCCGTGAACTGCGGAGCGCTGCCTGACAGCCTGCTTGAATCCGAGCTTTTTGGATACAAGGCAGGTGCGTTCACTGACGCCCGGCGGGATAAGCCCGGGCGATTTGCCCGGGCCGATGGGGGAACGATCTTCCTGGATGAAATCGGCGATGTCTCACCGGCCATGCAGGCACGCCTGCTGCGGGTGCTTCAGGAGCGCTGGATTGAGCCTCTGGGGGCGGTCGAACCCGTCAAGGTGGACGTTCGCGTGGTGGCGGCAACCAACAAGGATCTGGCAGAACTGGTCCGCAACGGGCAGTTCCGTGAGGATCTCTTCTACCGCGTCCGCGTAATTCATATGAAGATTCCGGCTCTCCGGGAGCGGCGCGAAGACATTCCTCTGCTGGTCGACCATCTGATTGCCAGATTTAACCGACTCCAGGAAAAAGACATTGCCGGAGTTTCCAAGGACGTATTGGCACGCCTGATGGAACACAATTATCCGGGCAACGTGCGCGAACTGGAGAACATTATCGAGCAGGCCTTTGTTCTGTGCCGCGACGGAATGATCGAAGCGCACCACCTCCCGCCGGAACTTCGCCCCGCGAACCTTCGATCGGGGACGCTGGATGGCGGGATGAGCCTGCGGGTGATGGAGAAACATATGATCGAAGCCGCGCTCGCAAACTCAGGTGGCAACCGCCAGCGTGCCGCCCGTGATCTGGGCATCAACCCCAGCACCCTCTACCGCAAGCTCAAGGCGCTCAAACTCCTGCCCTCAAACCCGCGCAAGCCTCAGCAGTAATCTTGCATTTTGCACGATTTTCCAATCCTCCCAGGAAAGAACAGATCCTGCAGGCGCTTGTATTTCAAGGGAATGGCCGCCTGCGGACCCATTGGCAATCTGCGTGCCTGTAAATCCAGCGGAAAGGATTGCTATGAAACTCGCAGTTACATCGGAAGGGAATAACTTGCAGTCGCCGCTCGACCCGCGTTTTGGCCGAGCCCGGTACTTCATCGTGGTGGATACGGAGACAGATGCATTCTCGGCTGTAGACAACATCGCCAACTTGAATGCCGCGCAAGGCGCTGGCATTCAGGCCGGCAAACGAGTTGCCGAGCTCGGAGTCGAGGGTCTGGTGACCGGGCACGTCGGCCCGAAGGCGTTTTCTACACTCGAGGCCGCAGGAATACGAATCCATACCGGCGCCTCTGGAACCGTGGCAGATGCCATTCATCAATTCAAGGCGGGCAAACTGGTGCCCCTCACATCACCGGACGTTGCAGGAGGGAGGACGTAGCACGCTCCGGTGGCACCACACCGGCTGACGGACCGCAAACTTACTGATGAATGAACTCAATGAATCGGTGATCTCCAAAGCCATTGTGGAGAGCTACCATCGGAAATTGCTGCGTTCGATTGACGGGGGCATCGTCATTGTGGGTGCCGGGCCGGCGGGTCTTACTGCTGCGTTCCATCTCGCGATGGGAGGCCGAAAAGTCACGATTGTTGAGAAACGCCTGGCACCGGGCGGCGGCATCTGGGGCGGCGGCATGGGAATGAACGAAGTCGTCGTCCAAGAAGAGGCGATGCCGGTTCTGGAAGCTGCGGACATCCGGCATGACCGCCAGTCTGAAGGCCTTTGCATCGTCGATGCCGCAGAGATGGCCTGTGCCCTGTGTCTTCAGGCAATTCGGGCCGGAGCGGTCTTGTTGAACTTGACGACGTTCGAAGATCTGAGCGTCCATGACGGCAGGGCGGCCGGAGCCGTCGTCAATAGGACGAGGATCTCCGGTGCTTTGCCGGTCGACCCGATTGTTCTCCAGGCGGAGACTGTGATTGACGCATCTGGACATGAAGCCGTGGCCGTCGCGCGCCTTCGCGCGCGAGCTCACCTTGCCTCACAATTGAAATCGGCCGCCTCCGGCGAGGGTCCCATCGATGCCACGGGTGGAGAAAGGTTCGTTGTTGAACATGTCGCGGAGGTCTTTCCGGGTTTGTGGATAACAGGGATGGCCGTCTGTGCCACTCTTGGTGGTCCCCGTATGGGACCGATCTTCGGAGGCATGCTACTCTCAGGCATGCGGGTCGCGCATCAGATCCTGGAGACAAGATGAAAGCCTCTCTGGACTGCATTCCCTGCCTTGTACGCCAAGCTCCGGATGCTGCCAGAATGGTGTCCCCCGATCCGCATGTCCACAGGCAGGTCGTCCTTGAAATGTTGCGCCGAACGCAGGAGATGGACATGGAAGCGCCACCTCCCATCATGGGACAGCACTTTCACCGCTGGCTGCGTGAGACCACCGGCATCGCGGACCCGTACCGTGCGGCAAAGGACCGTTTCAACCGGCAGGCGATGAGTCTCCTCCCCAATCTGAGAACCACCGTTGAAGTTGCGCAAGATCCGCTTGCTATGGCCGTACGCCTGGCCATCGCAGGCAATGTAATTGACATGGGTACGAACGGGAAGGTGACAGGGTCGGAAGTGCGCACGTCGATTCACGAGGTGCTCGGGGTTCATCTCGCAGGGCTTGAGAACGGATTCCGGCAAGCCGTCGCCGAGGCTCGAGACATCCTGTACCTGGCCGACAACGCAGGAGAGATTGCCTTTGACCGCCTGCTGATTGAACAGCTTTCACCTGCGTGCGTCACTCTGGCCGTGCGAGGCAGGCCGGTTATCAACGATGCGACCGTGGCCGACGCGCGGTACGTGGGCCTTCACAAGATTGTGAAGATTATCAACAACGGTTCTGACGCCCCAGGCACAATCCTTGAAGACTGTAGCCCGGATTTTGTCCGGCGTTTTACCGAGGCTGACCTGATCCTTGCCAAGGGACAGGGCAATTTCGAAACGCTCAGCGACGAGCCACGCAACATCTTTTTTCTCTTCAAGGCGAAGTGCCCCGTCATTGCAGCTCATGTTGGAGTGCCCATTGGTACTTACGTGTTGACACAGCCGTGTGTCAGCCTTTTGAATTCGGATGATTCCGGAGGCAGCGAAAGATGCTGAATAACCCAAAGGACTCCCAAGAGGGAGTCGGAACTGAAAAGGGACCGTGCACGACCTGCGGCGATGGGGACTGCTCGGCATCCCAGCACAACAGTGATGAAAGCCAGGAGGAATTTGAGGAACGTCAGAAACTTCAATTGCGCCTTTCCCACATCCGGCACAAAGTCATCGTGCTGTCAGGCAAAGGAGGCGTCGGCAAGAGCACTGTGGCCGTAAATCTTGCCACGGGACTCTCGCAGTCAGGAAAGCGTGTTGGCCTCCTGGACGTTGACATTCATGGCCCCAGCATTCCAACCATGCTCGGCCTTGAGCGGGAAACACTCCAGGGGTGCGATGGAGGGCTGCTTCCGGTTGCTCTCGGCACGATGAAGGTCATCTCCTTCGGATTTTTGCTGCGCAACATGGACGACGCCGTGATCTGGCGTGGGCCTATGAAAGCAGGCGTGATCAAGCAGTTCCTTAAAGATGTACTCTGGGGGAACCTCGATTACTTGATTATCGATTCGCCTCCGGGAACCGGAGATGAGCCGCTTTCGATCTGCCAATTAATCGGCACATTGGACGGCGCGGTGATAGTAACCACGCCCCAGAGAGTGGCTGCCGTGGATGTGCGAAAGTCGATCACGTTCTGCAGGCAGCTTCAGGTGCCGGTAATCGGGGTCGTGGAAAACATGAGCGGATTCGCTTGCCCGAAGTGCGGTGAAGTCACGCAAATTTTGTGTTCGGGCGGGGGCAAGCGTATGGCTGAAGACATGGGTATACGGTTCCTCGGCTCGATTCCGTTGGACCCGAAAATCGCCGAAGCTTGCGATAAAGGCCGGGCATTTGTCGATCACTATGCTGCCACCCCGACAGCAGAGATTATGCAGGAAATCATTCAACCCATTGCAGCTTTGGATGAAACCAATGCCGATAAGAAAGCAACAGGGAAGATAAGACAGGAGGACAACCAAATGAGGATTGCAATTCCACTGGCAGACGGGAAACTCGCCATGCACTTCGGGCACTGCGAGCGGTTTGCCTTCGTCGACATAGACCAAGCCGAAAAGAAGATACTCGGACGGCAGGATATCGAGGCCCCGCCGCATGAGCCCGGCCTACTGCCCGGGTGGCTGGCGGAGCGCGGCGTCAACGCCATCATCAGCGGCGGCATGGGGCAGCGGGCTCGAGGGCTGTTTGGCGAGCGAGGGATCGATGTGGTGGTGGGCGCACTCGCTGATACGCCCGAAAACCTGGTCGGTCATTACCTTGCTGGAACACTCGATGTGGGCCAGAATATCTGCGACCACTGAGAGGCAACATCCAAAGAATCAGCCATGTTCCACCGTCCCGTCACAACAGCCACTTGCCTTTGGCTTGTGCTGGTTTCTGAACCGCCGGGCTATGGCATGTGGTGAGAGCGCCACAGGCAGGCCGTGGAGGCAGCAGAGGTCTCTGGGATCGCACAATAGTTAAGATTCCAAAT
>JBJKQK010000059.1:0-16340 GCA_046705285.1 Terriglobia bacterium
GCAAATCCACGCGTTTTGCATTGATTTTAATTGGATCCATAGGAACAAAGAATCGATCTTTGCACCCCCGGGCCACTGGGCAGATGCATCGCCAATAGAGCACGTCCGTTGGTACGACCATCTGGGAGCCAACGTGATTCAGACGTTTGCCGTTTCATGCAACGGGTACGCGTGGTATCAAGATGGTTTTGTGCCTGCCCAGCCCGGACTGAAACATAATTTCCTTTCCGACGTGGTCAGGCTCGGCCACAGGAAAGGAAAGATGGTCATGGGCTATTTCTGTGCTGGGGCTAACTCGAAATGGGGCTCCGACCACCCCAGCCTGAGCTATGGCACGCCCCATACTCCTCACATCCCCTTTACCGACCCTTATCTGGATTACCTTTCCAAATCCATGGAGGATGCCATCAGGAAGACGGGAATGGATGGCTACATGATCGACTGGGTGTGGAATCCTTCCGACAAGCTTCGGCAAAAGGGTTGGTTGCCAGCCGAACAGAAACTGTTCACACAGCTTACAGGCGAGCCATTTCCTAAGAGCGGCGAGCCGCCTGCGGAGGAAAAACTCGAATACGAGCGCAAGGCCATCAACCGCTGCTGGGCGCGTATCAAGGAGAGCCGTGGCCGAGCGAACGCGAAGTGTATCCTGTGGCTTTCCGTCAGCAATTTGGCCGACCCCTCGATTCATGACTCACCCATGCTCAAGCAGGTTGACTGGGTAATGAACGAGTCACCGGACATGAAGCTTTATCGGTTGGGGCGGCAAATGAAAGGGCAGCACACACGCCTGATCCAGAACCTTGTTGGGTGGGCGACCGATAACGCGGAAGAATTCCTGTCGAACCCGAAGAATCCAACACAGAGCCTCTATGGCTTTGCCATGCCTAGAGCCAATTCACTTCCGCTTCCGGCTGAGGTGTACCTGAGCAGGCCCTTGAGCAGTTTTGCGGGAAACGGAATCTACAGTACCAATGACAGAAACATCGCGGCCCTGGCTCGGTTCTACCATGGCTTAGCTTTGTAGGAGAGTCGTTTTTGGCGCGGTTTTCACGCCGGGCGGAACCGATGGCGCCACCGCAGCCTGCGAAAACTCGCAAGCCGAGAAGTGCCAGCCGCGAATGCGTTCAGATGCACACCCTAAGTGCGATACAATGACTAACACTATGGCTTTGCCAAAAGACAAACTGCTTGCTTTCAAGCCGCAGCATTCCTTCTTTGTGGGTATTGACTCCGACGGTTGCGTGTTCGATTCCATGGAGATCAAGCACAAGGAATGCTTTATTCCCAACATCATCAAGTATTGGAAGCTTCAGGCCATCTCGAAATACGCGCGCGCCGCGGCGGAGTTTGTGAACCTCTATTCGAAATGGCGGGGAAGCAATCGCTTTCCGGCGCTTACCAAGACTTTCGAGTTGCTGCGTGACTGGCCTGAGCCGATGCGGCGAGGCGTCAAAATTCCCCATGTGCCCACACTGCAGGCCTGGATTGATTCCGGCCAACCGCTTGGCAATCCCACGCTCGAGGCCGAAGTCGCCAAAACGCACGATCCGGTGCTGGCGCACACTCTTGAGTGGAGCAAAGCGGTCAACCGCTCCATCGCCGATATGGTCGAGGGCGTGCCGCCCTTTCCTTTTTTTCAGGACTGTGCGGAAAAGCTCCATGGTCAAACGGATATCATCTGCGTTTCCGCGACGCCGTGCGAGGCTCTTGAACGTGAATGGCGCGAGCACGACATCGCGAAATACGCGGCGGTCATCGCTGGACAGGAGATGGGAAGCAAGAAAGAACATCTTAAGCTGACGGCGAATGGCAAATACGCGAAGGATTGCGTTCTTATGGTCGGTGATGCTCCGGGCGATCTTGCTGCCGCCCGCGCCAACAACGCGCTCTTTTACCCCGTCAATCCCGGTCACGAGGAAGAGTCGTGGCAGCGCTTCCATGATGAGGCGATTGACCGCTTCCTCAACCGTAACTTTGCCGGCGATTACGAAGCATTGCTGATCGCGGAATTCCAGAAGCTCCTGCCCGAATTGCCACCCTGGAAGAAATAAGGGCGGCTCCCCGCGCTTTCGTAAGTGAGGAATGGGCGGGCGGTGTGTGTAGGCTGTACACGGCGCACGATGCCATGGTATGGCTTGGAACTCCGGCCCTGGCATGCCACGGCAGGTGGTGCCCAGCATTTTCCGGCAACTGCAGACATCGCCACAATGGCGATGCGTCGCCCTTGGAGATTTGCTACTTTTTCTGCGCGCCTCGGGCGGCGGCGCGCGCCTCTTTCATGATTGCGCCATAGCCTTCCTTGTCAAAGGGGGGGCAGCCGGTGGGGAATTGCCCGAGCGAGTTGTTTTTCGACCGCATGAGGTACGTGCAGTAAGAGAGAGTCTTGCAGGTGCGCAGTGGATCGAGTTCCGTTTTTGCGAGCGCCTCGCGCGGCAAGTTTGGGTAGGCAAGCATGGCCCGACCCAGGCCTGCCAGCGTTGTCCGATGCAGCTTGAGGTTGGCGGCCGCAGCATAGATCAGGAAGTGACGCAGCCAACTGTAGCCAGTTCCGACCACGGCGAGATCGGGATAGGCTTGCTGGACTTGGGCGGTGGCGGCAAAGTGCCTGGCCACACCCAGCAACGGGTGCTCGGGCGTTTCATAGTAGCCTTCGTTGGGCTTGTCAAACGGCCGGCCGATATGCGGGTTGGCGTATGGGATTCCCATCGAGACATTCAGAAGCCTGATTCCCGCCTGCTTCAGCCAGCCGACAAATTGCAATGGTTCCGAAAGGTCCATCCGCGAAGGATCGTTCGGATCTGTGCCGAAGCCGAAGTGGTATGGTTTTGGACAATCGCGCGGCACTCCTGCTGAATTTTCCGTGCTCACGGCGTAAGGGATGCCGTCGTAGACGCCCAACCGCACCGCGAGCAGGAAGTCGTCCCCAACCTGTTTGTAAATCTTGTCCACGACATTCAGCGTAAATCTGGCTCGGTTTGCGAGTGAACCGCCGTACACCCCCTGGCGCGCGCGTGCACCAATCAGTTCCGAGAGCAGGTACCCGTGAGTCATTTTGAGATCGATACCGTCAAAGCCGATTTCGCGGGCAAGCGTTGCGGCCTGGACAAACCGGTCTTCGAGGGCGGCCAGGTATTCGTCGCTGGCTAATTCGGGCAGGGTTTCTCGTGGAGGAAGATCCGCCCGGTTGACCAGCGGATAGAAATCCAGAACGGGATGACGCGAAGCGGCCTTCTGTTTTTTGAAAGAATAGCGGCCTGAATGAGTAAGCTGCAAAACCGTCACAAGGTCGTCGCAGGAGCCGAACTCTTTCCTGTGGGCTTCACGGCAGGCTCGGAGCAATTCTCTCAACCGCACGGCCGAACCCGGATGAATCCAGAGCTGGCGGGGATTGGCGCGGCCTTCGGGGACCACTGCACAAGCTTCGAACCAGATCAGCTTTGCTCCGCCCGCACCAAATCGCCGATAACGGCGAAAAGTCAGCGCGCCGGGATTGCCGTCGAGGTCCCCGTCGCAACCTTCCATAGGATGGACGGCAAGTGAATTTCCTATCCGCCAGGTCTTTCCTCTCCGGCTTCTGATCTCGACAGGACGTGAGAGAATACTGCGGACTTCCTCGCGGTCTTCGATCAGGGGAAGGTCAATACCCAACTGCGCGACGTGGCTCCGAAGGTCTGCGAAGGTCTTGTAATGGAAATACCGTCTGGGCACTTTAGATGATTGTGTCAGAAGAGGGACCTGCGGTGTTCTTCTCCCGCTGATCACGAGTTTTGCGGTCAGCCTGACGCAGCGCTGAGTGGATGGAGAGAAACTCACCCACATTATTCAGAGTCAGCAGGCCGACCAGACGCCCTTCATGCTCGACCGGAAGAGAGCGGGTATTGCATTCACGGATCAGGGCAAGAGCCTGGTCCAGCCTCTCGCGAGGATCGACAGTCGCGATATTGCGCCGCATGGAGTCGCGAACGCGCGTTTCGGGGCCCGTCTGCGCAAGGCTTCGCGTCATGTCTTCCCGCGTGAGCAGCCCAAGAACGTGATCACCGAAAACCACAGGAAAATCTTCCCGCCATCCCGCTAATACGTGATCCACCGCATTTCCCAGCGTCTCGTCCGGTTGCAGCGTGTGGACATCCCGCAACATGATGTGCTGCACGGGAATGTCACCCACCGAAAGATGCGTTTTGGCCATAGAGGCTTCTTGTTCAGCGCCCGTCCAGACAAACAAGGCGATAAAGATCAGGAACGGATCGCTAAAGAGGCCAGCAAGACCGAAGCCGCAAGCTATCCCCTGCCCAATGCGTGCGGAGATGCGCGTGGCCCGGCTGTACTCAATCCGCGTGGCAAGCAGGGAGCGCAACACCCGGCCTCCGTCCATGGGAAAAGCCGGGATCATGTTGAATGCGACCAGCCAGAGATTCACGATCATCAACTTGGTGATGAAATTCCCGTCGAATGACAGCAACTGGTCAAAGCCGACCATTCCCCCAGACGACACAATCGCGAGGTAGAGTAAGCCGGCGATGGCGATGTTCACTGCCGGACCGGCAAGAGCGACCCAGAGTTCCTGAACCGGGTCGTCTGGCATGCGTTCAAGCCGCGCCAGTCCCCCAATAGGGAGCAGGGTAATATCACGAGTTCGGACTCCAAAACGGTGTGCCGTCAAGGCGTGCCCGAGTTCGTGAAGGGTGATGCATCCAAAAATGACGAAAACGAAGACGGCCCCGTAAAGCGCTGCCGTAAGGCTGTGGCCGTTCGACCAATTCAGGAAAAGAATGAAGGCGATGAGCACCCAGAAGGTCGCGTGAACGTAAAGGCCAATCCCCGCAACCTCTCCGATTTTCCATGACCAACGCATATTTTCCCAACCGCGTGCAGAAGACTGGCTGCGAGATCGGTGGATCCAGTCCTCTGGTAAAGTTAACACTGGTGAGCAGCTTGCGGCAAGCTATGCTTGCCGGTGCCTTCCGGGTGGGCAAATGCAGAATGACACCGCGGCGCCACCTTCAGGAATTTCGCAGTTGATATGGGAGTTATTTTCGCGAGCTTCTTCCGTTCGCAATGCAAACAGTTTACACTTGCCTCTTCAGGGGTTTTCAATGCTGAAAGGAAAACGAAAACTGCAGCTTGCTGAACGTATGTCCCATTTGGGGAACGAAGGTGCCTTCGACGTATTGGTTCGCGCGCGGGCGCTGGAGGCAAAGGGGAAAGAGATCGTCCACCTGGAAATCGGCGAGCCAGATTTCCCCACTGCTCCCAACATAGTTGACGCTGCCAATCGCGCGCTTGACCAGGGCTGGACCCATTACGGCCCTCCGGCAGGTTTCCCGGAGTTGCGGCAGGCCGTGGCAGAAGATGTTGGCCGGCGGCGCGGAATCTCCGTTGATCCTTCCGGGGTCGTCATTACGCCCGGCGCGAAGCCGATCATGTTTTACACGATTCTCGCCTTGGTTGAGTCCGGCGACGAAGTGCTCTACCCGGACCCTGGTTTTCCCATTTACGCGTCGATGATCAATTTCGTGGGTGGCACGGCGGTTCCTTACAAGCTGGTTGAAGAGCGTGACTTCGATATCGATGTTAAAGAGATCGTGGGCAAGATCAGCGACCGCACTCGGCTGATGATTCTCAACTCGCCCAATAATCCCACGGGCGGCATCATCAGCCGCTCGGAAATGGCAACACTGGCAGACGCTTTGAAGGAACGCCACGTGACCGTTCTTTCAGACGAAATTTACAGCCGGCTGATTTACGACGGCGACCACTTGAGCCCGGCGGCCTTTTCAGAGTTGCGAGACCGCGTTATTATTCTCGACGGATTTTCCAAGACCTATGCTATGACGGGATGGCGGCTGGGTTACGGAGTGATGCGCTCGGAACTCGCGCAGCAAATCGCGCTCCTGATGACGAATTCGAATTCATGCACGGCGAGCTTTACCCAGGTGGCTGGTGTGGAAGCGTTGCGCGGCGACCAGGGTTCAGTTACCGCGATGCTGGCTGAATTCCGCCGGCGGCGCGAAGTGATCGTGGAAGGGTTGAACCGTATCCCGGGATTTCAATGCCGGAAGCCTCGTGGCGCTTTTTACGCTTTTCCAAACATCAGCGGAACCAGGAAGGCTGCGCGTGATCTCGCGGATGCCCTATTGAATGAAGCCGGAGTGGCATGTCTGGCGGGAACGGCCTTCGGCGACCGGGGCGAAGGTTATCTGCGCTTTTCCTTTGCCAATTCTGTTGAGAACATTAAGAAAGCTCTCGAACGCATTAATGGCTGGATCAGGCAGAATACGTGACGAGCGTTATGAGCGAAACCGAAAACAAACTCCGAATTTTTGCCACCTGCGACATTGGAAAGGCTGCCCTCGACCTCCTGCGCCGGCACGGCTACGAGGTGGAGGTGTATGACCAGCTTGAACCACCTCCTAAAAGCCTGATCGTTGAGAAAGTGCGTTCGGGGATTGACGGGCTGATCACCACACTCCGCGACCCGATTGACCGCGAGGTCTTCGAAGCGGGCCAGGGAACCCTGAAAGTGGTGGCGCAGGATGCAGTCGGCTTCGACAACATCAATCGTGCAGATGCGAATGAATACAAGATTCCTTTCACTAACACGCCGGAGGTTTTGACCGAAGCGACGGCAGAGTTTGCAGTTCTTATCCTCGGTGCCGTGGCGCGGAAGCTCTATCCCAGCGAGCGCCTGGTGCGCGAAAACCGCTGGGGGGCTTGGCACCCTTACCTGCCATTCCTGGGCGATGAGGTTACCGGCAAGACGATCGGCGTGATTGGCATGGGGCGTATCGGACAGGCCTTTATAAAAAAGGCGCTCGGGTTTGACGTGAATTTTCTATGTCATGACTCGGTTTCAGCGGCAACGGATTTTCTGGTCGGAGCCCAGGAGGAAATGGATCTGCGGCATCGGAACGGCTTCTCGCGCCAGCGGCAGTCGATTCGCATGACAAGCCTGGAGGAGCTCCTTGCAGGATCGGATTTCGTGTCGCTCCATGTGCCGCTGGTGCGCCAGGGCATACACTCCACTTTCCATCTGATCAACGAAAAGGCTTTGCGATTGATGAAGCCGACCGCGTATCTGATCAACACTTCGCGCGGGCCAGTTGTGGACGAATCGGCGCTAGCGAATGCGCTCAAGGACGGTTTGATCGCGGGCGCAGCTCTGGATGTTTTCGAACAGGAACCGCTGCCGACGGAATCCCCGCTGCGCGATCCGGAACTGGAAGATCGCTTGAGGCTGTACCACCATTTTGCCAGCGCAGGGCGAATGACGCGCCTCTCCACCGATCCCAATCGCGGCATGGCCGGACGCTGCGTACGGTCCCTGATTGACGTGCTGGAAGCGCGCGGCAGCCTCGCCGATGTTCCTTGCGTGGTCAATAAGGAAGCTTTCCACTAGCTGTGCTGCCAGCGTGGCGGGAAGCCCCCTAGTTGTCACGCATCGTACGTGCCGGGGCGACGTTGTACTGCCTGCGAGTACAAATGCTTACAAGCTTTCGCGCGAAGCAGTAGAATACCACTCCCACGGAGGTTTCCATGACTGACATATCCCGCCGGTCGTTCCTGGGCGCTGGCGCCTTGGCTTCGGTCTGGCCGCATTACTACCAGCTTGCCGAAGTGGAAAAGGGACAGCGCAAGATCCGCGATATCCAGACGATGACGCTTCAAGGGCCGGGACGCACCTACTGCTTGGTGAAGGTCACGGCTGATGACGGCGTCTACGGCGTGGCGGAAGCTTACGGAACGCCGGCGGTCGGCGTCAAGGAGCAGGTACTGGCGATGAAGCCATGGCTGGTGGGCAAGGACCCGCTTGAAATTGACGTCCTATACACGTTCCTTGATTTGCACGCGCCGAATCTGGCCGGTACCCGCACGGACGGGTCCGCACACAACCTGCTGCGCGCCGCCAGCGGCATCGAGATGGCCCTTTGGGATCTGGCGGGCAAGGCTCTGGGAGTGCCCACGTCCACGCTGCTGGGAGGCCGGTTCCGCGAGCGAGTGCGAGTGTATGACCATGCGAGCCCGCGCAACATGTTGGACAAAGCTTCGTGCCGCGAGTGGGCGGCGCGGGTGAAGGCTGATCCCGTGGGCTTTACGGCGCACAAGTTCGGCTTCCCGCATACAAATCCCCAGAGCGACTTGGCGCGCGATCCGGCAAACCGCGTACTGACCACCCGGGAGTTGATGCAAATCCGTCAAGGCTATGAGAACTGCCGGGAAGCGATTGGCTGGGACCACGACCTGATGGTCCACTGCCATTGGGAATATGACCTGCGGACTTCAATCCAGCTTGCCGAAGCAGTTGAATCGATCAAGCCGCTCTGGCTGGAAGATCCTCTGCCCGTTGACTTTTCGGTCGCCTGGCCGAAGCTCTGCGAGCGTTCACGCGTGCCTATCCTGACCGGCGAGAACCTGGCGCGCCGGGAAGTTTTCAAGGACTTCATCATCCAGCACGGGTGCGACATTTTGCATCCTGATTTGCGCAACAGCGGCGGCTTCCTCGAAACCAAGCGTATTGCCGACATGGCCTCCGTATTCGCGATTCCTATGGCCAGCCATAACACCGGCAGCCAACTGCACACGTGGGCCACGTGCCAGTGGGCTTCCTCCATTCGCGACTACCTGACCTGCGAGACCATCACCGGCCAGGGCGGCTGGATGGATCAGTTGCTCCAACTCGACGGGCCGTACATTCAGAACGGATTTATCCAAGTCTCCGAAAAACCAGGCCTTGGCGTTGAACTCAATCCTGATGTTGCGAAAGCTCACCTTGCTCCCGGCGAGGCATGGTGGGGATAAGGGCGGGAGAGCAATTCCATCCCCTTGTCCTGGCGACGGGGGAGCGAGCGGCCTTGGGCACACCACCGCTCCTGAAGAAGAACATTGCCCTCGAGGTACAGGGCTGCACCACGCTAAATGTCAACAAAGCCGGTCAGGCTGCAGTGGGATGCTCGATGCTTCCCAGGACTTCCCTCTCCGGCCGGACCTTTGCCGTTGCCCGGGCGCCAGCTGTGACGACGAAACTGCAGGCAAAGGCCCCAATAAGGGCCGGAATGATATAGACGTTCCAAAGCATGACGGGGCCAAACCAGTGGCCCACCACGGCAGGGCCGAGCCACGCGCCGATCCAAGCGGCAATCCACTTGCTAAAAAAACCGTCGATTCCGGCGAGAAGCCGATAGCGGATCACCCAATGGAGTATGGCGGCAGCAAACGCACTTAGAACCAGGAGAACCAGGAAGGAAAGGAAATGCATCCCGATCAATGGAGCACTCATGGTACCCTCCTCTCAGTGGTTAGACCATTCGCAGTCGTATTGAGACAAGGAAAACCAGGACTCGGACGTGCTACGGGTTATCACAAGTGGCCATCTATGTCAAGCGAAAGATGGTCTTTAACAGAAAAGGCCGCAGACCTTGAACACGCGAGGGCTGTGCTCGTTTTCCCTCTAGAGGATGGCGCTATGAGGCGGTGAGGTCTGGTGATTTGCTTGTGGATCGGTGCTCGTCTATCCAGTAAGCCCAGGCGATGAAAATCCAACTAAAAACTCCCGCCCACTCGATTTCCCCCACGCTGGATGGAGGCGGGCCCACCAGCGATGCCAGGTAGATCAGGACCAGGAGCGCGATAAAAGTCTTATAGCTGTATTCGCCGATTTTGTCCTTTGGACGCGTGGCGCGGTTGTAAATGATCGCTCCGGCCACGAACAGGCCGCCTTCGACCAGGATGGTTCCTGCCACCGAGTTCCACAATCCAAGGCCCGCCATGTACCTGCTGCCGGGGTAAAGTGGTAGGTCGGGGCGATGAACAATGGCATCAAGCAGCCAGTGGCTCACAACGCACGCCCAAATCACTAGCGCGCCAAGCCGGTCCTTCTTGAACACAAGGTAAAGCCCGCCAAGAAGCAGTCCCCATCCAAAGTCAGCCAACAGGCTGTGAGTGAGTGGATAGCTGGTAAAGTCGAGCTGGTTCGCGGCCATTAGATCTGGAACGATCCTGACGCGCTCCCATCCCAGCATCAAGAACAGCGGCCAAAGAAGGTCCGGCCACTGAGCCGCAAGCAGTAATGTGCCAAGGGATGTTTTGGGCGCTGCCTTCTTAGCGCCGAGCGCGACTGCGACGTGGCCAATCAGCATCAGGATTACTCAAAGACCTGCAGGAAACAACCTGAGATACCATACCGTGAGAACCCCCACATACGCCAGCGAAATTATGAGGCACGTCCAAAAAGTCTTTCCCCAGAAGCGTTCGTTTACTTCTCGGCGCCAGGCGGCAAGGCTGACGGCAAACAGAAAAATCGCAGCCAGCCGCGCAAAGCCGTCCAGCGGAGTGCTCATTGCGCTTATGGACTGTCCTCCCAGATATCGGAAGAGGACGCTGAAATCGTTCCCGAACCCGCCCACCATGATGTCTACCAGAAACCAGATGGGCGTAAAGACGATTCCGAGCATGTAGGAGAATCGATCCTCTCCAAAGAACACCAGGACGCCGATCGCAATAAAAATCGACGACTTGACCAGCTCAAAGTAGAAAAAGGGTGGAAGTGCAAAGGCTCCTGCCACCAGGAAAGTGGCCGTCAGAAAGGCTGCAAGGAATACCCATCGGTTGGACATGGCGAAGCTCCTTTCTGTGGAATCGACGGGAATCGTGGGTTCACTTTTCGGCCTTGCTTGTTATCAAGAGGGCGTCCTCCGTCGTGCCTGGACAAGCTCCCTTTTCGTCTATCCGAACGTTGCAACCGAAGGTTAGCAAAGTGGATATCATCATTCTGTGATAGCCGTCACCGGGGGGTGATTGCCGCTTATAGGCTAGCTATCTGGTACTGCCAGCAAAGGTGTCGATTGAAGGATCTGATAACGCACGGCTGCCCCTTGTCGTCGCGGGATTTCCGGTCACATAGTGTTTTACTCCTCGGCTCTGTCCGGAACCGTTCTCGCAGCCTTGGTTTCGAACTTCTATTATCCCCCACAAGATCAGGGCCTGAAGCTCGCCTTGACCTGGATCGGCTGGGACCTTGGTGATACCGCTCACTGCAATGCGGCAGCTGAATTCTGGCCGGACATCAGGCGCAGGCTCTATCACACATTCTGACCTACAGCGGGCTGGTGATCGAAACAGGTAGCTGTTTTCGGCATGGCAAGAGTCTTCGGCCAATGCAAAGGCCTCTGGACCATCGCTATCCTGCTTGTAAAAGTGAGGAAAAGTCTTCCAGGGTGGAACAAACCAGGTCGGGTTTGATTTCCCACGGATCGAGCGTTGCTTCCGGTTTTCGCTTGATCCAGCCTGCCCGCAGACCGGCGGCCTTCGCCCCGATCACATCCCAACCATTGCTCGACGCCAGCCAGGTTTTTTCCAGCGGAAGCCCATGTCGCTCCGAAAGGTAACGATACACTCTGGGATCGGGCTTGTAGGTCTTGAGATCGTCCACGCTTACCACCGCGTCCAGGTACTGCAGGATGCCCGAGCCTTCCAGAAGCGAGCGCAGCGAGGTTTCCACTCCGTTCGAAAAGGCCGCCAGCTTGAACCCAGCTCCTTTCAGGTTGCGAATCGCGGGGAGTGCGTCGGGAAATGGCGGAAGTCTCCGGTAAGCTCCAAGGAGTGCAGCGCGGTCCTCGTCCCGCAAGTTCAGTTTCAGGCTGTTCGCGGCGAAGACCAGCGCCTGCGCGGTGCAGACATCAAAGTTTTCGTATTTCAGCATGAGAGCGCGGCGGAAGCTGTATTCAATCTGTTTTTCCCGCCACAGCTCTGCCATCTGTCCGGCAAGATCGCCGGCAAATCCTTTCAGGTGCGTCCTCATCGCCAGAGGATCAACAAGAGTTCCGTATACGTCGAACCCAATCGCATCAGGCATCAAGTTTCCTCATGTTCGCCCGGTTTTCAGCTGGCGGCCGAGGCAGACGCTTGCATTGTAGCGTCTGCGTTCGCACAATGCGAGAGGTTGCTGCCGGCTTACTGCATATCGACCGCCCCGTGGCCCGATTGTATCGCTTTGCGAAACGACCGGCCGGCTGCTCCTTTTCCGGGCGATTGGTGTAAAATTCGGGCATGAAGATTGGACTTGGACTTTATCGGCACATGTTGACCCCGGAGAATTTCCGGTTTGCGCGGCAGGCTGGCGCAACCCATATCGTCGCACACTGGGTGGACTACTGGGGGACGGAAAAGATTCCTGCAACCGACGGCAAGCAGAACTGGGGCGTGACCAGGCAGCAGGGGCAGCTCTGGACCTATGAAGAACTGCGCGACCTGAAGAAAGCTGTCAACGCCGAAGGTCTGGAACTCGCCGCGATTGAAAACCTCGATCCTTCGCACTGGTACGACGTATTGCTGGACGGGCCGCTGAAGAAGCAGCAACTCGAGGACATCAAGACCATTATTCGCAGGATGGGCAGGGCGGGAATTCCGGTGCTGGGTTACAACTTCAGCATCGGGGGCGTTTGGGGTCACGTGCAGGGGCCGTTCGCACGCGGAGGAGCGGAGTCGGTTGGATTCCTGGGCAAAGACGGTCCTGAAGAAACGCCGATCCCGAAAGGGCAGGTCTGGAACATGACGTATGATCCAGACGCTCCAGCTGGAACGATCGGCAGGGTGACTTCAGAGCAACTCTGGCAGCGGCTCACGGATTTTCTGCAGGAAGTCGTTCCAGTCGCGGAAGAGGCCGGCGTGCGGCTCGCGGCGCATCCCGACGACCCTCCGATGCCCGAACTTCGCGGCGCAGCGCGGCTGGTTTATCGCCCGGAACTCTTTCAGCGGCTACTCGACATCTATCCAAGCCATTACAATGCCATCGAGTTCTGCCAGGGAACGACGGCAGAAATGGCTGGCGGCGACGTTTACGAAACCATCGACAAGCTGACAAAGCAGGGCAGCATCGCCTATGTGCACTTTCGCAACGTGCACGGCAAGGTGCCGAAGTATCACGAAGTCTTTCTCGACGAAGGCGACGTCGATTTCGTCCGTGCAATGCGGATTTACATGAAGAACGGGTACGACGGCGTCATGATTCCCGATCACACACCCCGCATGGCCTGCGACGCTCCATGGCACGCCGGCATGGCCTATGCACTGGGCTACATGCGCGCTTTGATCCAGGCGCTCGGATCGGAGAACAAGTAAACGGGAACCGCAAAGATCAGGCAGCAGGCGGGAGATGCATCGAGACCGATGCCTGCAGGCTTCCTAATCCATCACCAAAGCCCCGCCATCCACAACACTCTGTGCTCCATGGCTGTAGCCCGTAAGGCGGGCGCCGTAGGTGCGATAAGCGTCTGATTATCGTAGGGTGACGGTCGTGGCGCCCCAGCCGCCTGCTTCCTCGGGGGCGTCGCCGAAAGAGACGACGAACGGCGTGCGGGTAAGCACGGCACGCACAATCCGGCGCTGCACTCCAATACCGCGCCCGTGAATGATGCGAAGATGTTTCATCCCCAGGCGGCTGGCTTCTTCCAGGTAGGCTTCCACCGCAGCTTCCACTTCCTTCGGTTGCACCGAGTGCAGGTCAAAAACATCCGTGATGGGGATGCGAACAGGTTCCTCTTCAGGCGGCATGGCGAGTTCAACATTATCGTACCACGAAGCTGCCATGGCGGAAGAGAATCAGGCGGATTGTTCGCCGCGCCGTTGGATGATCTAATGCAGGGCAATCACGGCCTTCAGCTGCTCGGGCAGGAGAGCGAAGAGTGTTTCGTCCGAAACCTGCTGGATAATCTTCCGCCGTTCCTTCCTGAGTACGTTAACATTAAGAGGGTGAACGTAGGATTGCTTGCGGCATCGGATAACGAGGCTTCCATTCTCGAACGGGGCAAGAACGTCTGCGGCCTCGTGCAGGCATCCGGAACCTGCAACGGAGAGAAAACATGAGCCTGCCTTATGACAAGCTGCTTGATGCGCGCGGTCTGAACTGTCCTATGCCTCTGGTTAACGCGCGAAAGGAGGCCGGAGCGCTCGAGCCCGGCCAGGTGCTGAAAGTAATTGCCACCGATCGCGGCTCGCTTGCGGACTTCCAGGGCTGGACCAAGATCGCGAAAAATGTGGAACTGGTGGGACAGGAAGAAGAGTCCGTGGACGGCGCGAACGTCTACGCCCATTATGTCAAGCGAACCGCTTGAGGAGGTGCACCAATGGGAGCCAGCTTTGAGACACGGGCGGACGAGGGTAAGTCTCGCGTGCAGGTGCTGGAAGAAAAGGTCCAGGAACTGAACCGGCGGCTCGATGCTGTCGAGGAACGCACGCCCGAGGACCGGGTGGCGATTGTCGTCTTCTCCGGCGATCTGGATCGTGTGCTGGCGGCCTTTGTTATCGCCACGGGCGCGGCAGCCATGGGCCAGCAGGTGAGCATGTTTTTTACCTTCTGGGGATTAAGTGTTCTGAAGAAAACTACGAAGTTTTCTGGCAAGACTCTCTTCCAGAAAGCCATGGCTCTGATGTCGCCGGGCTCAAGCTGCGACCTTCCGGTTTCGAAGATGAACTATTTCGGTGTGGGCGCCAAAATGCTTCGTTCCATGATGAAGGAGAAAAACGTCAGCTCGCTCGAAGACATGATCGTGCTGGCCCGCGAGTTGGGCGTGCGCGCCATTGCCTGCGAAATGTCACGTGACGTCATGGGCATCAAGGACTCCGAGCTTGTCGCGGGGCTTGAATACGGCGGCGTCGCAAGCTTTCTGGCCGATTCGCTGAAGTCCCGCACCAGCCTATTCATCTGATCCAACCTTCAAGTTGCAGCTTCAAAACGCCCATGCACCTGAAGGCACTGCGGGTGGTGGAGATTCATGGCGGGAAATTCATGCGGCGCAGGAGGTCCTGATAGCGCGGATCAGAGCGCAAGGGATCGAGCTGCCGCCCCGATTTGAGTCCACTCACCAGGTTAGAGCGCTCCTTGTAGGCCTTTTCGATCCAGGCAAAGGCCTGGTCATTGTCGCCCAGACTTGCATAAATGTATGCAAAGAGGTCAGGTGAAACATATTCACGTTTGGAGCGCGCATTTAACTCGTTGAGTATCTTCATCGCCTCGTTTCGCTTGCCCGCCAGCGCATAGATCTGAGCAAGCGCCGACACCCACACGACGCTGCCTCCCGAAAGGTCGATGGCCTTGAGCATCTCCGTGACGGCCTCTTCATACATCCGCTTATGCTTGTAGCTGTCACTCAGGCACGCGTGTGCAAGAGGGAAGCTCGCGTCCATCTCTAGCGTCTTCCGGCATTGTTCCATTTCCTGGTCGTACAGCCCTGCCGGGCCAAGGGCCTCCATTGCTACATCCGCACTTATAATGAGCGAAAGCGGATCCAAGCTCTCCGCTTTCTTGTCTTCAGAAATGGCCTCGCTATGGCGCCCCATGATGCTCAGGAACGCCGCGTACCAATGATGGGCGTTGGCATAGCCAGGATTGAGTTCAATAGCTCGTTTGAATTCGTGTTCCGCGCCTTGCCAATCCCAATCGAAGAATGCTTTCGACCAAGCAAGGGTGGTGTGAGCTTGGGCGAGGGTATTGTCGAGTTGCAACGCTTTCGTCGCCGCGGCCTCGGCCTTTGGGTACGCTTTCCTCGGTGGCAAAACTGCATAGAAACCAGCTCCCAGCATAGCGTAGGAGTCAGCCAACCCAGCGTGTGCTGGCGCATAGCTTGGGTCCTTCTCGATTGCCTGTTGGAAACACTCCAGACTTTTCTTGAGCGCTTCCGGCGTTCTTTTGTTCCAATGATATCGGCCCTTGAGATAAAGGTCGAGAGCCAGGGGGTTGACGGGAAGGGCGCGAGCCAGGCCTGTTCTCTCTCGCGGCGTGAGTTTGGCCTGAACCTCCCGGGCGATGGCACGCGCGACTTCGTTCTGCAACGCAATCACGTCTCGGAGATCACGCTCGTAAGTTTCCGCCCACATGTGGCGATCCGTCGGCGCATAAAGCAGATTCGCCGTGATGCGCACGCGGTTGCCAGAGCGTAGCACAGTGCCTTCTACGATGGTGTCTACGTTGAGTTCTCGCGCAATCTCGGGCAATGGCTTCTTGCTGCCCTTGTAACGCATTATGGACTGCCGTGAGATGACGTGCAGGGCACTGATCTTGCCAAGATCGGTGATCAATTCTTCCGTCATGCCATCGGCGAAGTACTCCTGCTGTGGGTCGGCGGAAAGATTTTCAAGTGGCAGCACGGCGATGGATTGAATCTTCGAAAAGGGCACGCCATGGCTGGCTCCAACACTCGGCAGCAAGTGGTGGCGCAAGCCTCCGACGTTGAAGGCAAAGAGCGTCCCGAACAGACCAATGGCAGCAACCGCAGCGACTGTCATGAGGGCGAGCCAGCGCCTTCTCTGCCGGCTGGCCTGGATCGCCGTTGGTGGCTGCGCTGCCGCAG
>JBJKQK010000060.1:0-10480 GCA_046705285.1 Terriglobia bacterium
CATTGCTGAAATACCAGCGGGTGTTGGAAGGGTTGGGCTGGTCGTTGTTGATCTGCATCCTCTGGACCTCGCCGCCAAACTGGAGCGTGTGCTTGCCGATAATGTGGGTGAGCAGGTCATCCACATAGATGTCCGCCTGCCCCTGCAGTTCCAGAGTGTCATAGCGACTACCAAGGCATGCAACGCCGCTCGAGCCTGTCATTCCTTGTGGGAAGCAGTTCCCTCCGCCAATGTTCGGGACTCCGAGGGGTTGGGTGGCGTTTGGCAGTCCGGTTATTCCATAGGTCGACAGCCCGACCTGGCCATAACCGACCGGAAGCCGGCGTTCATATTCATGGAAGTAGGAAGCATGAACGTCGTTGGTTGTGGCAGCCCCGAAAATGTGAACCCAGTCGAGCACGGGGTTCGATGAGAGCTCGCTGCCGGGCGCAAGCGCGCCTCCAGCGAGTCCCGGGAATGGCTGGCCGCTATTGCCTATGTCATACATAGAGGACCATCGCCCCATGAACCTGTCTTTGGGACCGAGATAGTAGTCGATCTTGATATCGTACTGGTGCTCGCGGTCATAAGACGGTTGAGTTGTGTTGTAATTGTTCAAGATTGCAGTTGGGTCCGTAGGCAGAGGATATAGCTTCTGCAGCAAAAGAGCCGAGGCATTGAGATCTGCTGTCGGGATGACGTTGCCGGGATAGGGATCGCGCACGTAGCCGGTTTGCACTGCCGTAAGGCCCGAGACAGGGTCAAACACCCCTGCCGTCACGGCGCGCTGGGTGGCGTAATTGAAAACCTCGTTCTGGTAGATCGGGCGTCCCAAAGCGTCCGTCCCAACTGGGGTGGTGCCCAAAACATTGGAGAAGTCTCCGTTCCTCCAGGAGGGATCAGGCACCGTGTATCCCGTGAAGGCTGACGACCCATAATTGCGGATCAATGCCCAGTCACCAAAGAAGAACAACTTGTTCTTCAGGATTGGTCCCCCGATCGTGAAGCCCGGATTGTTGAACACCTCTTTGGGAACCGTGTGCGTGTAATAGTTGCTGGCATTGAGCTTGGTGTTTTCCAGGTATTCGTAAACATTCCCATGGAAGTGATTGGTTCCGGATTTCGTCGAGACCAGAGTGATGGAGCCTCCTGTGTTGCCGTAAACGGCCGAGAAGCTGTTGGTCATCACTTTGACTTCCTGGATAGCATCCGGCACGGGATTGATTGCATTCCCCGACCAAACGGTTAGGGTGGTCATCGCGCCGTCAATGTAATCCTGGTCTTTGCGGACAAGACCGCCTTCAGAGACTGTCCAGGTGCCGCTCGTATCTAAAACAACACCAGGCGAGAGAAGCTTCAGCGAGTCAATCACGTTTAGTCCCCCATTCCCAGCGCGCGTTAAAGGCAGTTGGGCCACTTGTTGGTTTGGAATGGTTTGGGACTGGTCGCCGGTCTGCGTTTGCAGTAAGGGTGTTGTCCCCTTCACAGTGACTGACTGCGTCACAGCGCCGGGATGCAGTGTCACGTTAATGCTCAGCTTCGAGTACATCTGAAGCGTGATGCTTTCACGAACGAACCTCCGGAACCCTTTCGATTCAACTGTAAGCGTAAATTGACCAGGGTGGAGGTACTGGAAAGTGTAATCACCTACGCTGTTAGTCTTGGTTTGATCCTTGACCCCGGTATTCACGTTGACAAGGGTTACAGAGGCGCCGGGAATCACGCCTCCCGATGTATCGGTGACGGTTCCAACAATGGTTGAGGTGTAAATCTGCCCGTAGGCGAAGGGCATGAAGACTGTGAGAAAGAGAAGCAACGTGAAAAGCGACCCCAGTTGCTTCACGAACTGAGGACATGAACCCCTCTGGGCCTTTATGTTACTAACAAAAGTCATTTGCTTCCTCCATGGCGCCATTTGATGTTGGCAGACACAAGAAGCACGGAAGGTCCTCCGTGCCAACGCTAGTCCCCGCGGCGTCACGTGACGTCGCGTTAGAACACGTCTTTTAATGGGCGATAAGCCCGGACCCAAGACCCAAGACGCAACGAAATAAAGATACTAAAATCCAATGAAAGATGATGTATCATGTATGACATCGGATGTCAAGAGGAATCTGATATCTCATATATTCTACGGGTCGTGTGGGGCAGCGTTCCGGGGAGATTTTCAATGCCAGCGGGAATTGATGTCTTAAACGGCTTATGGGGGTGAGATTCCCGGATCGCACTTGGTTTATAGCATGATGTCTTATCCCAAAGGCGACCGCGGACGGCGGCATGCCGACTTTACATTGATTCTGTTGCGCAGTGAGCGTTGAATGCGCCGCCTCGTATAGCGTGATGAAAGCACTTCAGATCAGCCAGCCACACCTCAAGTCCATATGCACTTTGCCCGATCCGGAACCATCAGAAGGATGGGCGCGGGTCAAGGTCAGGGCCGCAGGCCTTTGCCGGACGGACCTGGAGTTGTTGGAGGGGACGATCCGTGTGGACTACCCGATTACCCCCGGGCACGAATGGAGCGGGGTTGTCGACAAGGTTGGGTCCCGGGCCGATGCGGAATGGCTGGGACGCAGGGTGACCGCCAACAATGAGGTCACCTGCCTGAAATGCTATTACTGCCGCCGAGGCGAGTGGCGAAGCTGTGCGCAATTCCGGCAGATCGGTTTCCAATTGCCCGGAGCCTACGCCGAGTATCTGCTGACGCCGGTTTACAACCTCTGCGAGCTTTCAGGAGCAGTTTCTTTTGAGCAGGGCGCGCTGCTTGAGCCGCTGGGAGTGGGCCTGGCCGTCGCGGAGATGGCCGGAGCGCACATTGGAACAACCGCCGTGATCCTCGGCGCCGGCCCGATCGGTCTGAACTGCCTGGCAGCAGTGAAAGCTGCCGGGGCGCGCCGCATTCTGTGCCTGGACAAGCAGGAGCACCGTCTTGCCTTGGCAAAATCATGGGGCGCGCTCGCTGTCGCGCAAGACACGGAAGAGCTGCGGCGGCTGAGCGAACAGTTCCACAGGTACGGGGCGGATGTCGTGATCGATGCCACGGGTTCCATTGAAATGGTACAGGTGGCAGCCACCCTGGTCCGCTTTGGTGGTACCTGTGTGCTGGCTGGGTACGACGGAGAACGGAGTACGACATTTCGTCCGGACAGCATTCAAGTGAGAAACGTTCGCGTTATGGGAGCAGGGAACAACAGCGGCTACACGGAAGCTGCGGTCATCGCCGCCAACGACGGCGTGATTCGAACCGAAGAAATGATCACACACCGCTTCAGCCTGGAGGAAGCAGAAGAGGCATTCTCCATGGAATCGATTTCGTGCTCCGGCTACATCAAGGGGATGATCATCTTCCCGGAATGAGCTCTGCACGCAGAAGACCTAAATTCACAGGCACGGCATCAGCGTGACTTCCGGGTGAGCTTTCTATGCAATACGTGCTTGGGTTGGACATCGGATCCTCGGCCACAAAGGTGGGACTCTTCACCCTGCAAGGGACGCCCGTCTGCGTCGCAACTCGAAGCTACGAGGTTTATGAACCACAGCCTGGGTTTAAGGAACAAGATCCCCAAGTGTGGTGGGATGCGGTGGTGGAAGGAATCAGTGAGATCATCTCTCGCTTTGATCCGGATAGAATCCTTGCGGTTGGCACCAGCGGCCACATTGTAAGCCACGTCTTCATCGGCCAGGATGGAAAGCCGATTCATCGCTCAATCTGTTTCCAGGATCAGCGCAGCGTCGCTGAAATGGAGGAGTTGTACGATGCCTTTACCAGGCAGGAATTGACCACACATCTGGGAATTGATCTTCCGCCCGCGCCGACCTGGCCTTTGCCCAGGCTGCTCTGGTTACGCAAGCATTCGCCGGGCACGTTTGCAAAGACGTGCTGCATGTTGCAGGCTAAAGACTATATCAACTTCAGACTTACGGGAGAATTGGCAAGTGATGCGTCGAGCAATCGAGGTGTCGTCAACCTTTCTACCGGCCGGCCGGCAACGGAGCTACTCGTCAAACTGGGTATACCGGATAACCTTCTTCCCCCCCTTCTCAAACCGGGGCAAATCATGGGAAAGGTCTCGAGTGAGGCCGCAAGAATAACTGGCCTCAGGCCGGGTTTGCCGGTGGCGGCCGGCTGGAATGATCTCAATGCAAGTGTACTGGGAAGCGGCACGGTCAGGGAAGGCGATGCCTTCAACATCACTGGCACCAGTGAGCATTTAGGTTTGGTAACGCCCATGATGCAGGGATCTCCAAACCTGGTTTGCGCGCCCTTTCTGCCCGGTAAGTTCGTCCTCTATGGTGTTACGTCCTGCGGCGGCGGATCTTTGCATTGGTATCGAAAGGCCTTTGGTCGTGAGTACGACGAACTGCTCGGCCTGGCTGGGGACGCACCAGCGGGAGCCGCTTCCTTATTCTTCCTTCCATACCTGGACGGGGAGCGCGCGCCCATGTGGGATCCCAACCTTTCCGGCGCGTTTATCGGGATCAAGGCTCTTCACAGTGAAGCCCACTTCGTGAGAGCTATTCTTGAAGGTGTTGCTTACGAACTGCTTCAAATACTGGAACTCATTGAGAACACCGCAAGGAGACGCCTGGAGCCCCTTGTCGTCACGGGAGGGTCCGCGCGAGTTGACTTGTGGAGTGAGATCAAGGCGGATATCTGGGGGCGCTCGGTTTTGGTTCCGCAGAACGTGCATTCTGCCGCCCTGGGCGCAGCGATGCTGGCCGCCGTCGCTGCAAATCAATATTCGAGCTGCGAAGACGCAAGCATTGGAATGCTTGGCCCTGCACGCAGGTTCACTGCTGATGCTGACCGCTCTTCTCAGTACCAAGAGTTCTATGCGCATTTCTGTGAGCTCTATCCCGCGCTTCGTCAGTGGTTTGCACAAGTCCGGGGAGTTCAGCTCAGGAAACTCAGGGAAGAAGGGCTCAACGATGAATAAGACTGCCGTTGTTTTCGGTGCAGGGAAGATTGCAAGAGGGTTCATTGCTCACCTGCTGACCTTATCAGGATTTCAGATTACATTTGTTGAGAAGTCACCGGAGCTTGTCAGTCTCTTGCGCGATAAGGGTAGATACAAAGTTCACATCATGGGGGCAGAAGATAAGAGCATTATTATCGAGAGATTCGAAGTTCTTTCGTCGGATGAGGTCGAAGCTGTCGCAGCCAGAGTAGCGGAAGCCTCGGCTGTCTTTGTTTCCATCGGGGGACCAAACTTACCGCAGATTGCTCCTTCGCTGGCACGAGGCGTACGTCTCGCCGCCGATGGGAAGCGACCAGATCCTCTTAACATCATCATCTGCGAAAACTATTTTCAACCAGGACAATGGTTGCGCCAACTCGTGACGCAGAGGCTCGAGCCAGCTGAAATCGACTGGTTGGATCACCATGTAGGATTTGTGGAGACTATGGTTCTGCGGTCAACCATTGAGCCTACACCGGAGTTGAAGGCAGAAGATCCTCTCTGCCTGAAGGCACAGAATATGTGGGAGTTGCCGGCAGATAAGGAGGCCTTCGTTGGCGATATTCCCCCGATCCAGGGGCTGGCGCCAAAAGAGAATTTTCAGGGAGGCCTGACTCGTAAACTTTTCACTTACAACGCTATTAATGCTGCCATCGCCTATCCAGGCTACCTGAAGGGATACCGACTTCTGAGCGAAGCCGCCAACGATCCTGAACTGGCTGAACTGGCAAGGTCGGTCGGCCGGGAGTCTAGCGAGGCGCTGATCAGACGCTTCGGATTCGATCCCAAGGAACAGAATGCCTTTGCAGAGTCTGCGCTGAAGAAGTACCAGAATCCCGAAATTGTTGACCCCGTTGAACGCAATGCGCGCGACCCGGTTCGAAAGCTCGGTCGCAATGATCGCATGATTGGGCCAGCCTGCCTGGCCATCGAGTATCACATCCGGCCCGTGGCGCTATGCCGCGTAATTGCCTCTGCCCTTCGCTACGACTTTGAAGGTGACGAAGGTGCCCAGCGGATTCAGGCCCTCATTCGAGAGCAGGGCCTGGCAGCGGTTCTAAGAGAGGTGTGCGGCCTTGAGTCTTCTCATGAGTTGACACCCATGATCCAAAATGAGTACGGGGAATTGGACAAGAAGAGATGAGCGGTGATGGAAACTTGGCGCCTGCCTCCAGACCTAACACAAATCCAGCGTTCGGAAGGTCGCATGGGGGCTCAGCAAACTTCGAGCATCCGGCCCAAGTTGAAAGGGCCAGGCGACGCGAATCCGCAGGTTCTTAAACGGAGGGATAGCTAATGCTGCCGCGAATTGGGGGAGCAAGACAGCCGCTACACAAGAAGGTTGTGGAAATTCTGTCAGAGAAGATCTTTTCCGGGGAGTTCCCTGTGAATTCATACCTTCCCCCCGAATGGGAACTGGCTCAGAGCCTGGGCGTCAGCCGGACGGTCATCCGGGAGGCGATCAAGCTGATGGAAAGCAGGGGGCTCGTCCGAATTGAAAGGGGCGTCGGAACGGTTGTCGCGGAAGCCGGGCATGATCGCGTGTCGGACTCTCTCAAAGTCCTTTTGCGGCGTAAGGGCCACATGGTCAAGCATCTCATCGAGGTCCGCGCATTGCTGGAAGTCGGGATGGTCGGTCTGGCTGCACGGCGACGCACCCGCGACAATCTGGCCGCGATGAAGCGGTACCTTGAAATCATGCGTGAAAAACCTGGGGAGCCCGAAGGATACGTTGACGCTGATGTGGAGTTCCACGCTGAAATTGCTCGTGCCACGCAGAATCCTGCCCTGTTACTCCTGCTTGCGCCTTTGTCTGACATGCTTCGTGAAAGCAGGGTGGCAACCTTTTCCGGGTCTCGGATGGTACGCCTGAGAACCAGACAACACGAAGAGATTTGCCGGATGATCGAGTTGCAGGATGAGGAAGGGGCTAGAATTGTCATGAGCCGGCACTTGGGCGATACGGCCAAGGACCTGGCCAGGCACTTGGGCAAGTAAAAGCTCATGTAAACGAGCAATATCCGTCCCGGGGGAAGTCTGCGGAGTAAGGTGGCCGGCGAATCCATCAGGGCTGCCCGCCGTGTCAAATCCAGAAGTTTCATCCAGTAAACAAAACCTGGTCCTTCCTAAGGCGAGTCCTCGGAGAACGCGAGCCGCAGCGTCACTCGGACCGTTCCCCCGTGATCGCGAAAATGGCCAGTACTGACTGGTGATTCATCAGCCTGCAGTGGAGGCTGCGGAGGATACCATGCCGTGTGGGCACTGGCCACAGCAGAGCTTGGTAATGTTCGCGGGCCACATCCTTTACGAAGGTCAGCGCTCTCGGGGCGGCAACAGCCACCGGGTTGATCCGGGTAGCTTCGTCGATCAGGTTTGCCTGTGCCGTCTCGATCCCGTTTCGGACTGGGAGTGCCTGCTCCTTCCCGTCCGAATAACGAAGAGTGTAAGTGGCTACCGTCTCCCCGCGCTTCCCGATTAGCGGATACCCTTCAGGAAGTGTCACTTGGCCCAGAATGTGCAACCGGACACCTTCTAGGTTCAGAGGAATCGTCAACTCGGGAAGGTTCGGAGTGAGAAGCAGCGGGCGGACATGCCGGTTGACAATCGGGTTGCGGAAGGGAATACCGGAAATCCATACTTCCGGCGCTTGCCAGAGCAGGAAGTCTTCACCCGTCTTTTCCCACTGATCGTGGGCCATCGGCAACGCCGCCCAGTATTTCCCCATCATCGTCTTGAAATCCGTCCAGGAACCCCTGGCTTCCGCTGATTCGGCAAGCGCTTGGAGATCGACAGGAGTGAACCTGCTACGCGGTGAAGCAACGGACCGCTTGAGAGGGACGACGGAGGGACGGGTGGGTTCGGTCTCCGCTTTCAGGCGCTGTTCGAACAGCCGCGAAAGCTGCACGTAAACTTCCTCTCTCGGATCGCGGCTTTGCGTTACAACGCCCTCGTTTAATACCCCGTTATGCATCATCCAGCCCTCGCGGGTGAACTGGATCATGTCGGCCCATTCCCAAAATGAATTTCCCGCCATTTTCTTGTTTCTTTCCAGTTCAATCAGGAGATCAACCGTGTTCTCCATGACGGGCCGCGATTGGCCGTACATCATGGCTCCCCATTCCGTCACCGTAAAAGGTTTGCTGTCCCCGTAGAAGTCGGCTGTTTTCCGAAATCGCTCGATATCGAATGTATAGATGTGCTGGTCAAAGAAGTCCAGACCGGCCTCCTCGTAGATGGGTTTGGCCTGTTCCATCGGCATGCTATTGGCGAACGACACCGGACGGCTCAGGGGGTCCAGCTTGCGGCAGCGCTCCTTCCCTTCCCTGAGATACTCCACAGTCAGCGTGCATTCATTTCCCAGCAGCCAGGCAAACACCGACGGCGAGTTCCAGTCCCGCCGGATGGTTCGCTCAATGATGCTATAGCCCAAGTCGATCATTGCCTGCGGCATGGTCCGGAAATTCTCCCCCCAGAATCCCGGCTCCTCGCTGACCAACAGTCCCTTTTCATCCGCCAACTCGATGATCCGCCGGTGGTGCGGATAATGGACCAGGCGTACAAAGTTGCAGCCCAACTCCTTAATCATCCGCACGTCCTGCTCCATTTGCGCCGAGGTCAGAGTAAAGCCCTCGTCCTTCCACATGTCATGCCGGCACACACCCTTCAGAACCAGCGGCTGCCCGTTTAGGAAAAACTGGTTTCCGTAAATGGTCACCTGGCGGATGCCTGTCTGAGTGCTCCAGTGATCCTCGCCTGCGTCACTCCGCAAACTCACCTTCAGTTCATAGAGATTCGGAGCCTCCGGTGACCACAACATTGGTGCATGGACATTGAACTGCAATGGGACTTCGGAGATTCCTGGCATCATCCGGATGATCTTCTCTGCATGCGCCACCTCCGAGGCTCCCTGCAAAAGGTGCAGTTCAACTTGCGCTGAGCCTGATTGTGCCGTGGAAACGTACGCTGTGGCTTGACACTCTGCCTGGGAGTAATTCCGGTTCAAAGTGTAGCCGAATTTTACGTTGTCGATGAACGCCTGGGGGCGCACTTCGGCATAAACATCCCGGATGATTCCACCGTAAGCCTCCCAGCCTCGGCTCACGCCCAAGTCCAGTTCGACTTTGCCTTCACCATCCGGCCCCGGCGACAGGTCTGCGATTGCTATGCTAACTTTGTTGGCGCCTTCCTTTGCGTGCGGCGTGAAATCAAACTCGTAGGGCAAATACGGACCCATGCTCCCGATCATCGATCCGTTCACGGCGACCCGGCCGTAATAAGTGATGGCGTCAAAATGCAAAATCGCACGCTGGCTGGGCGACAGGCGAGGCAGATCAAATCGGCGTTGTAGAGTATAGAATCCAAGCGGACGCTGAGATGATGGAACCGCGATCCGGTCATAAAACGCTCCTGCAAGATAGCGGTCCCATTCCCCAGCCAGGTTTATCTGAACGCGGCCCTTAATTGATGGATCTGAAGGTGCCGCGCCAGGCCTGGTCAAGGCTCTCGTTACGGCCGGCGCGATTGCCGAAGCACCAGCCGTGAACATGAATTTTCTTCGGTTGAGCATGGCGTACCTCCTCGTTCAGAACAGAGTGTCGTCCCCGTTATCAAAGCAACATCACCTGGCTAAGCTTCTCCCCATATTCAGAAGTGTGAAAGCCAGGCCGGAGAGTAAAGAATTGCCTCACACGGCGAGAAGAAGGACGGTTCTGTGCAGGAAAGCCTCCCTCGGGCAGGTCCGTTGGGTTTGCGTGTGCGAAGCTGGTTTTTGATCGCCTTGTGCCTCCCATCGCTTTCACTCCTGCATTTTCGCTGCGAGCGCCATTCCTCGGTCGTGCTTCGCACCAGCCTCGTCAATCTTATACGAAAATTCACAAATCGTACTGCGCTCCGCCACCACTGCAGAAACTGTTCCTTCGACCGTTACTGACTTGGGTGAATTCCAGCTGACTTTCGCCGCAATCGTATTGCGCGGTGAACCTAACTTCTACTCCATACGAATTTTTCCAGCTCCTCCGGCCAAGGCGAGGAGAACAAGAAGTAACAATTACAGCTTCCTCATATCTCCCAGCGGCTCTCGTAGCCGTCCGTTTGAATCCGGTCATATGCCCATGCCTCATTCATATAAACCGGATCCCGATTCCTGACATTTTTGGGGTCTGAAGCGTTGCCTGATTGTGCGCTCAGCATCACACTCCCGTCCGGTAGGATCAGCCCTGTCCCATGGCATCGTCATATCGCAAAACGATATGAAGCCACGCGACGCGTATTCTTGCCAAGAATGGGGATCTGGCAGTGAAATTGACAGCGTCGAGATCTCCCACAAGATGCGTCGGCATTTCCCGAAAATTCCAGTATGATTTCCTTTTGCATCGTTGTACCTTCTATTGCAACCTGGCTTAGATGCAACGTCAGGGCCAATGGAGGTTTTTTCGGATTCAGTTGGATTTCGAGTCATATACTGGGAGAAGCTCTGGTGAATCGCCGTCATTTTGTTGCTTCACTTGGGATGTCTGCAGCGCTTGGCGCGCTCTCTCAAGCAC
>JBJKQK010000061.1:0-4394 GCA_046705285.1 Terriglobia bacterium
GGAGGTCACGCTCACTCACGATGTTGTACCGTTCAAGCACTGAGCAAGTCTTGTGGGCAGAAATCGCCGTTGCAACTCGCTCTGGAATTCCTGCACCATTCGAATTTTGGAAGCCAGTGACGGCGGAGATCATGAAAGATCGGCGCACGCTTTCCATCCGGTTCCGTTAAGCCCGCCGCCCTGCAAGCCCTTTCCCGCGCTCTGTGAAAATCACGGATTGCTTACCCTTGCCGGAGATGACCTGGATGCACCATGAGCATTGCACGTCCGGACGCCTCTTGCATCGCCAAGCCTTTTCAGCAACTAGGTCAATGCCACCACCTCATAGTCTCTTACAGACGGAATGTCGAGTTGGACGACTCCATTCTCCTGCCTGAAAGAAAGTTCACGGCCAGCTCGCAAGGCGCGCGTGGTGGAAATCTTCGTTCCTCCCGGCACTCTGAACTCAACATGGAGCGGCCCGACTGGATAAAAACGCCGAAGCATTGAACGCATCGAGTTGGGATTTGTATAGTTCAGGATGTGGAGTGCAAGTCCGCGTTCTGTCTCCCATGCAAACAGTTCGAGCAATCCCTCTCCGCCAACTGTGGCGGGGCGTGGCTGATTTTTCATCAGCCAGTGAATGGAACTGTTGATGAGGCGGTTCAGATCTGGATTGCCCGATTTCCAGGCGGTGCGGGCAATGTCACCCGGGAAATAGACGACACTCCCGGAATTCCCAGACCCAGGACGGAATACAGCCGTGGGTTCCGACGTCCTTGGAATGCGCGGATAAACCATTTCAGGAGGGAAAGCGGGATAGTGCGGGATGAGGCTCAGGAAAGTTGATTCCGGCTTGAGATGGCTGACAGAGACCCGAAACTCCGGGTTAGGAAGAATCTCCGTATCCTTGAAGATGTCCACAATGGGATGCGCATGGTCAATATGCATGTAACTGTTGTTAAAGGGCCCGACGACGTCACCCGCTACGTGAACGCCAAACAGGTCTGCCAGGCCGAAGTCTTCCCTCCGCGCTCCCCACTCGTTGTAACGCGATGTTTCAAAGGTTGCCAACAGGGATCCGCCTGAAGCCACGTAATGCGCGATCGCCCGGCACTCGTTGTCCCGCAGATATGCGGCGTTAGGGATCAGCAGCGCTTTATAAGGCTTGAGCGCTTCTGGAGTGAGATTCTCCTGGTGTATAAAGTCAAAAAGGAATCGGCCTTCGAGAAGAGCATAATAAAGGCCTTGCAGATAATCGGTTGGGTCGATCAGCTCACCATTCAGTCTTCGCTCCCTCGTACCATTCGACCGATAGAACGCAATGGTGCTCTGAGGATAGAGCACCGCCAGGTCTGCGAGTGATCGACGATTGCGGAAATGAGATTCGTTCAGTGCCAGCCAGTCATAGAACGCGCGTCCGCTTTTTCGCCACCGATTGTCTTCAGGAGACCCTCCCAGCCAGTGATACCACGGTACCATGCCGCTGGCTGCGATTTCCGCCATCCAAAGAGTGGCTTCTGCATTGGGCTTACTCGAATGCCGCCATAGCGGATTACTTGTGCTGTACGCCCCGATTACGTTTGTGATGGTGCGGCCATCCATGACGGACTGCGCCACCCGCCCTTGCTGCGCGGCACCCCAAATTGGCGCCTCTGTGGCACGGCCCTGGTGATCGGCGTTGAACCACGCCGCCACTTCGCCCAGCCGTTTAAGGTCCTTGACCGTACGGATCCCTCCGCCCAGATTGCCAACATAAACCGAATCGGGATTCTTCTCCTGTGCAATCCCGTTCCACAACTTCCAAATCTGCGCAATCCTGTCCATGTAAACTTCGTAGTATTTTCTGTAAACAGCGCTCTCCGCATCAGTCGTTTCCGGTGGGGCGCCCCCTGTTTGTTCCTTGTAGATCTTCTGGCAGGCCGGGCAATAACAGACCTCCAACGCGCCGGTGCTCGGCCATCCATTCGTGAAGAAGCCGTCGGGACTGTAGCGATCGTTCATTTCGCGGTAGATGGCTGGCATCTGCTCCGTAAAGTACGTGCTGAACATGCACGTCTTAAACAACCAGGGGCATTCCGGCTGCCGCCTTACGGATCCGTCCCGGTTTCTTTCGAACCATTCAGGATGAGCTTCCAACGCTTCCTGGTACGCGTAGTTCGGGTCCATCCGGGCAACGACTCGGATTCCCCGCTTTCGAGCCGCAGCAGCCAACTCGCTAAACAGGTCGCGAGTGCCCAGGAATTCACTGCGATGCTGGTAGGGAATCTTTGTAGGATAAAAGGCGACAATTCCGCCCCCGTTGATGAGGATTGCATTCACTTTGAGCGAGGCCCAGTAGTCCATCCAGGCTTCGACATCGAGCGTCAGCGGATCACGTTCATTCAGGTTAAGCTGGCCACACCGGCGCATCGTGGCATACCAGGGTTCTCCAGACCCAGCGTTCTGCGTCGACGCCTTTCCTGCCTGGGTGACGATCACGGAGGCCGCTGAAACCGCTATGAATTCCCGCCTTGTCATCTGTTTCATGAAAACGTCTCCTTGGTTATATCTCCTTCGTCTTTCGATTCCATGTGGCTTGCAGCAATTCGCGCACGCTTTCAAGCCTTCCAAAGACCCAGGTCTTTCAGCGCCTGGCCGGCTCCGGCCAAATGCTCAAGGCGCATTTCTGAGTATTTGCGAGAGAGAATGATTCCCTGCGCTCCGGCACTGAAAGCAGCACGCACGGCATTCCTCACATCCTGAGCCGTTGTCTTCTTCTGACCTTCCCCTGTTGGTATATCGACGTCGATGCCAGGGTAGATCGCGATCTTCCCCTGCACGTCCCTTAGTGCCCGTCGTGTCTCTTCAGCCACATAGTTGGAAGAAAGGCCCGCCTGGGGCAGAGATTTCAGATCAGCCTCACCTTCATAACCAAGAACCTTATAATGAAAGTCCAAAACCTGCTGAGGCGACAAATCTCCGAAAAGAGTGGAGTGGACGTTGTGGATATACTGGGCCATGCGGGGTCCTCCGCAATTGTTATACATCACGACTTTTAGGAAGTCGGAGATACCCTCGAATCTTTGATAGTCTTGTTCCGCCCGGTAAAAAGGACTGAATGAATTGTTGTGCCAGATGTGCCACCCTACTGGAAGGTCGTGTTGAATACTCTTGGCTTCACCATAAATCATGCCGTATGTTTCCCGTTGACTGTCGGTCCACAGCTTTTCCCATGCCAGTATCTCGGGATAGTCGCTGAGCACGCGCCAGAACGTCACAAAGAAACCGTCTGTTGGCCGCGAACCATTGCGAACAAGCTGGACCCATTTTTGAAGCACCTGAAGACCTTCACGCGCCCGTTCGACATTAATGCCACGATCGCGCCCTTTTTCACGGCAGTAATGGCAAAAGCAAGTGAGTTCCGCCCGCCCGCGGAAAGCGCCAGCGTCGGCGCCGATTGCGTTGTCAAGTGGACCTTGCCTTTCAGAACACCATGCAATCCCGTCGATGTCGTATGACTTTATCCAATCCTCGACCAGTGAACTCAGGAAATTGCGGACGTAGGGATTGTTGAGGCAAGCCTGGCCAGTCTTGCGCCCATAGACGTCAACCTCGGCTGCCTTTTCAAAATTGTCCAACAGGCGGGGATTATATACGTCCTCGAACCAGCAGATACTTTTCATGCCGCGCTTCCTGGCCCTCGGAATTACTTCTGCGAGTACATCAAAGTTTCCCAGGTCGGGAGCCCTGAAATTCTTGAAGATCGTGTCCGCATAGTATTCCGGATGCACGTCAGCGTAATCCCCTCCATGGAACGTATCGGTGTCATACTTCTGGACACCGTGGTCAGGAAGCGGATGGCCTGGAATCTGCCTTCCCTCAATGCCTCGTCCGTAGCTGAAGGTGGCGATTAGAAGGGTATTGACTCCGGCTCGCTCCTGGACCGTATCGAGAACTTTGTCAACGCCTTCATCACTGAACGAAACCGCCGGAACTTGGATTGCGACAACTTTCTTTCCTGACCTCGATTCGCCGCCATTTTCTGCCTGCAAAGCAACAGGGGCAGCGGCAAAACCGGCGCTTGCACGGGCCCCAACTACGGCCCCGGAGGCAACAGCAACCGTTTTTAAAAAGCCGCGGCGCGAGGAACCCTTCGCCTCTCTATTGAGTTTTGCTTCGTTGGTCTTTTCCACGCTTCACCCCCATGGTGACATTCGACTCTTATGAACAGGCTAAAGAGATTTCAACACCCTTGTTCTTTGGCATGCTCCGCCTGTCATGCAAACGCGCGGCGGCTGACTGCCTTCGGATGCAAACCGTATCTGCACGATGCGATTCGTTCGCTCGCATCCAAGACAAGGCGTCAGCCTATCTCATATCCGGACAGGAATAAACCTCTACCTCAAAGATTCGACAATTCAGGATGGTTTTCT
>JBJKQK010000062.1:0-7666 GCA_046705285.1 Terriglobia bacterium
AACGACGGCTCAGCTGACTTCATACGTTCGAGCCACCGCCTCCCATGCGCAAGCGGTCGGTCAAGCTAATAGCTTGCTGGCTTCGGTTTTGCGAACCTTGAGTTAGCCTTGCGAGAGCCGGTTACACGCCCAGCCGTCCGAGAGTCCGGACCGGACAACAATGGCGTCAAAAGTCTGCTTCCGCGTATTTGGCATGTTGGAGGGTCTTTCCTCCATCAACATACCCGCGTCTAGCCTACAAGACACCGGCCTGCTTTGGCCGGTTGGGGTCTTCCGGTGATGAACCTTCTGATCGAATGGAGAATAAGTTTCAGGATTTGTGGTGCCCGGCACGAAGCCGCAAGGATGTCTGCGACCCTGCCTCCTGGAGTTTCGAGCGCAGGGTGTGCCAGATCGTTGGGAGCGTGGGACGGTATGGGTCCGCGATCGGTGCCGTACCGCGCTTGTGCAAGGCTCTGACCGTGGCTCTCAATCCTTCGTCCAGCAAGATGATGGCGGCGGCTGCCATAAACAAGAGTGCCAGTGGAATCAGCGCGACTGCTATCCAGGCAAAATCGTCGATGAAGGTATGCATACAAGTCTCCCGGGCTTCCTTTTGTTTACGATGCCTAATTTGCGGTTCTGGATACTTCGCAGAGATTCGGTTTTGGTTACGGGCGACAATTTGCGTGCCCTTCAAACGAGTCCGCCTTATTGTTTTCAACGAGGAAGGGGTTCAAGCTAGTAAATTTTCAGGTACAATCGATCCATGCAAACACGAACTGAACACGATTCTCTTGGCGATGTATCCGTTCCATCTAGTGCGTATTACGGAGCCCAGACGGCCCGTGCAGTGGCGAATTATCCCATTAGCGGCATCCGCGCGCATCCGGTTCTGATCAGGGCGTATGGCCTTTTAAAGCAAGCTTGCGCCGAAACCAACCTCCAACTGAAAATGATTCCTCCTCGGGCAGGCCGTGCGGTCGTGCAGGCCGCGCAGGATGTAGCAAGCGGCAAACTCAACGACCAGTTTGTAGTGGACGTTTACCAGGCCGGAGCGGGTGTAAGCTTCCATATGAACGTCAACGAAGTGATCGCCAACCGTGCGATCTGGTACCTGACCGGTAAGCGGCTGAACAAGTTGGGCGATTATTCTATCGTCCATCCCAATGACCACGTCAACTTCGGGCAATCCACTAACGACACTTTTCCGACGGCAATGCGCCTTGCTTCCCTGCTGCTCCTGAGAGAGTTTTATCCGGCGATCAAGGAGCTGGAGACTGCCTTCCGCAAGAAAGGCCGCGAGTTTGACAAAATCCTCAAGAGCGGCCGGACACATATGCAGGACGCCGTCCCCATCCGCCTTGGTCAGGAGTTCGCCGCCTATGCGGTGGCGCTTGAACATCTTTGCGATCATATTCGGCGCAATGCCGAACCGCTTGCTGAGTTGGGTATCGGTGGCAGCGCCGTGGGAACCGGCCTGAACGCTCATCCAAAGTTCCCGCGCCTGGTGGTGAAGAGGCTGGGTGCTCTGACTGGTCTGCGGCTTCATTCCGCGCCGGACCTGCGTGCAGCGATGCAGTCCCAGTTTCCGCTGGCGTCGGTTTCCGGAGCGCTGCGGAACCTGGCCCTTGAGCTGATCCGCATAGGCAACGATCTGCGCCTTTTGACTAGCGGTCCGCTGACAGGATTCAATGAAATCGTGCTCCCAGCCCTCCAGCCAGGGTCGAGCATCATGCCGGGCAAGGTGAATCCGGTGATGGGCGAGTTGCTGGACATGGTAGCCTTCCAGGTGGTTGGTTGCGATACGGTGGTGGCCCTGGCGGTCCAGGCCGGGCAACTTGAGTTGAACGTGATGATGCCAGCAATGATATGGAACGTCCTCCATGCTACTGAAATCCTGAAAAACACGTGCAGGGTGGTCGCGGAGCGCTGCGTCCTGGGCATCCGCGCCAATCGGGAGGTTTGCAGGCGGTACGCGTATCTTTCTCCCTCCATCGCCACGGCGCTGAATCCGGTGATTGGCTATTCGCGGGCGGCCGAGGTGGTCAAAAAGTCGCTGGCAACCGGCAAGACCATACCTGAAGTATGCATTGAAGAGAAGGTGCTCACCGAGAAGGAATTGAAGCAGATTCTCGATCCGCACCGCATGACCGAGCCGGGCCTTCCACCGGCCCGCCGAAAATAGTCCGGAGATTCGGTAGAAGTTTTCACGTTCGAAAGCGATGCCTCTCATGGCTCCGTCTAAGGGAGGGGGATCGTGTCGACCGCTGGGGTTTCAGCTTGATCAGCAAGCTTTGAATCAAGGCAAATGACCTTAAAAGGTCTCAATTTGGAATCCATTACCTGAAGGTTCCGGTATCGCGCAATCTGCCAAAAGTATTCGTAGCTCGTGCCGATGAATTCGTATGTATGACGACTTTGACATACTGTGTATTCAGGCGCCGCGCTGGGAGTTCGCCGGACTGTAGCGATCCGCGCGGGTTTTGGCCGAGCTTGAAAAGGAGGCTGTGAGGTACCCTGTTGAGCGCTCCTACTCTCATTCTCGGCGGGACTGGCGGTTTCGGCCGCGCGGTAGCACAAGAACTGCTTAGACGTGGCCGGGCTGTACGCTGCCTGGTGCGGAACCTCCCAAAAGCCTCCACCCTCCTGGGAAAAGATCCCAACCTGGAACTGATCCAGGGTGACGTGCAGGACTCCCAGGCCTTAGTCAAGTCCACCGCAGGCTGCCACGCGATCATCCACGCCATCAACTACCCCTACCCCCAGTGGTTACCCAACATGGCCCGTGCCACCGCCAACGTGATTGCGGCCGCACGCGCCGCCAGCGCCACCATCCTGTTTCCGGGCAACGTTTATGGACTGGGGCCACAATGCACTGCTCCTCTGGCCGAAGACGCCCGGAACCAGCCGGCAGGGCACAAAGGCGAACTGCGTGTCACGCTTGAAGATTCCCTGCTCCACGCCACCGAAGAAGGCTCGGTTCGCGTCATCGTCCTGCGCGCTGGCGATTACTTTGGGCCAACCGTCCGTAATGGGCTGGTCGATCCTATCTTCGGAAACGCCGCCCACGGCAAACCAATGCGAGCGCTCGGCAATCTGGAAGCCGCGCATCAATGGGCTTTCGTCCCTGACCTTGCACGAGCGGCGCTGGAGCTTCTGGCGAGCGGGGGGAGCCTGAACGCTTACGAGGTGTTCAATTTTTCAGGCTATGTCGCCAGCCCCGAACGGGACTTTCTGGAGCAGGTTGCCCAGCAGGCCGGAAAAGCGAACCTTGCGATCCGCGTGCTGCCCTGGTCGGCGCTGAAGGTGGCGGCAATGTTTGACGCAACGGTCCGGGAACTGATGGAGCTTCGGTACCTTTTTGATCAAAGTGTGATTCTTGACGGTTCCAAGCTGAGGCGGACTCTCCCGGATTTCAAGGAAACTCCGATTGCGGAGGCTGTCCGGGTAACGCTTGAAAGCTATCAGGCAGCAGCGTGAAATCCCCTTTGCGATTCACGTCGGTGCGTCGGCATTGGCCCTCTTTGGCCCCCTGCAAGTCTCCGGTTCGTTTCAGGACTTTCCTCATTTTCTTACCCGCACCAGGGAAAAAAGATTGGTCGCCGCGAAACCGGTTCTCGTCTCGCGGGCTCTACTCGCCTTGCGAAATTCGCCAGCGGGTCTATCAAGCCCGTTTGGCATGTTCGCGCCGTTCTAGTGAGTGGCAAAGGGCTGCTGCAGCGGCGAATTCATGTCGCACATTTAGAGTTCATGGACGGATGAACCCGCCACCACAGAGAGGGAGAGAACAAATTCTAATGTGGTGCGGGCCCTTCGCTGACCTGGACAAGGTCATTGGGACGAATCCATTTTGCAAAAGCTTTCTGGACGTCGGGCGCCGTCGATTCCATATAGTGCCGGGCAGCTATTGTGGGGTCGTCCATCGGCAACCCCATGGTGGAGCGATAGATCAGGCCGCCGGCAATTCTGCTCACGCTCGACTCCGCGAGTGGAATTGCGCGCAGCAGCATGGTTTTGGCCATGCGCAGCTCGGCGGGCGTAACAGGATCGTTTTGCATCTCTTTCAGGTCGCGAACGATGATCGCACGGGCCTTGGAAACATTCGGCGGATCGCAGGCATAACTGACCTCGTAGGTGGTCCGTGTTCTCCCAAAGTTGAAGGAAGAGCCGACATAGTAGACCAGACCGGCGTTTTCCCGCAGGTCCTTGTAAAGCCGGGTGGCGTAAAAGCCTCCACCGAGCACGTGGTTGCCCACCTCGAGCGGGTAGAAATACGGGCTATAACGCGTGAGCTTGAGCGTTTCTGCCAATGTCACACTATCCTGCACCCGGCTCCTGTCTGGCACGGCGGTGGTGGATGGGGGATTATCGGGCACCGCAGGGAGAACGGTGGGCGGCTTGGGGCCGTCAGCCTTCCAGCTTCCGAAATACTTTTCGATCACGGCCTTTGCCTGGGCCGGCGTGACTTTGCCGATCACGACGATGGTGGTCAGGTCGGGCCGGAAGACGCGATGGTAGTAAACCTTGACGTCCTGGAGGGTCAGGTTGTTGACCGTTTCCGGAGTCGCCTGGCGCAGTGTCGGATCGTGCTTTGGAAACAGCGCGACGTGGAGCGCGCGGCTGGTGAGGTAGTCGGGACTATGCAACTGCCCCGCCACGGTCGCAGCAAGCTGCCGTTGAGTAATCATGAATGCCTTTTCCGGCAGCGACGGGTCCAGCTCATTCTGTGCCAGCAGTTCGACACCGCGGTCCAGATCGTTTGAAAGAACATTGAGTGAAAAATCCGTGCCAGCAGATTCGTCAGCGCCAATGTCATCGAGGGCCTTCTGGAAGGCAATCCGGTTCAGCGTTGTGCTCCCGTAGGAAAACAACTGGCTCAGCTCGTCTGAAACGCCGTCCTGCCCTTTCGGCGTTTCCAGGTCGGAGTTGTTTTTGATGTGACCGTAGATGCTGACCGTGTTGCTGACGGATTCCGGCTGGACTATCAACTTGATGCCGTTGGGCAATGTGCTGACTGCGGGGTTAATGGTCAGCTTGGGGATGGAAAGCCGCTTTAGGGCAACTTCGGCCCAGGCCGGCAGTTTAACAGGCTTGGGATGCTTGGGCGCGAAGGATTCCTTGCCGCCAAACGTTTTCGAGGAGATAGGCTTGCCCGAAACCTGCGGCGTAAGGACCGCGGTGATGGCCCTGTCCTCCACCAGGAATTTTTTGGCGACGCGATTGACGTCCGCCACGGTGACCTTCTGGATGGCCCGGACGTCGTCTTCGGGCGATCGGCGACCTTCCACCGCCAGCGCATTGGACCACGCCATCGCCAGACCGGAAACCGAGTTCTTTTGAAATTCCGCACTGGCAAGTTCATGCCTTTTGGAAGCCTCCACCAAGCTGGCCGGCACTCCGTTCTTGATGTCCTCCGCCAGAATCTTCCGCATTTCGTCAACCAACTGGGCTCCGTTGGCACCCTTGGGGAACGCACCGATGGCGTAACCCAGGCTTGCGCGGGGCAAAGAATCCAGAGAAAAACCGGCATAGAGCGCTTTGCCTTCCGGCACCAGAGCGTAAAGGCTGCCCCGCTGGCTGCTGAGAACGTCGGAGAGCACCTCCGCCGCGGCAAAGTCCGGGCTGCTCGAGCCCGGCATGCGGTAGGAAATCACCGAAAAGCCGTACGGCAAATCGGTTTTCAGATTGAGCGTCTCGGAACTAACGGACTGAAAAGAGTAGCTCGGCCTGGGAGGAAGTTTCTTTGATGGAATACTACTGAACAGCGTTTTGACTTCGGCCAGGGTGGTTTGCGGATTGACGTCGCCCACAATCACCAGAATGGCGTTGTTGGGCGCGTACCAGGCGTCATAAAACTTGTGAAGCATTGCACCGGTCGTCTTGTTGAAAGAAGGGCGCGTTCCAAGCGCGTCATGCGCGTAAGGCGTCCCGCGAAACATGGCCGCCAGAAGCTTGGTGTAGAAGACGTATTCGGGATTGGACATGTCCGCCGCCACTTCCTGCTCGATGGCGCCGCGCTCCTGGCTCCAGAGTTTTTCCGTGTCAAGAACTCCGCTCATGCGAATGGAAGCAACATGAAGAGCCACGTTCAGATCGGAAACCGGTACGGTAAAGAAATACTGCGTCACAGTCTGCGCCGTGTCGGCATCGAACTCGCCGCCCATGGCCGCGGCGATGTCGGCCAATTGATTAGCCGAAAGGCCCGGCGCCCCGCGGAACATCATGTGCTCCTGGGCATGGGCCATGCCCGGAAAACCTTCCGGCGTCTCGTCGGAGCCAACTTTGTAATTCATGACTGTTGTGACCACGGGCGCCAGCGTGTTGCGGACAATTACCACGCGCAGGCCGTTCGACAATGTCGCGCGCAACACGCCGTGGTCCTGCGCGGCGTTTCCACCCGCCGACCGGGCTGCCACCATCATGGCAGGCACCATTACGGCCGCCAGGATGGCACAAATCCTCACCACCCATCCCCGGTGGACGCGCAGGCTCTTGGGCAATTTACTCCCTGTAACTCCAAAGCATTCAGATCGATTTTCTTTCATTGTTTTCCGGTCCCTCAGTCCTATGTTTGCATCGTGTCTTACGAGTTTGGTTGGGTCCCCGTGCGCGGAGGAATGTTCCTAGTCGCACTCGTGTTGTTAGATGCACCAACGCGGGCCTCCGTAACCCTTCGCGTCCTGCCGTCGAACATAAACTTCCCGTGCCGGAATCGAACGAGGCACGAAACGGCAAAAAATCCTACCTTCATGGCATGAATCTTTGATAGATTAACCGCGCATTCCCCGGGGGCCTTTGCGGAAAAGCTATCCACACTGCGAGAGTTGGTCCCTGCCGAAGGAGCGTTGAATGTTCCAGTTGAATCGTTGCGTCCGCACGTTGAAAAGTCAGATTTTTAATAATACGAAGACGCTGAGAAGATTTCAAATCGCGGCTGTTGTTCTTGGCGCGATCTTTCTATCCCAGTGCACCAAGCAGCAGCGCCAGAGCTCGGCCGCTGGGCCATATGCTTCCTGGCAAGTGGCTGGTGGCGCCCCGGACGATATTCATTACTCCGCTCTGAAGCAGATCAACCAGAGCAACGTCAGCCGACTGAAAATGGCCTGGACCTACGACACCGGCGATGCCTATAAAGGGTCGCACATGGAGTGCAATCCCATCATCGTCCGCGGCGTCCTCTATGCCACAACACCCAGGCTTCGGCTGATTGCCCTGAACGCCGCTACGGGCAGGCTGATCTGGAGTTTCAATCCGGAAGGAGATAACGGCGCAGCCCACTTGCGTTTACGTTCGCACGCGCCAAATCGCGGTGTGACCTACTGGAGCGACGGGAGCGATCAGCGCGTCTTTTTTGTGTCTGGGCATAACCTCTATGCCGTGAACGCCGCCACCGGCAAGCTGATTCCATCCTTCGGCCAGTCCGGCCATGTTGACCTTCGCGACGGGCTGGGCCGTGATCCCGCCACGCTTTCGGTAACGGCCACCAGTCCCGGCGTGATTTATAAAGACCTCATCATCATGGGCAATTCCCTACCCGAAGACCTTCCCTGCCCTCCGGGCGACATCCGCGCCTACGACGTGCGCACGGGCAAGATGCGCTGGATCTTCCACACCATTCCGCACCCGGGCGAGCCCGGCTACGACACCTGGCCGAAGCAGGCCTGGAAATACATTGGCGGAGCCA
>JBJKQK010000063.1:0-21499 GCA_046705285.1 Terriglobia bacterium
CGATCTGTGCATGCTGAGGCACCCTGAAGCTCCCAATAGGCGGGAGACGAAATATCGTCACTCTGCCACCATACGATCACACATCTCATGGTTCGCACTGATGTTGCCGAAGATAAGCCATTGATAATACAAATGTAGTTTCTAGTCCAGCAATGGAAGGGTGATTGCTGTCACATATTGTGACGAGTCAGCTGTGGGTCGGCAAAGGTGAGGGCGACGGACCACGCTGACGGGGTGTAAGACCTAACTCTCCAGAGAGGAATGCAAAGTGCCGGAGGCTGCCAGTTGAGCACTGGACGTGGAAACGAACGGGTGATGGTCGGAGATCTGAATAGGCCACCCATTGACGGTTTCAGATTCACAGGGAAGGGTGGCCTGCGGAGGCGAGCATGATAAAAACAGTCGAAAGAAATGACGCTTGTCAACAGCACCTGGGTGAGGGAGACCTGTTGTCGGGTCTATCCCGTCCGGAGGTCGCGGCCTTCGAAGCGATCCAAGTGACGACGACTTACCCGCCGGGGTCGGTTCTGTTTGTTGAAGGCGAAGTCCCTCGAGGAGTGTTCGTGCTTTCGTCGGGGCGCGTCAAACTTTCGATCGGGTCCGCAAGCGGCAAAATCATGATCCTCAGAATCGCCAAGCCTGGCGAAATTCTTGGACTCCATGCAGTGGTCTCAAATGCAGTATTTCAGGCAACAGCCCAGACGCTGGAGCCGTGCAGGGTCAGCTTTGTGAGAGGCAACGAGTTTCTGCGGTTCCTGCGCGAGCATCCCAAGGCATCGTTTGAAGCGGCCAGGCAATTGAGCGCCAGCTATCAGGAGGCTTGTGACCAGCTGCGTTCCATCGGCCTTTGTGATTCCGCCCGGCAGAGAGTGGCGAGATTTGTGCTGGAATGGGCCGAAAATGGCCAAAAACGGGCCGACGGCATTCTCACTAAGCTGACGCTGACACATGAAGAGATTGGACAGTTGATCGGAACGTCGAGAGAAACCATCACGCGCGCTTTCGGAGACTTCAGGGCCCGCCGGTGGATTCTGACCCAGGGTTCAAAGCTGGTGGTTCAGAACAAGACGGCTTTGCAGGCCCTGGTCGGTCGCGATGCTTATTCTTCCTGGTCGTCCGAATCTGCTCACGCTGAGGCGACAAGCGGCACCCAGGCTTTCATGGGCCTGCAGGAATCAGCTCGGGTGAGCCAGAGTCAGCCGTGGTGATGCCGTGTGGAATCACCCGGCCGCGATGGAGATGTGAGTCGCACAGGCAAACCGGGCCAGGCACTTTTCCGGTGGAAATTTATTGCTGAAGGCCAACGCACGACGGACGGCAACGAGCGGACAACTGATGCTGTAGAAAGTTGCCTTCGCCCCAGACCCCTTTGAGCCTTCCGAAAAGCCGACTGCTAAAGAATTTCCCCGTCCTGGAATGTGTGCTCCTTTCACGAATCAGGCGTTCTCGATTATACTAAGAATAGACAGAATCAAGTTGTTACAGAGCCGGTTGCCAGACGAGAAAAACCAGCGTGGTTCTTTCGGTTTTGGCGTCTGGTGGCGAGCGAAGCTAGTTGAAAAGGCGGGATACGGCGTGGAGCAAAAAGAACTGGAACAGTACAGGCAACTACTAGAGGCCAAGCGGGATGAACTGTCGGCAGCGTGGAGAGGCAGGGAAGAGCTCGCTCCGTCGGCTGGTCATCTGCATGGAGATCCTGCCGACCAGGCCAGTGCGGCAAGCGAAGCAGCCATTCAGGTGCGCCTGCACCAGACGGATAGCAAGCTGCTCCGCGCCATTGACGACGCATTGGCAAGAATTTCGCGGGGAACTTACGGAACTTGTGAGGTGTGTTCAGAGCCCATCTCTGCGCCGCGTTTGACTGCCGTGCCCTGGACGCGCCTGTGCTTGAATTGCAAGGAACACCAGGGCTAGCTACCGTTTCAGCGTGATTGTGTTTCGCGTCCGGCCATCCGGCGACCGTGAGCGGTGCCCTGGCGCTGGTGTTATCCTTTCGACAGAACACGGTTTGCCCTGCATGACGCTTCCATCCCTGCAATGAGCTGCCGATTTCCCTCAACTCCAGATCATGCGAAGACCCAATCGCAGCCTGGCCGCAATGGGAATGGACTGCCCCGACGGGTTGAACTGGGCGGAGGATGCCCGCCGGTCGTTCGATTGGGACTTGCCACGCGAGGCAATACGCACCTGACAGCCGATGACGTTGCTCTTGCCGCAGGCCGCGGTGTGAATTACCTGAACTGGTGCGGCTACGATGACGGAATCGCGCAGGCCTTACGCGAGAAGCAGATTGAGCGGAAGCATGTGGTTGTGGCCATGCAGCTTGACGCTCGCGACGCGGGGTCAGCGGCACGCGAACTCGAGGATTCCCTCCGCGGGCTTCGCACTGACCGCATCGATGTGGTGACGTTCTACTACGTCGAGAACAAGTCCGAATGGGAACAGATAAAAGGTCCTGACGGCGCGCTGCGAGCCCTGGAGGACGCAAGAGACGATGGCCGCGTAGGCTTGATCGGCCTGACGACTCACCAACGCAAACTGGCTGCCGAGTGCGTTCTGGAACAGCGATTGGACCTGCTGATTGTTCGCTACAACGCCGCGCATCGCGGAGCGGAACAGGACATTTTTCCTGTGACTGAACGGATGGGACTTCCGGTAGTTGCCTATACCGCACAGCGATGGGGAGCTTTGCCGCGAGCCACGCGGAGCGACCCACGGGGTTTTGCGCCGCCTGCTGCGCGTGAGTGGTACCGGTTCGCGCTGGCGCATCCGGCGGTGAGCGTGGTGCTGATGGCTCCCGACGGCCGCCGGGAATTGGAAGAAGATTTGAATTTGCTCGACGACTGGCGCGCGCCGACAGCCGCCGAGTTTGAGACGATGTCGTCACACGGCCTGCGCGTCCGCCAGCATGCCGGAAGATTCCCGTAGCGCAGACCGGCGGTGTTCGGTGTGCAGTGATCCAGGCGGAAAGAACTGCGGACCGCGACCCCGGCGTTCCGCACTACCCCGCCCGTAACTCCTGATGGTTACTCGTCACTCATCACTGGTTTTTTCATATTCCCTGGTGGTAATCTTCCCCTTCCTGACTCCATTTCTTATGGAGTTCTTGAGCGACGGCTGACGTTGCTGGCAAGCCTGCTGACGGTCATAATCATGATTGCCATGCCTTTGGACGCTCAAAGTTACGAGAGCCTCGGAGACCGAAGCCAGGCGCGATCGATGGTGATCACGCAGTTGGGCATTGCGGCCACCAGCCAGACACTCGCCTCGCAGGCCGGAGCGCAGATCCTGGCGCGCGGCGGGTCGGCCGTTGACGCAGCGATTGCAGCCAATGCGGCGCTGGGCGTTGTTGAACCCATGAGCAACGGTATCGGTGGCGATTTATTCGCGATCCGCTGGGATGCCGGGACGGGAAAACTTGCGGGGATCAACGCCAGTGGATGGGCGCCTGAAAAGCTGACTCTTGATCTGCTGAGGGAAAAAGGTTTCAAGCACATGCCTCAGGAGGGCGTTTTCACCATCACCGTGCCGGGCTGTGTGGATGGCTGGGCGAAGCTCCACCAGAAGTTCGGGCGACTACCCTGGGCGGATCTGCTTGCGCCCGCGATCTATTTCGCTCAGCACGGATATCCCGTTACGGAATGTGTCGATTCATACTGGCGGGGTGGCGAATCTCTGCTCCAGAAGAACGCCAATGCGCGCCGCGTTTTCCTGATCAACGGCCGGCCGCCGAAGATGGGCGAAATCTTCCGAAATCCCGAGTACGCACGTGCCCTGGAGCTGATCGCGAGGCAGGGCGAGGACGCTTTCTACCGCGGCCCCATTGCTCAAGCGATTGTGAAGAGCCTGGGCGGCGTAATGTCGCTCTCCGATCTCAGCAGCTACCATGCCGAGTGGGTTGATCCCATTTCAACGACTTATCGCGGCTGGAAAGTCTATGAGTTGCCGCCGAACGGGCAGGGGATGGCGGCTCTCGAGATGCTCAACATTCTTGAGAAGTACCCGCTGCCCGATTGGGGATTCTTCAGCGTGGACGCACTGCACGTGAAGATGGAAGCTCAGCGGCTTGCTTATGCCGATCTGCGGCGGTACCTGGGCGATCCGAGTTTTGTGAAGGTTCCTGTCAGGGGGATCATTTCCAAGGCGTACGCGGCAAAGCGCGCCGGAACCATCGACATGGATCACGCCCACTGCAATCCCGAGCCCGGCAATCCGCCGCACATAGGAGACGAAACCATCTATCTTTCCGTGGTGGACAAGGACGGGAATATTGTGTCTCTGATCCAGAGTCTCTACGGTGGTTTCGGGTCCGGCATCGTAGTGGACGATTTTGGAATTCCGCTGCAAAACCGCGCAGCGCTTTTCGTGATGCAGCCCGGCCATCCGGATGTGGTTGCGCCTCGCAAGCGCCCGTTCCACACCATCATTCCGGCCTTCATGGAGAGAGGCAACATTCACATCGGTTTCGGGATCATGGGCGGAATGAATCAGCCGCAGGCGCACGCGCAGTTCGTTTCAGACATTGTGGATTACGGCATGAACATCCAGGCGGCGCTGGAAGCTCCGCGTTTTACCAAGCTCGATTGGGGCGGGTGTGACTTTTTGATCGAGGACCGCTTCCCGCCTGCCATCTATCAGGGCCTCGAAGAGAAGGGACACGTGCTCACCATGCGCGGCCCTTACGCTTCTCCCATGGGCGGCGGCCAGGCCGTCCTGCACGATTCTGCAACGGGAGTGAATTATGGCGCATCATCGCCTCGCAAGGACGGCGCCGCCATCCCCGAACCCGCACCGCATTGTGAATCGGCGCGAAAGAGCAAGTAAGCGTCCATGAGTTCGAGGGCTTAAGCCAAGTGTTCCCTCCGGCGCCACAGGCGGGTTTGCTGTCGCCGCAGTCGCGCCCATCGCAAACCCCGTGATCTACTCGTCACCCTCCGACAAAATACGCTATACTTGATAATTCATTTATGGGGCTTCCACAGAAGAATTGTTCTGATCCTCGGCGAATTATCCCGATGCTGACTTTCTTGTCGATGGCATGCGCCATGCTGGCCGTTTTTCTGGCCGTGACGCCTCGGGCGGCCTTTGCGCAGACCGACGAGATCCAGGTCTACGACGCTTCGATTGCGCCGCAGGGAACTTACAATGTGACAATACACAGCAACTATACGCCGATCGGGCGAGATACTCCCGCGTTTCCGGGAGGTATCATTCCCGATCAATCCGTCAATGGCGGAGTGGAATGGGCCTATGGTGTCAAGCCATGGTTCGAACAGGGCCTCTATTTGCCGATCTTTACGGCTTATTCAAAGAATCGCGGCGGGTCGATCAACGGCTTCAAGATCCGCGAGCTTTTTGTGCGTCCCCACGCCGATGAACACAAGTACTTCTACGGCATCAACTTCGAGTTCAGCGTGAACTACTCGTATTGGGAGTCGCATACCATCTCGTCCGAGGTGCGAGGTATTGTCGGCACTCACCTGCACAAGTGGGATCTCATTTACAACCCGATTTTTGATACGGATTACACGGGCGGGATCAAAGGCCTCGAGTTTGTTCCTGCAGGGCGGATCGCTTACAACTTGAATGACAAATGGGCCATCGCCGCCGAACAATATTCCGATTACGGACCACTTCGTGGCTTCTACGCTACCGACAAACAATTCCATGAGGTCTGGGCTGTGATGGACCACTACACCAAGCTTGTGGATATCGAAACGGGTGTGGGCGTCGGTGTCACTGCCGGGGCGGACAAGCTGACATTCAAGCTGATGTTCACACGGAACTACCTGTAATTGAACAAACGCCTTGTCTGGCCTTTTCTGCGCGGGTCGTTGCGAACGCCAAAGCAGATTTCACTTCCACCATTCCCGTGGTATAAGATTCTTCTTCCCGGTCCAGATACGAGGGAAGCCCGAAAGAAAGCAATCCTCCAACAGATGCCTGCAACTTCTATCCCGCCGGTCGCCCGAATGGTGCACCATTGCTGCGGACTGCTGCATGACCGCCTTGATCGCGAGCGGAAAGTGTCGGGATTGGTGATCGGATGCGGAAACGGCAACGAAGTTGTTTACATGCGGCGCACATTTCTCTACAAGCATCTGGTAGGCGTAGACGTTGAAAAGAAGTTTTCGCCCGAGGCGCGCGCGGAACAGTGCGTTGTCCGGGGAGATGCCCTGCGCCTGCCGTTCGCTGGCGACACTTTTGACTTTGCCGCGGCATTTCATTCGCTGGAACACGTTGCCGATCCACGACGGGCGCTCGATGAAATCCAGCGGGTTCTGCGGCCGGGCGCGTGGTTTTACATGGGAGTTCCGAACCGCCGCCGCCTGGTAGGTTATCTGGGATCGTTCGACGCCACGACCTGGCAGAAAATCACCTGGAATCTGGCGGACTGGTCCGCGCGCGCTCGCGGCAGATTCAGTAATGAATTAGGCGCCCACGCCGGTTTCGAGCGGCATGAACTGGCTTCGCTGCTTGAAGAACGCTTTGGTGACGTTCAGCTATTGACCGAGGAATTTCTCCGTTACAAATATGGCGAGTCCAAGCTGCGATTCGTGCTCCCAGCGTTGCTTGCTCCATCGATTGCAGATTATTCAGCGTCTGCTCACTACGCGATCTGCCGGAAACGTATCTGATGCCAATGATCCCGCAGAAAAGATGTAAAATCGGCGTTAATTGTCTGCCGGGCTGAAAAACTTGTGTCCCAAAGCCTGCGTCACAAATAGAATAGATTCGGGGGAAAGTGTGAGAATGTCGGTGACAGGGGATTACCGGGGGAAAAGCCAGCGGGCTGAGTTATTCGGGCGCTTCGTTGTTTTGGGAGCGGCGATCGGACTTCTGATCGGCTTGTGGGAAGCCGGTGTGCTGTATTTTGTTCCATCGGTCAGGGAGTTTCTGGTTGTTGACGCGACATACGTGATCTGGTTCCTTGCCCCGCTGGTTGACATGCTCATTTTCGGAACCGTCGGAGCGGTGCTTGGTCTGCTGGCAGGATTCGGGAAATCGCCAGGCTCCCGCCGTGGGCTGATTCTTGCGGCTGTTTTGATCGGCTGCGCCGGCGCGCATATCGGATGGTTCAACCACTTCGTGCACACTCATTCGGTTAATTTCGACGTATACAGCCGCATGAAGGATGTTTTCTTCCCACTTATTCGCTTCGCAATTGTATTTGTCCTCGCTCTTCTGGTCGCTTTCCTGGGACGTAACCGATTCAGTCGACTTTTCCGCTCTGAAAAACACTGGCCCGTCCGCATGCTTGCAAGGGTGATTGCGATCATTCTGGCAGTGCTTGCGGCAGGTGTCATCTACTACGCGGCTGCTCCAAGGCTGGGCGGCGCAAAGGTTTCCGCCACTGGCGTTCACTCACAGCAGCGGCCGAACATCATCCTGATCACAATGGATACCGTACGCGCCGATCATCTTTCGGCTTATGGATATGATCGCGACACGACGCCCAATCTTGCCCGGCTTGCGGCCAAGGGCGTACTGTTTGAGAACGCCATTTCTGCCACTTCCTGGACCCTTCCGTCACTTTCCGCTATTTACACGGGCCTGCTGCCGCACCAGAGTGGTGCCGATGCTTTCAGGCCGCTCGATCCCGGATGGAAAACCATCGAGAGCGTTCTGGCCAGTCACGGCTACGCCACGGCTGGATTCAACGCTAACTACTATTACGGAGAGTCAGGCTGGGGATTGGGAAGCGGGTTTGGAAGCTATGACGACGATCGGACGACTCTGCTTTACAATCTGTCACGGACGCTGGTGGGACGGGTCGCCGTGCAGCCCCTTTATCAGAATCTGGATCGTTACGACGCTTTTTACCGCCGCGATGCCGCAGACTTGAACGCCGATGTTTTCCGATGGTTGCGGCACCGGCCTTCGGGCCCCTTCTACGTTTACATCAACTACTTCGACGCACATAGCCCTTATCTTCCTCCGGCGCCGTACAATCACCGTTTTGGCAGGCTGCCGGAATCGGTTGTGCGCCGATGGAGTCCGAAGGGTGGATTCCGTCCAAAGAAATCGCTGCCCACAGCGGACCGCCAGGCGCTGATCAATGGTTACGACAACAGTCTGTCCTATCTTGACTCGCAAGTCGGCCGGCTGGTTCATTTTGTGGAATCTTCCCCGGCGGGCAAGAATACCATTTTCATCATTACGGCTGACCACGGCGAGTCTTTTGGCGGCCACGGAGTTTATCAGCACGGGAACAATCTTCATTGGGGAGAGATCCATGTTCCCCTTATTGTCTATGGCGCCGGCATTCCGGCGGGAAAACGAATTGCTCCGCCGGTTCCGGTGCGCAGGCTGTTCGCGACCGCCATCGACCTGGCGTTGGGGAAGGAAGTTCCGCTGCACCAGTACAGCCTGGCGCGATTCTGGGAGACGGATTCGCCGCAGGAAATCGCCCAGCCGGTCGTTTCGGAACTTAGCTCCAGCGATTCGCAGCCTGGCCTCGGCGAGATCAGTCTGACAACTGCCCAGTGGCACTACATCCTGACAACGAAGGGCAGACAGTACCTTTACAACCGGGCGACGGACCCGGAGGAGAAGGATAACCTGGGTTCACTCGCACAGGATCAGCCGGTAGTGGAAAAGCTAAACGCGCAACTGAGAGAGATTGAAGCTAATTCCGCTGAGCCGTGGATTGGAACAGAATACCTGTTTGCTCTCGGTGGGGTTGGCCTGTCGGCAAACACCACTGCGGCGCTCCTGAAAGACTCAAAAACACCCGTTGAGGAAATAGGCGCCGCACAGGCCTACTTTCGTCCCATCATCACCATGGAAGGCAACGGCCCCTCCCAGTCACAAAAGGACCTCCTCAAGACACTGCCCTATCAGTAGGCGCTTTGTTGGATAGTTGCCAGTCGTGGCCGAATTAGTGGCTGGCAGTTCGGACGGCCGTTTCTTGCGGGATCTTCAGGGTGCCCACAAGCTCAGAAAGGTTCGTTCGTTTGCGCCGGCAATACTCCCGAATCCCCTCGGCGACCTTTAGCGCCGTTTCCGGTGCGTAAAAGTTGGCGGTGCCGATCTGAACGGCGCGGGCGCCTGCGATGATAAATTCCAGCGCATCTTCGGCCGTGGCAATGCCCCCGATGCCGATGATCGGAATCCTGACTGCGCGGAAGGTCTGGTAGACCATGCGCACGGCCAGCGGCTTGATGGCCGGGCCTGAAAGACCTCCGGTGATGTTTGAAATGCGCGGTGTCAGGGTTTCAATGTCGATGGCCATGCCGACAAAGGTGTTGACCAGCGAGAGCGCATCGGCACCAGCCGATTCCGCGGCGCGCGCGAGTTCGGCGATGTCGGTGACATTGGGCGAGAGCTTTACAATCAGGGGATAGCGCGCAGCCTTCTTGCTGGCTGCGACTACTTCCTCGGTCAGTCGAGGGTCGTTTCCGTAAACCATACCGCCGCAACGGGTGTTGGGGCAGGAAATGTTCAGTTCGTATCCGTGAATACCTTCGCCCTCGTTCAAAATCTCGATGGCACGGACGTAGTCTTCCGTCGAATAGCCGAAAACATTCACGATGCAGCGTGTCCGAAGGGTGCGGAGAAAGGGAAGCTTCTCTGTGAGGAATCTTTCTGCGCCGACGTTCTGGAGGCCGATGGCATTCAGCATTCCCGCCTCCGTTTCATAAATGCGCGGCGACGGATTGCCCTCCATGGGATCGGCAGAGATTCCTTTCACACAAATCCCGCCAAGCTGATTGAGATCAATCAGGTGGGCGAATTCCTGGCCATAGCCGAAGGTGCCGCTGGCCGTGAGAACCGGATTTTCAAAACGAATCCCCGCGACTTCCGTATCGATCCGGGGAGAGAACTGCTCATCAATGCCAGCCGCTGGCACGTTCTGGCTCCGCTCCTGTTTTGATTTGTTCGCCATGCGCCTAAATCCTGGAGAATTCTTCCCGTTCCCAGATCACCTTTTCAGCCCGAAACACCGGGCCCTCGGTGCAGACTCGCTCGTACGCCGCGTGGCCGGTTCCTTCCACGCGAATCGAACATCCCAGGCACACGCCCAGGCCACATCCCATGCGGTTTTCCATCGAAACCAGGCACGGCTGGCCGAACCGTTGTGCGAGATCGACCGTGGCGCGGAGCATCGCCCAGGGACCGCACGCCATCAGCAAGAACTTGCTCTTTGGATGGCTCACAAGGTATTCTTCCAGCGCTCCGGTCACGAATCCCTGGTAGCCCGTTGACCCGTTTTCGGTGGCCAGGATGACTTCCTTGACATGACTCTCGAAATCGCCGAAACCCACAAGGTCGTCGTGCGTCCGGCCGCCGAAAAAAAGCCGCTGGCGAAGGCCTGCTTTGTCAATCTGGCGCGCCGGGAGCAACAGCGCCGCGATGCCGATCCCGCCCGCGACGTGAAGGACTTCGTCCGCAGTCCGGGCCTCCGGCAGGTATTCTTCTTCGAAGAAGCCATGGCCGAGCGGCGCCAGCAACTCCACCTGATCGCCGGGCTTCAGCAGCCCCATCAATCGCGTACCGCGGCCGACAATCTTGTATAGGAGCCGAATGACTTCCGGTGATGCACCGTTTTCGGATTGTCCACCTGCAAGATGGTGAGGGATGAGATCGTAAATGCTCATGGGGCGGCGCAGCAGGACGTCCGAATGGTCGAGCAGACGCACCATGGCAAACTGTCCAGGCCGTGTGGCCCGGGCTTGCCTTGGAGAGTACAGGTCCAGAAGGAAATGGCCGCCGCTTAACGGCCGATTTTCAACAACTGCCACGATGTCGTTGTGCATCTCCCCCATTCTAGCAGAACCGGCGACACCCTCCTATTCTGCACCATTTTGAAAGAGGCTTTTCTTTGCGACCGGATTTCAGGCTAGAATGCAGGGCAGGGATCCTCCCATGAGCCTATTCTTCGATGGCGTGCTGATCCTCGCCTTGATTGCCGCAAACGCATTTTTCGTGGCGGCCGAGTATTCATTGTTGAGCGTCAGGCGCAGCCGTTTGCAGCAACTCGTGCGGATGGGCAATTCGCGCGCAATCCTGGTGCAGAAGCTTCTGATGTTCCCCAGCCGTTTATTCTCCGGACTGCAATTGGGGGTGACCGCGGCAAGCCTGCTGCTGGGCTGGCAGGGAGAATCGATGCTGGCGGCGGACATCCGCGAGTTTCTCGCGGGCCATCTGCAGCATTTTGCCGGTCTGCTTTCACACGGGACGGCCACGGTGATTGCTTTCCTGCTGATTACAGGGCTGCTGATGGTTCTGGGCGAGCTTGCGCCGAAAACGATTGGCTATGAGCGCGCCGAAAGAGTTGCTCTGGTTTTCTCGCTGCCCCTGAGCGTGTTCATGCGCGTGGTACATTACCCGGTGCTGGTGATGGACCGGCTGGCCAGCGCGGTGACAAAGGTGGTTGGGGTTACAGCCTCCGTTGGACACGGCGAGATGCACAGCCTGGAGGAAGTGGAACTGATTGTGACCGGCGTGCGCAAGCGCGGCCTCCTGGGTGAAGAACAGGAGGAGATGATCCGCAGCGTTTTCGATCTTCACCGCGCCCTGGTCAGGGAGATCATGGTCCCGAGGAACCAGATCACATCATTGCCTCTTAGCAAAGACCTCCATTTCATCCTGGACAGCATCGTCAGAGACCAACATTCGCGCGTTCCCATCTATGAAGGCTCGCCCGACCGTATCACCGGAGTCCTTTATGCGCGCGACTTGCTGGGCGTTACGCTGGACCGTCTTCGGCATCATATTCCGCTTACCGAACCTCTCGATCTGGCATCGCTGCTGCATCCGCCTATGATTGTCCCTGAGACGATGCCCCTGATCAAATTCCTGGACGAAGCCCGCCGGCTCCACGCACACCTTGCTCTGGTGGTGGACGAGTTCGGGACGTTTGTTGGCCTGGTGACCATCGAGGACGTGCTGGAACAGATTGTGGGTGAAATCCAGGATGAGTATGACCGGGAAGAGGCGGCCATCACGAAACTGGGCGAGCACGTTCTGGTGGTGGATGCCGCGCTCAACCTGCGCGAGTTGGCGGACGACTATGACCTGGTGCTTCCGCGGGGCGAAGGGTATGAGACACTGGCCGGGTTTGTGTTGGACTGCCTCGGCAAAATCCCCAAGGGCGGCGAAAGCTTTGCTTACGAAGGCCGGGTCTATACGGTAGTTGATATGGACGGATTGCGCGTGGCGAAAGTGAAGATCGAGAAGCTCGGCAGCAAGGGCGCGCGCCCCAAGGTTGTTCCGGTGCGGTCAAAGGGGAGTTCAGGATAGTTCTGCCGGGAATTCCTCAGGCGCCCGGGGCCGGGGCATTTCCTAAAACCACTTCTACCTCCGCTCCCCGGTTCACGTTCAAAGCCCTTGCGGCAGACCCGCGATTAGTGCAGATTTCCAGAAATCCAGAACTTCCGACAATGGCAAAAAGTTCTGACGGTTGCCCGGCCGCAAAGGATTCACTGAGGCGTGTAATCTCATGCCCGCTGATGGTGATGCGGAACGGCGGTGGGTTGCCGCCGAAAAGCTGCGGGACATCGTCGGGTCGAATGTTGGTGATGACGTTCCCAAATTTGTCCACTTTGATGGCGACACCCTTGAGAAGTGTGTCATTTACCCTCTTGGGACGAAGTGATGTGAACCTTGCGTAATCGGAAAGCACGCCACCGAATTTCTGCAGTTCCATCCCCCTGCTGAGCCACGCCGCCACGGGCGCAAAAATATCCCTGCCATGGAAAGTGTGGCTAACGGGCTTAAGGGAAAAATGCTCGGCGGTTACGTGGCGAACTTCAACCTTCTCCTCCCGCTCGTAAACAAGCGAGAGCACGCCGTTGTCCGGAGCTACAAATCTGTAATCCTTTGTCTGCACGACAATGGGACGCCGTTCCGTTCCAACGCCGGGATCGACCACCACCAGATGGACGGTTCCCGGTGGGAAGTAGTGATAACTCTGGTCAAGGCTGTAGGCGGCGTCAAAGATGTCGTACGAATGCACCTGATGGTTGATGTCAACAATAACGGCGTCGGGATTGATGCCCAGCATCACACCTTTCATGACCCCCACATAATGGTCGTTTTCGCCGAAATCCGTTGTGATCGTAATGATCGGTTTTGCAGCCAATGTTCCCTCTCGCTAGTGGCATGTCAAGAGCTGAAACCAGATTGCAAACTAACGGAAAGGTTGCTGGCTGTCAAGTTTGGCGGAAGGATTGTGAATGTTCCCGTGCGGTTACCTGCATCTGTTGCTGAATCGCAAGACCCCTGCCGTGCGTGAGTCCCTGGATTCCTGCAGGCGGAAGCGGCCCAATTCCTGCTATTGCTTTTGAAATATTCTGCGGTATTCAGCGAGCGGGAGCGGCGGCACGCGGCCTGTTGCGATGTTTTCTTCAAGATGTTTGCGCCTGGTCATTCCAACCAGGGCACAGGTGATTCCCGGAGTGGATCGAACAAATTGGATCGCCCGCTGCACATCGGTCGCAAGGCCAGGGATCCACTGCTGCAGACCAGCCGGCAATCTCCCGGCAAGGTGGCCTTGCAGCAGGCTGGCGCTGGAAAATACCATCAACCCATGTTCCCTCGCCACATGAAGAAGGGGGACTTTGCGGCCATTCATGGTTTGGGTATTCCTGGCCAGCGCTTCGGGCATGGCGACGTTGAACGGAAGCTGAACCGCCGCGAAATGATGCTTTAGCCCTCCAACTTCTCTTGCCACACCGAGCATCTCTTCCAGCGAGATCGCCTCCTGAGAATCCTCCGATACGCGGAAGCCATTCCAGGTGGCGGCCCCATACCTGCGAATCTTGCCATCGGCAACCGCCTGTTCAAGCCCGCTCACGGCGTGGCGGAGGCGCCGGAGGAACTCGACCCGCGAGACCTCGCGAAGCTGGGTTTCGGGGTTGTGGAGATAATAGAGGTCAATGGTCTCGACGCCGAGGTTGGCGCGGCTGATGTCGATTTGACTGGCCAGATAACGTGGCGCCAGGGTGTGGCACCCGGCCACAATTTCCTCCGGCTGCACCAGGCCGGTCCGGATCAGCTTCTCCTGGAAATAAGCCGCGGGATCGTCCGGCACTGTGCCATCGTAGCTGAGGAAGCCGCCTTTGGTTGCCAGGAAGATCTCATCACGTTCGGCAGTCCCTGACGAAGTCAGTTCGGCGATGCCCCTGCCCACTGCGCGCTCGCTGTGCATGTTGCGGTAATTGACGGCCGTGTCGAATACGTTGATGCCGTTTCGGGCCGCCAACACGACGGTTTCAGCGTATTGATCATCTACCTCCTGCGCCGGATCGCCAAGGTAAGTCCCCATGCCGATGGAGGATATCCAGAGCCCCTGCGCCTGGCGATAACAGCCGGGCAGGTCATTCGCGAAACGTTGGCGACAGCGCTGAGTTCCATCCGGAGTTGCACAGCCTTTTATCATCATGGAGTGTTAATCCCAAGAGGCAGCGCTCTGCTTCAACACTAACTGGATTTATCCGGGAAAGCCAGCCACTTCCAACACCGGCAGAGGTCTTCCGGGCTGAAGCCAGTCGCCACAAAATCATAAGGGGGCATAACCGGGACCGGTGTCACTTGGCACGAAGCAGGAGCACAGGAACACTGATCCGATGCTGCACCCGGGGCGCGGTTGTCCCCAGAAACAAGTCCTTAATGAATCTGTGTCCATGGGTGCTCATGGCGACCAGGTCACAACCCTTTTCCTGAACCCACCTGACGATTTCGTTCGACGGATCGCCGTACGCCAGCGCCGCCTCGGCAGGAATGCCTTCCGTCTGGAATTCGGCTTGCACTTTTTCCAGGTACGCCTTGTCTTCAGCGACTTCGGGACTCACGGCGTCAGGGCCATACATGCGCGCGGCCCAGCCGTCAGCAACGTGCAGCAGCACCACGTGGCTGTCCATGATCCTGGCCAGGGCTTTGACGTGTTGGATGATGGCCCGGTCGGTCGGAGTAGTGTCCAGGGTCACCAGAATCTTGTTGTACACGGCGTCCTCTCCGAGGGCTGGGCGTCACCCTCGCGCATCAGTGGCCGACAATGACGATCCAGGCACTCTTAAGTGCCGCCGGCAAGCCGTAGACATCCATGGCGGTGATGAGCAGCGCACTGCCCCAGCCAGCGAGCATGAGAAACCAGCCATTTCGCCACTTACCCATGCGCTTGCGGGAACTTGTGAAGTGTAGCAAAGGAAACATGGCAAAAGGAAGCTGCAAAGCGAGCACGACCTGGCTGAGGACGAGCAAGTCAGTGACGCTGCTGCCTCCACGAATCCCGATGATCAGGATGGCCGGGATAATGGCCAGAGTGCGAGTGATGAGCCGCCGCAACCAGGGCCGGATCCTCCAATGCATGAACCCTTCCATTACTACCTGCCCGGCCAGTGTGCCAGTGATCGTGCTGCTTTGTCCGCTGGCCAGCAATGCCACCGCAAATATCGTACTGGCCACAGCGGCCCCCAGCAGTGGAGCCAAGGTTAGATAGGCAACGCGGATCCAGTCAGTGTCCGGGCTGAATTCGATCAGCCGTCCACCCGGGACCATCACGCTGGTCTTGCCGAAAAAGACCAGAGCAGCCAGCACCAGGATAGCCGCGTTGACAAAGAAAGCAATCGACAGTGCTACGGAGGCGTCAATCGTATTGAACCGAATGCCGCTACGGATGGAAGCATCGTCTTTCTGAAGTTTGCGGCTCTGCACCAGGGCCGTGTGGAGATAGAGATTGTGAGGCATTACGGTGGCGCCAATAATGCCGATGGCCAGCACGACCATGCCGCTGTGCGAGAGCCCGGGGTGCAGGAACGAATCCCCCATTTCTATCAGGCTGGGGCGAGTCTGCGGAAGGACAAAAATCTCGATGTAGTAGCTTACGGCCATCGTCGCTACCAGGAGCAGGACCACTGCTTCGATGGTTCGCATGCCGAAGCGCTGTAAAGCGAGCAACATCAGGACATCAAATCCCGTGATGATCACCGCCCATAGAAGAGGAATCCCAAAAAGGAGGTTGAGCGCGACGGCGCTGCCCAGTAATTCTGCCAGATCAGTGGCGCCGATGGCGAGTTCGCTCAGGAGCCAGTTGGGTACGCGAGTCCAGCGTGGATACCATTCACGACAGCATTGGGCAAGGTCCATGCCGGTGACCACGCCGAGGCGGGCGGCAATGATCTGCAGAAAGATGGCCATCAGACTGGCGAACGCGACGACCCAGAGCAGTTCATACTTGTACTGCGCTCCACCTGCCAGATCGGTGCCCCAGTTGCCGGGGTCCATGTATCCGACGCTGACCAGAATCGCCGGGCCGACAAAAGCCCACCAGTGCCGCCAGAAGCCTGCCTTCTCAGATGGTACCTCCACAGACCCGTGCAGCCCCTCAAGAGAAAGGCCGCGGCTGGATGGGGGCTGGCTTACTTCAATCGATATGTTATTGGTGCCGGCAGTTTGAGGAGGCGACTTACCGGTTTTATCCTGGGGACGATCCATATCAGAGTTCAGCTCGTGACTGTTGTTTACTGCAGATTGGCTGACCGAATAAACTATAGTTAATACGCTTTGCCCGGCAGCTGTCAACCGGGAAATGTGCGTGTCAACCTTGAGGCTAACCAATATGGCATTCCCTGACGGTCACGCCACCTGTGGCATATTGCCCGGGATGTTGCGGCGTGCGCGGTTGCCGACCGTCAGGCGTGCGGCGGCATAGGAAAGGCTCTTAAAGGCTGTTGCAGCAATTGAATTTGAAAACGCAAAAGGCCAGTCGCTATTGAGATTTTCGCGCTTCAGCGAGGACCTGCCCGATCCGGTTTTCGAGAATCATATCGGGACTGAAGTTTCGCAGTTTGACGTGGCGAGCCGTGTTGTCATCAATGGCCCTGCGCGGCACAAGGCCGACAATCTCGCTGCCCTCGATGGCAACGCCTGCCCGGGCCGCTTCTGCGGCCACTGCATCAAAGACCTTTCCGATCGAAGTGGTTTCAAAGTCGGTCAGATTCATCGAAACCTGAACAAGGCCGAGCGCTTTCAGTTCCACGCCGATCGCCTTCACAGCCGGGAAACCTCCATCCGAAGCACGTATCCTTCTGGCAATGGACTTTGCCAGATTGAGGTTGGTGGTGCTCAGGTTGATGTTGTAAGCAATCAGAAAGTTGCGGGCGCCGATGGCCGTGGCTCCCGCTGTCGGGTGGAGATCGGCGTCACCGAAATCTGGCCGGCGGTCTGGATTCCGCCGGACTTCCTCTCGCAGCCGTTCAAACTGTCCTTGGCGCACGTATTCGAGATTCTTTCGCCCGGGCTTTTGTGCTGCCGCCTCGTAAAGATAAGCCGGGATGCGAAATCGCCGCCACGTTTCCTCAGCCACCCAGCGGGCAATCTCCACGCAGTCATGCAGATTGACGCTCTTGATTGGCACGAACGGCACGACGTCCGTAGCGCCCATTCTCGGATGCACGCCCCGGTGATCATTCAGATCGATGAGTTCAGCGGCGCGGCCGATCGCCCGCAATGCTGCCTCTCCCACGCTTTCATGGGTTCCCACGAATGTTACGACACTGCGATTGTGATCAGCATCCATCTGGGTTCCGAGCAGGTGGACGTCAGGGCCGGCAAGCAGAGCCTGAATGATCGATTCGATCTTCCGCCTGTCGCTACCCTCGCTGAAATTCGGGATGCATTCCACGATGGTTTGCACACGAGAAATTTAGCATAGAACGCAACGAGGAGTCGCTGGCAAATTCCTGCATATCAAACACATCACGCGTTGTGGAGTGCTTTGGCAATCCATCTGGCTTCAGATTGGTCGACCTTTGGAAGGCATGTGATGCAGGAGAGGGTTTTGCTATAATTTGCTTAGAATCACAGCCGGAGGTGAAACTCGATGCCGAGCTACGAGTACATCTGCAAAGAGTGCAAAAAGCGCTTCACCTTGATTCTGAGCATAGCTGAATACGGAAAGGCCCATCCAGCTTGCCCGAAATGCAAAAGCAAGAAAGTTGAGCAGGTGCCAGCTGCTTTTTTTGCGGTTACGTCCAAAAAAAGCTAAAGGTTCTGCGCTGCGAAAGGCTCACGGCATTTCAGGCACGAGTGCGGGGAGACCGGTGGGGGACGGCCCGAGGGTTCTAGAGGCCTGCCGTGCCCAGCCGGGCAAGGGTAACAGCGTAGTCATTTTCCAGAATCCTCGGAATGGCTTTTGCCGCTTTCGAGGTGCCGTCGGCGACCAGGGCCACGGTTATCTGGTTATGATCCGCTCCGGATTCGAGTGAGATCCAGCTTGCCCCGGAAGCTTTGTCGAGCAGCGCAGCCGGGACGAGCAGACTGCTGGTCGCCTCACTCTTGTCTTTCTTTGCTTCAGCCTCTTGATGGGATAAAGCTTCCGACCTGCCTGCCGCCTGGTCCAGCGCAATCGCGATGGGTGCCTTGAGCGCACCTTCGGCGACAAGCCGGTTCATGTGCTCCCCCATTACAATTCGTGTTTCCGGCCCCATCCAGCAGACTCGAGCTGGGAGGCCTTGGAATTTTAAGTACTTTCTCGCCAATGGAATCCACCGAAGCAGGATGTCGTCGTCAGGAAAGAGTTTGAGAGCCAGGTCGTCGAATCGGCGAATATCTCCAGATTCGCCGGAAAGGGCTACCCAGCGAACGGGAGTCAGGCCCTTACGCAACAGCGGCTGTAGGTAAGCCTCTGCGAAGTCTGGAATTGAAAAGATCTCTTCGATCCCATATTCGCACGCTGCGGCTCGAATATTGTTGCCAAACTCGAAAACGACAGACCCGAATCGTTGAAGCGCCAGCATTCCGCTGAAGTGCCGGACAATCGAGTCACGGGCGCGTGTCAGATATTCTTTGGGATTTTCACGCCGAAGTCTATCGGCTCCTTCAGCATTCAATCCGGAAGGGATGTAGCCCATCAAGAGATCGTGAGCGCTGGTCTGGTCTGTCAGGATGTCGGGAACAACGCCCCGGCTGGCTAGTTCCGGAATAACCTCCGCGCAGTTTCCGACCAACCCGACTGAAACACTGTGATTCTGCCGCACGGCGTTCTTGAGGATGCGAAGGGCCTCGTCCAGGGTGTTGACGCAGTAGTCGCAATAGCCCGCGCGGATGCGGCGTTTGATTCTCTCTTCATCAACCTCGACGCCCAGAAATGCGGCGCCGATCAGCCCGGCGGCAAGCGAGAACGCGCCACCGGCAGCGCCCATTCCACCGGAGACGATCAGCTTGCCGGCCAGGCTTCCCCCAAAGTGCTTCCGGCTGACACCATCAAGAGTTTGGAATGCGGTCGGCAGTTCTCCCTGCGTGCCTACATAAGTCCAACTTGCTGCGGCGGCCTGTGACGGCATGGCAGGTCCAGGTAGTTCGCCTGCATGCGGCGTGTCTCCGGCCCGGGACCTGACTGCCAGGCGCGAATTCACAATCAGCACGCGTGGGGCGTCTTCATTCGTTTCATGAACAGCGGCTGGTTTTCCAGATCGGACGAGAAGCGTTTCACCGCTCGCAAGAATTTTAAGGGCCTCGACGGTTGTGTGATAGCAATCCCAATCGCGAAGGACTTTTCGCGTGGCTCCGCAGGCGATCATTTCGCGAGGCTGTTCGGCGACTTCCTGATCGAGGGAATTCATTAACATGCGGAAGGCCGCTTCCTGCGACCACCCCTGGCAGGTAAGGTGCGATCCGCGAGGAGCACGAATGGGCTGATAGCTCTTGCCCATGACCTCGGCTTTGTCCTCGTCGGCTTTTCTTAATTGGCCCATGCCGTTTTTTCTCTTGCTGAATCTTAGTCGATAATTCAACGGAGAAAAAGGCCGTGCGGGGCGATGAGTCGTTAATGCATCTTTCCAGCACGGCCGACGAGATGGCTGGTGGGTCGTCGTTTGCTCGGCCTTTGCATGACTGTTGCTGTGTCTGTGCTAGAATCTTCTTCGCCAGGTTTTGTGGCAACCGGGGCGTGGAAGCTCATGAAATCGAAATCGTATCGGACAATTAATGAGCTGTTTCTTCAGGCAATGGGAGAACATCAGAAGCATGATGCCTTCCTCCGCAAGACGGGAGGTCAATATCGCGGGATCGCTTCGCGTGAGGTGCTCACGAAAGTTGCGGCGCTGGCACAGGCACTTGGTGAGCTGGGCGTCGGCCGGGGCGACCGCGTCGCTCTGCTCTCGGAAAATCGCCTGGAGTGGGCGCTCACCGATTACACCATTCTGGGACTTGGGGCCGTTACGGTTCCTCTTTACTCCACACTCCTCGAAGGCGACGTTGAGTTCATCCTGCATGATTCCGGAGCAAAAGGAATCGTGGTTTCCACCCGTGACCAGCTTAAGAAAGTTCTGGCCGTGCGGTCCGGCTTGCCTGAGCTGAGTTTTGTTGCCGCCATGGATTCGGCGCCGGGGGAATTTCCAGATGTCCATTGCTGGAAAGAGCTGGCCGTACGGGAAGGCGCTGCCGGAACAGATCCCGTTGAATCTTTCAAGGCGCAAGCGCTGGGCATCCGGCCGCAGGATCTTGCAACTATCGTTTACACTTCCGGGACCACTGGTGCGTTCAAGGGCGTTGTGCTGACCCACGCCAACATCGTTTCAAACATTCAGGCTTGTGATCACCTGTTTGATTTCGGATCGCATGACGTCAGCATGGCGTTCCTGCCGCTTGCCCACATCTTTGAGCGCATGATCGACTTCTATTACATGGCGCAGGGAGTCTCCATCGCCTACGCGGAAAGTTATGACACGTTGCCACAGAATTTGCGTGAAGTCCGGCCTACGCTGATGGCGGTTGTGCCCAGGCTGGTGGAGAAAATCCGCGAAAAGATTGTCGAAGAAGTTCGGCAACTTCCTTCTTCCAAGCAGAAGTTGTTCGCGTGGGCGCTCTGCACGGGTAAGACCTGTTTTCCATACGATGTGGCAGGCCGCGCCGTTCCAGCGGGCTTGCGCTTGAAGCGCGCACTGGCAGAAAAGGTGGTTTACTCCAAGATCCGTTCGCAGATGGGCGGGCGGCTGCGCCTGCTGATTTCCGGCTCAGCGCCTCTTGGTCGCGAGCTGGCGGAATTCTTCTTCGCTATCGGAATTCCAATTTATGAGGGTTACGGTTTGACGGAAACCTCACCGGTAATCGCCGTCAACTATCCCGGCTCCGTGAAACTGGGCACCGTGGGCCCTGTGATTCCCGGCGTGGAGGTCAGGCTGGGAGGAGAGGTTGAGGACAGCCGGGGCGGTACCGGGCGTGAAATTCTTGTCCGTGGGCCCAACGTGACGCCGGGTTACTATCACCAGGAGGAGCGGAACGGCGAGGCCTTCACTGACGGCTGGTTTCACACCGGCGACCTGGGCGCGCTTGATGCCGACGGTTTCCTTTCGATCACCGGTCGCAAGAAGAATCTTTTCAAGACTTCCGGCGGCAAGTACGTTTCACCCGAGAAACTGGAAAATCTCTTTCAGGGACACCGCTATGTCACGCAGCTCGTGGTGCTGGGCGATGCAAGAAAGTTTGTCGGCTCGCTGATTGTCCCCAACTTCAGCGCCCTGGAATCCTACGCTCGGGAGCAGGGAATTGAGTT
>JBJKQK010000064.1:0-3657 GCA_046705285.1 Terriglobia bacterium
TGATCAGCAAAGCGCTGGCCGCAACGCCGCGAAAGCGTAAGCGATTTGAATGGCATTCTTAGGTTAACGCATATTTGGCTTGCGCCATGGGCTGGATTCTTTTGCCCCCTCCGGGGGCTGGGCGGTACGGGTTCTGCAGGTGCGAACCAATTGTCGCCGGCCAGTGGCATGGCCATGACTCCAACCCTGCACTTTGTCATTGAGCTCCCCATACGGAACTTGCGGCGGAATCTGCGCGTGGGGATTCCGGTGATAGTGATGGGCGATTCCGAATTTATCGTGATGGTATATTCCGGGACGTAATAATCATCACGATCGGAGCGAAGCGACGCTGGCATTTATATGGTGCGTGAACTGATCTGAATTGGTCAACCGAAATTTGGTTTGGGCTTCATTTCGTCCTTTCTTGTCGATGTAGATCCGCCGTCGGCGCGGTGGAAATGTGGAAATCCGGCGTTTTGGTTTTTGGCTGGATTTCCAAGCCCGGTGGAAAGGGTGGAAAACTGGTTTTGGAGTTTTCCACGCATTCCACGGGGCGGCATTTCCACGGCGCATTTATCTCGCCGTTCTCGGAGCGCCGCGACGCAGGCGGTGCGTCCGCGCCGCCCGGGTTCGCTCTTCTCCGGCTCTTTTTGGTTGTTGGCCAAAATCTGATCTCTCCCTCCAAAAATCTTGCACCAGGATGACCAGGATCAAGGATCGGGCGCTCCCTCGACCCGTGGTATCCCCCCTTTTTTCGGCTCAGGCTTTTTTCCCGCCGCGCTCTTTGCGCATCGACTCGCCGTGCATCTCGATGCGGTGAGCGTTATGCACCAGCCGGTCGAGAATGCTGTCGGCCAAGGTCGGGTCCCCGATCTGCTCGTGCCACTTGGCCACGGGGAGTTGGCTGGTCAAAAGGGTCGAGCGGTTCTGATAGCGATCCTCGCAGATTTCCAGGAAGTCCCGCCTCTCACTGTCCCCGAGCGGGGCATGCGCCCAATCATCCACGATCAGCACGTCGATGCGGGCCAGCCGCGCCAGATGGGTTCCCAGGCTGCCGTCGGCACGGGCTAGGGCCAACTCGCGAAACAGTTTGGGAGCACGGATGAAGAAGGCGCTGAAACCGTCCCGGCAAGCTTTTTCGGCCAGGGCGCAGGCGAGCCAGCTCTTTCCGACCCCACAGGGGCCTAGCAGGAAAATGTTCTGATGCTCAACGACCCAGGAGGAGTTTTGGGTCAACGAGCGAACCAACGAGCGGTCGAGACCGCGGGGCGTGCGGAAGTCAATGTCCTCGACCGAGGCGCGATAGCGGAATTTGGCTTGGGTGAGGCGGCGTGCCAAGGCGCGGTTCCGCCGCCAGATCCACTCCTGATCGACCAGCAGGGCGAAGCGTTCCTCGAAGTTCAGAGCGGCGAGACTGTCGCGTTGAGCCGGATCGGACTGCGACCGAAAGGCCTCGGCCATGCCCTGCAAACGTAAGGTCTCAAGTTTTTCCAAAGTGGGTTGATTTAGCATTCATCCTCCTTTGCGGAATCGAGTGAGAGTTCAGGTCCCGACGAGCGGGACGAGGGATCGAAATACGAGGCGCCGCGGAGATTCTCGTGTGCGAGGGGAGGCAAGGCAGGCGGCATTTGCAGCGCCTGGCGGTCGAGCCCGCGCTCCAGAATCGACTTCACGCTGTGATAGGAACAGGCTCCGGTCATGACCGCCCGCTGGGATGCCGCCTCCAGGCGCTCGGTCGCATAGCGTTGGCCCAGTCGCAAAATGCCCAGACAGGACCGATAGCCCATCTCCGGATGAGGCTTGCTTTTGAGAATCTCGGCGAACAACTGCGCGGTGGCCGGCCCCACGGTTTTCGCCCAGTTCAGCAGGCGCGAGGGCGGCCAGGCCAAGTGCTGCTGATGGCTCTTCGGACGATGGGCGTTCACGGTGGTGGCCTGATAGGGTTGGTGGCTGCGCGCATGGGAAGCCACGCGCTGGCCGCGGTGAAAAATCTCGATCGTGGTCGCCGTGGAGCGAATCTCCACGAGTTGGCCGGTGAGCGTATAAGGGACACTGTAGAAGTGGCGGTCGAACTGGATGTGGTAGTCGATGTTGACACGTGCCTGAGCCCAGTGATGAAGCTGAAAGCGTTCGGCAGGGAGCAGCTGAAGTGCCGACCGATCCACCTCGGCAAACTGCGTGGCACGCGAACCGGAGCGCTTGCGGAACGGCCGCTGGTTGAGCTTCTCCAGCAGTTCGCGAATCGCCTCGTTGAGTTCCGCAAGACTGAAGAAACGGCGATGGCGGAGCGCGGCAACCACCCAGCGTTCCGCCAGAAGCACCCCATTTTCCGCCTTGGACTTGTCCCGGGGTTTGTAGGGCCGCGCCGGCAGCACTCCCACGCCGTAGTGCATGGCCAGCTCATGATAAGTGCGGTTCAGGTCAGGCTCGTAGCGGCAGGCGCGGCGGACGCCGCTCTTGGTATTGTCGGGGACGACCAGCTTTGGACAACCCCCCAGGAATTCGAAGGTGCGGATGTGGGCGCCGAGCCAGTCTTCCAGGCTCTGGCTCCAGGTGGCTTCGGCATAGGTGTAGTTGCTGGCCCCCAGGACGGCAACGAAGATCGAGGCCTGACGTGCGAGCCCACTCTGAGGGTCGTGGACGGCGATCGTGTCCCCGGCATAATCCACGAAGAGCTTCTCGCCGGCCTTATGCTCCTGACGCAGCACAACATCCAGATGGCGGCACCAGCGACGGTAGAGCTCGCAGAAGCGGCTGTAGCCATAGCCATCGGGGTGGTCCTGGCGGTATTCCTCCCACAGCAGTTGCAGGGTCAGGTGACGATGGGATTGCAGTTCCTGGTGAAGGGTCGCAAAGTCGGGCGTCGGCCGGCAGGTTTCATAGACGCGGCGCGGGCGATGCCCGAACAGTGCCTCTTCCAACCGCGCCTCATCCCAACCCTCGGGCAGCGGCCAACTGACGCCCGCCGCCTGCGCTCGTTTCAGATATTTGGAGACCGCGCCTTGGGAGATCGAACAACTGCGAGCGATCTGGTCTTGGCTCAGACCTAACTCAAACCGGAGCCTTAGCAGTTCTTTTAATTTTCGCATGGACAACTCTTGTCTCGGCAATGTGAATTCCTCCTCGTTTCAGAGGAACTTCCATTGCCCGACTGTTGTCCAGCGTCGTTCGCCCTAACCAGCTCTGCCAGGGTGAATCCTGACCGTTCTCCCGACACGCCGGTCAAGAACCGACCAGCCCCAAACCGGACAGGCTATGGCTCACCCCGGAATGATTATTACGATCCCCGGAATCGCCATCACGATGCCCCTGGAATCACCATCACGATAATTTCGGAATAGGCCATCACAATCATCTCGTAATCGCCATCACGATGCCCCGGAATACCCAAGCGAAAGGACACGGAGCAGACGCTCAGGGTAAGGTTTTAGAGTCTTGGGAGAGCCCGCAATCGCAATCTCACGAACAAACGCAATGTCTCTCGCGCTCAATTCACAAAGACGATAGAAGTAATTCTCCGCCGCCACGTTCCGGACGTTGGTGTGTAAGATCTTACCGTTCCGGAGACAGTAGACCAGATCATCTTGGGCCCATGCCTTGATGTAGAACCGGGGCACATAGTGGTGGAGCTTCTTTCCGATGGAGGCCATTCCTGAATTTTAGGGGTGCTTGGTA
>JBJKQK010000065.1:0-8009 GCA_046705285.1 Terriglobia bacterium
GGATCTGCCCGGCGTGAATCCGTCGAACGAGGTGATCATTGATCACTTCCGGTGCCCGGAAGAGTATGTGCGTGTGGCTGTGCAGGGCGGTTTGTCGGAGCGCGCGGGGTTCTTCAAATTTGGTCCCGAATTGGTCTGCTACGGGAGGGCTTCGGCCTTCTCGCCTTCCCATGACGCGGGCAGGAGCTTGAATGACGCCCTATTGCACTCGAGGCTGGGGCATGGCGGCGTAACCCTGCCATTCGATATTGCCGAAAGCGTCTGGGCCCTCCGTTACGAGATCTACGTGCGGAGCGGGAACGGCGGCGGGCAGAGCAAGAGGCTTCCGCGACCGGTGCGGGCGGCTTACTACACCCTCCGGCCCGTGATGCCGGTCTCCCTGCGCCGGCATCTGCAAAGGTTCTACCTGCGGGATTGGGAGAAGCGGGAGTTTCCGCGCTGGCCGGTGGATACAAGCGTTGAATCGACCATGGAAGCGGCCTTACGTTTGAGCATGAAGGCGCTGGGCGTGAGCGAGGTGCCTTTTATCTGGTTCTGGCCTGATGGTGCGCAGGCCTGCGCGGTGGTGACCCATGATGTTGAGACGGTAGTTGGGAGGGATTTCTGTGAGCGTCTGATGGATATCGATGATTCATACGGCATCAGGTCTTCATTCCAGGTCATTCCTGAGAGCCGTTACGAGGTTCCGATGTCCTATCTGGAGGGGATTCGGGGCCGCGGGTTCGAGGTCAATGTCCACGACCTCAGTCATGACGGCAACCTGTTCGTGGATTATGAGGAATTCGGACGGAGAGCCGTGGAGATTGACAAGTACCGGGAGAAATTCGGCTCTCGGGGATTTCGATCCGGAGTTCTCTACCGGAATATCGATTGGATTCGCTTGTTGCATTTTGAATATGACATGTCCGTTCCCAATGTTGCCCATCTTGATCCTCAGCGGGGCGGGTGCTGTACGACTTTCCCTTACTTCATCGGGAACATGCTGGAAATTCCAGTGACCCTGATTCAGGATTATTCTCTCTTCAACATTTTGCGTCATTACGGGGTTGACCTCTGGGAGAGGCAGATGCATGCGATTCGTGAGAAGCATGGTCTAATCAACGTAATTGTTCATCCGGATTATATCGTCAGGGAACGCGAACAGCGTGTTTACAAGGGCCTGCTCCGCCGCCTTTCGGCTTTGCGGGAAGCCGCCGGCCTCTGGATCGCCCTGCCGGCGGAAATGAATGACTGGTGGCGGCAGAGGAATCAGATGAGGCTGGTCAGGAGCGGCAAAGCGTGGGAGATTGCCGGAGAAGGCAAGGAGCGCGCCAGAATCGCATACGCGCGTCTGGAACATGATCGGCTTGTTTACGCATTCTGATTACCTGCCCATGAATCTTACCGTGGCCGGATGATACCACGACAACACTGCCTGAGCGGCTCGCCAATTCAGTGGAGAGGGGGACCGGCAGAGGATGAAGATGCGGAGTTCAGTTGGGTTGGGCGGCGTGATCGCATGCAACAACGGTCGCCAGCGATTCTCGTATGATTCGAAAAGCTTCTGGTTCATGATATAACGCAAACCGCAGAGAGAAGATTCAGCCAGGCGCTTGGACTGGTATGGTTAATCACTGTGATAGAAATGTGATACAACTTTCGGAAAACCGGGGAGAATTGCAGCAAGAAGGGTGCGCTTCGCGGCAAGGCGGATTTGCATTGGTTGTCCTGCAACTTCCTGATTCCCCCGGTTTGGCGTCGGCCCTGGCAAGACTCTGCAAATCGATTCTTATGCTTAGCAACCAGGGGGCAAGGGTTCGAATCCCCTCAGGCCCACCAACGTTTTCAATAGATTACTGCTTTGTGGCGGGTTGCAATGCGGCATTTCTGGCGTCGTCTGTGACGTCACTCTGCGTCATTTCACTTAGAATCTGGCCTGTTTGCTCAGTCTGTGGAGTGCTGGAAAGTGCCTCGATAGCCCGGCGTTTCGCATCCATCCGAGCATGGGAGCAATGCTCCAGCATTTCCTTGGAAAGGTGACGCGAGCTGCTCATAATGGTCATGTCGCTAGCCTGCCCTCGATTGCCTATTGCCTCCGCATCGGGATAAAGGCGGGTCGCGGGGTGATGTGCGGTTTGTAATCAACTAGCTCGTCGACCGGACGCTTGGCCGCCCATGCGATGCCGCGAAGCAGCATATTCTGAACCACCGGGTTGGAGAAATTCTCGTAAATGTGCCCCTGCATCCAGACAAAGGCCCGGGCCGGCTGACCGCCGGGAAGCGTGTGCACATAGGTCCAGATTTGCGGAACCACCTGTCCCACACCTCCGCCCCGTACGGCGGATGGAGTGTCCGGAATCTTCACGGTCGCCAGAACATGGATCTTCGGATCAGTTGCCCATGTCATGTGGTAGAAAGCCTCATCATAAATCGTGAATCCGTTGGGAAACCCTTCCATGATTGGCGAAGATGGATCCACTACGTCATAGGTCAGCGGCGCGCCGAGAGTGTAATTGACCTGGCCGTGTTTCTTGCCACCCCCGACGAACGTAGCCATATCCTCGGGGTCTGGTCCGCAGAGTGAATCGTGGATACTCACCAGGCCGCCACCGCGCTCGACGTAGGCCAGGAATGCCGCATGTTCCTTGGGAGTCATAAAACCGGCATCGCCCTTATAAATCACAACGACGTCCGTGCGGGCCAGTTCCTCCCCCGAAGGTGCGTGTAACGCTCCGTCAACAACCGCGCCATGCGCCGTAAGAAATTTGCTCCAATCGGCCAAGAACTGTGGATAATCGTGCTGACCTGGCCCATGCGATTTCAAACCCGCAAAGATAAAAATGTGCATACCATTCGGATTCTGCCCTTCCGCCGGAGGCGGTTGGTAGATGCAGCAATTGTCGGGTGACTTCGCGCTGTACGGAAGCAAATGGCCGCCAGACGTCGAAACCGACTGCGCAAATATGAAGGACGCAAACAGAAAAATCGCCCCGGCCACCAACAGCGAAAGCGTCCCGCGCTTGAGTAGGTTCATTGGACTACCTCCTGCCCTGTCACGATCTGTCGGCGCTCTTCCCTGGTTGACGCCAAAGAAACCCAAACGAGAACCCCTACGCCTGGTTCTGAAGCCATCCGGCCAGCTGAACACGCCGGATCCGTTGTCAGTTGTTCTCTTCGCTTAACGTGCCCTGGAAGACGGGGTAGCGAAATGCCGCATTGGGTCCTGAGCCACCACAGCTTTCTACTCGATCAAATAAAGTAGTCACCGCAAAAGTCTAGAAGAAGGTGGGTCGTGCTCGCCGATCGACGAGATAGAGGAAACCGGAACAAATCTCGAGTCTGGCACCACCAAATCAGCGGGGCAGCGCAAAGACATAGAGAGTATCGCCAGCTCCGGCGACCAGGTATTGGCGCCCGTCGAGCATGTACGTTTCAGGGCCGTTGCTTAGAGAAGTCAGCATTGGGAAATGCCACAAAATCGTTCCATTCGCAGCATTATAGGCGATCAAGTTTCCGTTGTAGTCCCCCGTAAATAAGAGATTGCCAGCCGTCGTCAGAGTTCCCGGTCCGCCCAGCCCCCCGCCCACACTATCCGCGGTCGTATATGGGTGACGCCAGCGGATATCGCCTGTCTTGACGTCAATCGCTTCCAGCACATGCTGGGCCCATAAGTTGCGCCCTTCACCCCCGTATCCTTCAGGCCTTTTGCTTGGGTCCGTCAGATAAAAAACGCTATAGCCGACTGTGGCGTTCACGTAGAACAAGCCGGTCTGCGGGTTGTAGCTTGGAGGCATCCAATTGGTCCCGCCTCCGGCAGGGATAGAAAGCAGCGAACCGTCAACCGTCGGCTCGCTCGCCACGTTGGGTATGGGTTCGCCATTGGCACCCACTCCCTTGGACCAATTAAGGGGAACGAAAGGCTTGGAGAGGATGTTCTTCCCGTCCGTTCGATCCAGTACAAAGAGATAGCCGTTGCGCGCGGCTTGCACGAGCAGTTTTCGGGGCTTTCCATCAATCGTCGTATTAATCAAGACGGGTGTTTCGGTCTCATCCCAATCATGGGTGTCGTGCGGAGATCCCTGGAAGTACCAAACCATCTTCCCGGTGTCCGGATTCAGAGCAACGATCGTGCAGGTCCACAGGTCGGCGCCTTCTCTGCTCTGACCCGCCATCACCGGGTTCGGGTTGCCGGTGCCCCAGTATAGAAGATTGAGCTGCTTGTCATATGTTCCGGGTAACCATGGCATGCCGCCGCCATGCTCCATGGCAGCGTTGTTCGGCCACGTACTGGATCCTGGCTGGCCCGGCTTGGGCTCGGTATACCAAATCCATTGCAGATCGCCCGTGACCGGGTCGCGAGATTCCAAATAGCCGGGGACGTCCATGGCGTCGCCGCCGACGCCGAGAATAACGTGGTCTCCGACGACCATCGGCGCCGTCGTCGTAAAATACTGCATTCTGACGTCGGCCACCTTCTTCCGCCAACGCTCTTTGCCCGTCTTGGCATCCAGAGAGATAATCCAATCATCGGTCGACATGAAATAGAGCCAATCGCCGTACATGCCGACACCCCGATTCATGGGATGACCGCCGTGGGCCACCCAGTCGTAATGCCACAGCTCACGCCCCGTGCGCGCGTCTATTGCGTAGACGTGATTCGGAACCGTGAAGTACAGGATTCCGTCCACCATTAACGGCGTTGATTTGATAACCGGAAGCCCACCCCGAATGCCGCCTGGAACCACGCTGCGAAACATCCAAACCAGTTTCAAGGAATGGACGTTGGACGCTCGGACCTGCGTCAATGGACTGAAGCGCCGCCCCGAGTAATCCCCGTTGTAAGTCGGCCATGCGGTTGTTGGTGCCTTTTGAAGGAGCACCTGCGGTTGCAGCATTTGCGCGTTTGATCGGGCCGGCAGCAAAGCCAGCGTAAGGAAGAAGGCCGGAAAAATGCGATATACCTTCATTTCAGACTCACCAGATACGCGGTCAGGTTGTGCATTTCCGAATCCGTGAATTTCCCCAGCATCTCGCGATGGAAGGCCAGCTTGTCTTCCGCATCCAAATCGACCTTGACTCCCTTGCTCATGGCGATCGAATGATAATCTCCCCGCGCATCCTGGAACACGAGATTGAAGTCGTCGAAGTGGATGAGCGTGCCGGCCATCTTTGTCCCGTCAGGCAAGGTCACTGTCACCTTCCGGTCTTGGATTCGGGGATAGAGCAAATCCTGCTGGATTTCCACCGGGGAAAGCTTTGATCCGATATGTGCCAAATCACCCGTGACTGAGTGGCAGGTTCTGCACCTGCCTGCGCCGTTAAAGAACTGTTCTCCAGCGTGAGGATTGCCATTCACGATATTGAGGACCTTGTAGGTGCCCCTGTTTGCCTCCAGTTCGACCTGCTCGTGGAGAAATTCCGCAATGTCGTACCGTTGTTCTTTCGTCAGGGAGGCGAAGGCGGGCATCCCCTGTCTCAGCCTGCCATGCTGAATCACCGGGCCGATCTTCTCGCCTGCGTTATCGTCCAGCACGATTTCGGAGGTCAGAAGGTCCGGCCCTTCTGCGCCGCGTGCATCGGGCCCGTGGCAGAAACTGCAGCTTTGCGCGAAAATCTTGGCGCCTGCGGCGGCGGCTTTTGGATTCGGGAGCTTTCCCAATCCAAGGAACCTTCGGGTGGCCAGGGCCCTTCTGCTTTCCTTCAATTGGGCTGGCGTTTGCGCCGCGCTGGGCGAGTTTGGAGCGGAGCCTTGCTGGCCAAAGAGGGGCCTGTGGGCGGCAAGAAATGTCACTGCCGCAAGTAGCCCGGTTGCGAAAAGGAAGACATGACGGCTAAGCGAGCGTTTCGCCAAAGCCTGCGCCTCCGAATTGTGCTGCGAACCCATTCCGGGTCAAGCCGAACCGTGTGCGATGGAACGTGAGAAAGCCCCTACAGCCACGCCATTCTAAACACCATCGCAAAACGTGTCAACTGTTTCTCGGTTCCATGTCGAGTTGTCTAAGCAGATCAAGTCTCCTTCCGAGTCCTTGCACCATGTGCTATGGCAACGGCATGGTTAAAAGGAAACCGTGGGATTATTGGGCATGCGCTTAAGGAGGTCATAATACGCAAGAATTTGCGGGCAGCCGGCGTCTTCGAACCGAGCCGGTTCGTCGTGAACCGTGGCGGTGGCAGCACACAAACAGCGGCGTGAGCGTATCGTCCTTCTCCGGCTCTCAGCTACCGACAGCACCGCAACAGAGATAGCTCTTGTTGCCGTTTGCTCTTCGCGGCGCTGTCTGCGGCCTCGAGAAGCGAGAGGGTTTTTGTCGGCGACGCCCCACCACACATCATGAATGCGGGGCGCATTCGCCCATCAGAAAAACACTTGTCCTTGCCACAGCGGAATTTCTGTTCGGGAAATGCTCCATCAAAAGGCCAAAGTCAGAAAAGTACCGACTGTGGCCCGCTGAATTCCTCGGCGCTGAGCGTCTGAACAGGCTGCAACCGGTGACATAGGTGGTAAAATGGAACCCCGCGGCGGGGCTATGAAGAAAATCCAAGGTGAATTCATTTCTTTTCTGTTACCTCATAGGGGATGGTACTGAGCGCAACTCGCTAGTGGAGGTGTTTCATGGATCGACGGAGATTTATCAAGTCTACGGCTACGGCGGGGGCATTGGCAGGGCTCGCCGCAGGGAACTTCCCAGCCCTTCTCGGGCAAACCCCGGAGAAGTTCCGTGCCGCTCTTATTGGAACCGGGTGGTGGGGAATGAACATCTGCCACGTGGCGATGAAGTCCGGGCAGGCCAAAATCGTCGCCATGTGCGACGTGGACGACAACCAGTTGGACCCCGCCGTCGAGAACGTGACGAAGCTCTCCGGCGACCAGCCGAAGAAATACAAGGACTATCGCGAGTTGCTGCGGCAAGAAAAGCCGGATATCGCCATCGTCGCTACTCCCGACCACTGGCATCCTCTCATCGCGATAGCCGCGGTCGAAGCGGGAGCGCACGTCTACGTAGAAAAACCCGTGAGCCATACCGTGCTCGAAGGCAAGGCCATGGTGAAGGCGGCGCGTGAATCAGATCGTGTGATGGAGGTAGACCTGTGGCGGCGAATGTCACCCGACCACATTGAGGGGATGAAATTCCTGAAGGCCGGCAAAGCCGGCAAGATCGGCTGCGTGCGTGCCTTCGTGGATTACCCCGGAGGACCGGGCCACAAGACGCCGGATTCCGACCCGCCGCCCGGCCTCGATTGGAATATGTGGTGCGGGCCGGCCCCGTACCGCCCATTCAATCGCGCAATCCATCCCAAGGGCTGGCGCCAGTTCCTCGAATATGCCAACGGCACGGCCGCTGACTGGGGCGTGCATTGGATGGATCAGATCCTCTGGTGGACTGAAGAGAAATATCCGCGCAAAGTTTACTCGACCGGTGGCCGATGGATCCGCCGCGACTCCTCTAACGCCCCGGACACGCAAGTGATCACCTTCGAATTCGAAACCTTCACCGCCTACTGGGAGCACCGGTTATATGCGGGCAACCGCGCGGAAAAAGCTTACGTCGGCGCCTACTTCTACGGCGACCGCGGAACATTCCACATGGGCTGGACCGATGGTTGCACCTTCTACCCCGACCCCCAGAACACGCCTTCGGTCCACTATGCTCCGCATCTCGATGAGCCCGACGACCAGAATATCGCTCTGCTTTGGGCCAACTTCATCCAAAGCATTCGAACCCATACCCGCCCGGTCCGCGATATTGAGATCGGGCACCGCGCTACGAATATGGCCCTTTTGGGCATGCTTTCCCTCAAGCTTGGCCGGAGCATTGAGTGGGATGGGGAAAAAGAAGAAATCGTCGGGGACCCGAAGGCCAACACGATGCTACGCCGCGAGTATCGCGCGCCGTGGAAGTATCCGGTAGCGTAAACCTGGCAGTGCTTCACCTTAGAGCAGGCAGCGGTCAACCGAGTTCCCATTACGGAATATCGAATCTGCTCTTGTGGAGTTTCCGATCATGGGGCCGGTTCTTCAATAACGGCGC
>JBJKQK010000066.1:0-3934 GCA_046705285.1 Terriglobia bacterium
ATCGCACGCGGCGCCTTGAACCGGGTTTTGTCAACAATGGTCTCCAATCACGGTACGATTGCCGTCCGCGGCGGGCACAAGGCGCCACCCGCCGATCTGGACGAGTTGGTCATGATGGGCGAATTCGTACATGCCATGAAGGCCTATCACGACTGGACCGGCGACGTTTCCCTGCTGCGGAAATACCGGGATAAGCTCCTGGCATTGATCCAAAGACCGCTGGGCCCGCAGTTCCGTGATGAGACTGGAATGATCCATGACCGGCGGGAATTCTGGGAAGGAACTTTCGAAGATGCATACGAACTGGCTTATCAGACTTATCTAATCCAAGGGCTAAGAGATGGTGCAGAGTTAGCTGCCGCGTTGGGCGTCCAAGGTTATGCTTCCCGGTGGCGGCAGGCGGCAGGGAAGACGCTCGACGCCATGCTCCATCATCCTGCTCGTGCTCTGGTTCACGACGGCCATCTGATCAAACGTAGGAATGTGACGGGTGAGATGGCCAACATGGTTCCCTCGGTAAAGACATGGCATCTCGACGCGCCTCGTTGCACTGAACTCTACCATTCGATGAACCCGGATTCCTCTGCGGCTTTGCCCATTGCTTTTGGCATCGTAGATCCAGAATCTCCACTTGCCCGCAAAACGCTGGACCAGCTTGAATACCTCTGGAACGAGCGTTGGGTTGGGGGTGGCTACGGCCGTTACAATCAATCTCGCGAACAGGACCAGCCAGGGCCCTGGCCCTTTGCCACCGGCTTTTTGCTCTGGGCGCAGCATGAAGCCCGCCTCTATGAACGCAGCCGGCGCACGCTTGAATGGTTGAACAACGTTCAGGGTGGGGGTTCGGGGTGGTGGTACGAGGAGATTTCGCTGATCCGCTCACAGGAAGTTCAGGATGGAGTCCTTCCCAATACAAGCGTCGAGCTCATCATCTTTGTTATAAACCACCTGCTGGGAATCAGGTTCCGGCAGGGAAGAGTTGTGGTTCGGCCCAACTTGTATCCGGGGTCTGGACCTGTTTCCGCGAATCTTCGTTTCCGCGAAGGCCGATTGCGTCTCAGCATCGATGGCAATGGTCCCATCAAGCAGGCGCAAGTGAATGGCACCGTCATAGAGCCGGCGTCTGATGGCTGGCTGGTCCTGCCATCTGATTTTGCCTCTGGAGACGTGGTCATTCAGGCACGTCAAGTGAATCCATAGCCGGGGTGTGGTGTGTGGAAACTGAAGAGATTAGACTGCCTTCTTTTCCTTATCATGGTACTGAGTCTGGGAGCCGTCAGTTGCGGACAAGCTTCGCGGCCAACCCGAAGAGTCTCAAGCCCTGGTTTTGAACCGGCTGATGCTGTCAATCCTTTCGTGGGCACGGCGGTGGGTAGCAGCACCTTTCCCGGCGCGACGATGCCCTTCGGGATGATCCAATGGAGTCCCGATACAAAGACGGGCTTCGATGCCATGGGACCGCACAAACCTGGAAGCTATATTTACAGTGACAACGCAATTCGGGGTTTCAGTCTCGACCATCTGAGTGGCCCGGGTTGCCCTTTCATGGGGGATGTTCCAATTATGCCCTGGATGGGAGCCATAACCACTTCACCCGCTGTGGACCAGATGGCATATGCCGAAAGGTTTTCTCACGCCAACGAGGAGGCTTCACCGGGTTTCTATTCTGTCAGATTCAACAACGGTATCAAGGTCGAGCTCACAGTGACCACACGGGCTGGTATCGGCCGTTTTGCGTTTCCTTCTTCCGAGGATTCAAGCTTCCTTTTCGAGACCAGTCATGACGCCTATTCCCCGGGCATAAAGAATGCCAGTGTTCAAGTCACCGGCCGCCGGAAAATTTCCGGGGGTGTCGTAACCAGCCATTTTTGCGGCCATCCGGACGGGTACACGATATATTTCGCGGCTGAGTTTGACCGGCAGTTTTCGAGGTTTGGGACGTGGGAAGGTTCTTCGGTCGGGAAGGGCCGGCGTGTCGTGAGCGGGCCTCACGCGGGCGGGTTTGTGGCCTTTGACACGATGAAAAACCGGATTGTGGAGATGAAGGTCGCAATCTCCTACGTCAGTGTTGCGAACGCGTGGGAGAATCTGAACAAGGAAATCCCCGGCTGGGATTTTGATGCAGTGAGGAAGGCGGCGCACGATACCTGGAACCGTGAACTTGGAAAGATTGCGGTGAGTGGCGGCACCAGGGAAGAAGACCGGGTGTTTTATACAGCCCTCTACCACACGTTGCTGTCCCCGAATGTATTCAGCGACGTAAATGGTGAATACATGGGTTTTGATGACCATGTCCACAGGGCCAAGGGGTACACCCAATACGCGAACTACTCCGGCTGGGACATCTACCGCGATGAAGTGCAATTGATTGCGCTGTTCCATCCAAAGAGGGCCAGTGACATGGTCCAGTCGCTGGTCGAGGATGCAAAGCAAGGGGGTGGCTTGCCGATGTGGCCGCTTGCCAACCACGAGGCTTGCCAGATGGTCGGTAATCCCGGGTGCCCGATCATTGCCGATGCCTATGCCTTTGGCGCCCGGGATTTCGACGCAGAGGCTGCGTTAAAGGCCATGCTGATTGGTGCAACCCGACCCGGCGCGACCTGCAACGGTTGCCCGGAATGGGACAGCCTCAGGAACTACCTGAAGCTCGGCTTCATTGGCCCCGACGACACAGGCCAGCGCGCACACAGCGGCCCCTCCCAGATGCTGGAATTCACGACCGCGGATTTCTCCATTGCCCAAATCGCCATGGCCCTGGGTGACACAAGCACTTACCAGACGTTCATGAGACGAGCGCAATTCTGGCGGAATACTTTTGATCACAAGACCGGGTATATTACCCCACGCCGGAACAACGGCTCCTTTATTTCTGTGGACCCGGCGTCGCCCAGGTATTACGTCGAGGGTAATGCAGCTCAGTATAGTTGGATGGTTCCGTACAACATGAAGACGTTGATCCACCTGATGGGGGGAAGGGCCGCCGTGGTCAAGAGGCTCAATGCGTTCTTCACGGAATTGAACACGGGAACAGACCGCCCGTATTTTTATATCGGCAACGAGCCGGTATTTGCCGTGCCTTGGGCGTACGACTTTGCCGGAGCACCGTGGGGCGCGCAGGAAGTGGCCAGGCGGGCAGAAACGGAGCTGTTTACCGACACCCCGGAGGGTTTGCCCGGCAACGACGATCTCGGCGCCATGTCGGCATGGTATGTTTTTGCCGCACTCGGAGCCTACCCGGCAATCCCCGGTGTTGGCGGGCTTGCTCTGGACAGCCCGCTTTTCCCAAGGGAGGTCCTGCAATTAGGAAATGGCAAGGTCGTAAGGATCGACGGAGAAAACGCGTCTGCCACAAATCCTTACGTTCAGAGTCTTACACTCAGCAGCAAGCCATACGAACGCACATGGATTTCCTACGGCACCTTGAGCCGGGGTGGAACGCTCCGGTTTAAGCTCGGCCCAACTCCAAACAAGGAGTGGGGAATCAAACCGGACGATGCACCACCTTCGTTTACGGAGGGCATGAGATCCTCCGGCCAGTGACGTGTTGCTGGGAAGTGATCCGGTTCTTATGAGCTCGTGTCGCGCCTCAACCGACTCCCTGCCGATCCTATTTTCCTGCCTCACCTATAGCGCGATGAGGCCATAAACGTCAGGAGTGTGAGCGGGAACAATCCCGGCATTCCCCGTGCGCGATTCTACTTGACAAGAAGGGGCTACTGTGCTAGTCTATCTTGAGTCCGCAAGCCGCCGGTTCCGATTGGTGGTCAGGAAGTAGGCAGTCCGACTAGACTGTTATTTCGGCAGTAAATTGTTGAAAATACAAGGGCGTCTGGTTTGGCATTAAAAATGTGAGACAAAAAGTATTGTTTTTCGAAAACGAACCGGAGAAGTGGTTGAAAACAAAGGATCGGCCTGAAAAACGAACCGAAAAAAC
>JBJKQK010000067.1:0-3208 GCA_046705285.1 Terriglobia bacterium
TCCTTTGCGGGCTTGCTGCGTTAGAGGCGTTATACAACCAGCGGAAGTTGTAGGGACGGCTCCGCCGGTCGAGTGGCATGGTCCGGGGCGCTATCCTTCAGTCGTCTGAGCAGCCGCAGTTTCACGCAGCTGAATCATTACAAATAGCAGCGTGGCCGGTCCTGGCTTCGTTTCTCCCGGTGTAGTGCCGCTTTGGCGACGGTGCCACGAGCCGATCGTCATAGGCGAGTCTCTGCGCTCCAAAGGGCGTATAATCGACCTAAATGGTAGCAACATTCAGCGGACAAGCGGAGCCGGTTGCGCGGCCTTCACGCCCGTCTCCAGGGAGCATGTGGCGGCGGCTGAGGGACTTCTGGCAACGGGTGAGCGATGGGCTGGAAATCCGGGTACTGTGGTCACAGTTCTTCTCTGAAGCCCAGGACAGTTACAGCCTCTACACCCGCGAGGTCGACTGGGACGCACTGAGAAGCGAGTCGCGCTTCCGGCGAATTCTGAAGACGATCAGCGCGCTGTTCTGGGCCATGCTGCTGAAGCTTTCTCCGGCGCGGCGCGTCTTTCTGCTGATTGCACTGGTGCTTGGAATCCTTTCAATTCCCCAAGGAGGTCCCAGCCACGTCGGCCCATACGTCTCTCCAGCGATTCCGCTGGCCATGCTCATCTTCCTGCTGGCACTGGAACTGGCCGACCGCGTCACCATGAAGCGCGATCTGGAGATTGCGCGTGAAATCCAGCGCTGGCTGGTACCGGATGCGCCGCCGCAGGTGCCGGAACTCGATCTCGCGTTCAGTTCGCTGCCCGCCAACACAGTGGGCGGAGACTACTACGACGCCTTTCCGCTGGACCCGGAACTCCCGCCCGGCAAAGACAATCCCCTGCTGATGGTGGTGGCCGATGTGGCGGGCAAAAGCGTCCCAGCGGCGCTGCTCATGGCCACCTTTCATGCCTGCCTGAGGTCTGTGACTTCAGTAGCGTCTTCACTGACCGACATCGTCACCCGCATGAACCGCTACGCCTGCTCCCACAGTTTGCAAGGCCGCCGCTTTACGACGGCGTTCTTCGCTGAATTCAATCCCACGACTCGCACGCTGGAGTACGTGCGGGCAGGACACAACGAGCCCTTTCTCCTGCGCGCGTCAGGGCAATTCCAGCGTCTGGATGCCGGCGACCTTCCTCTGGGCATCAACGCCAGCGCGCCCTATCTCTCAACGGAAATCACTCTGGCGGCGGGCGACCTGCTGCTGATCTACTCCGACGGACTGATTGAAGCCGTGAACGAGCGGGAAGAAGAATTCGGGGAGCGACGGGTGATTGAAATTCTGAGAAGCTCCCCCCGGGAGTCCGCCGAACAGACGTTGCAGCGGTTGCTCAGTAACGTGCGCTCCTTTACTGGCCACCGGCGGCAGTACGACGATCTGACCGCTTTTGTCGTCCGGCTGAAATCATGACGCCACAACCTTTGTCCCGCCCTTTTCAGGGCTGACCAATCAATCTCCGGCTTTAACACCCGCGGGTCACGGCCGAGACGGCCCTCCACAGGCTCGCAGGGCAGTTCTGCCCGCAGACGCAACGTAAGAACACGTGCTCGCGGTGAGTTGTGCCTCCCGCCCAGGACCAGCATCAAATGAATTAGAGCGGCTTTTGACTATCAAGAGCCTCCAGGAATTTTCCATACAGTGTGCGGGAGCTGAGATCTGATATGGCTAATGCCGGCGTTTCAGCACCAAATATCGGACTGCTTGTGGCACTTCTCTCAGGATCGCTCCTCTCTGGGCAACCACCTCCGATTTCGAACACAATTACGGGCGGCCAGTCCATCTATGCAGCCCAGAAAGGGGACTCTTTAACAGGCGTGGGTGCGCGATTCGGAGTGGATATTCCCGCGCTGGCAGAACTGAACGGCCTTGGACCTACGGCATGGTTGAAGCTAGGCCAGATATTACGCATCGATAACCCTCATGTCGTGCTCCGCGAACTCGACGAAGGCATTGTTATCAACATTCCGCAACGGATGCTCTTCTATTTTCGTTCCGGAAATCTCGTGTCCGCCTACCCTGCAGGCATGGGACGGCGCTCCTGGCCGACGCCGGAAGGCGACTTTCGCGTGCTCGAAAAGGAAAAGAACAAGACCTGGATTGTACCCGAATCGGTCCAGGAGGAGATGCTGGCGAAGGGTAAGCCTGTCAGGGACAAAGTCCCACCCGGACCCGACAATCCGCTGGGCCGGCACTGGATTCGCATTTCGCCCGTCTGTGGCATCCACGGCACCAATGCGCCAGCCAGTATCTATCACTTCCAGACGCATGGCTGCATTCGCCTCCTCCCGGAAAATATCGCGACTCTTTTCAACAAGGTTCCAGTCGGAACGCCCGTCAAAATTGTGTACCAGCCCGTTCTGCTCGCACGCTTACCAGGCGGCACAATCTACCTTGAAGTTCATCAGGACATTTACGGAAGGGCCGGCGACCCGCTGGAAGCGGCCAAACAGATCGCCAACGCGGCGGGGGTAGATTCCATGATAGACTGGCAGAAAGTCGTTAAAATAGTTAGGGAAAAGCAGGGACTGGCTGAGGTGGTGAGCTTGCCCGCAAAGGTTCCTTAAAGATCCTCATGAAGAATCCTGGTTGCCCGGCACACTCCCGACTCTGTAATGAAGTGAGTCGGCGCGGCTTCGTCAAGTTGGGTTCCATCGCGACCGCAGCCGCGGCCGTACCCGGTGTGCTTCTTGGCAGGGCGCACGCCATCCGTCCTGTGGAAAGGCGACTGTCTTTTTATAACTTACATACCGGCGAGCGCCTGAAAACCGTTTACTGGGCCAGAGGCCGCTACATTCCGGGAGCCCTGAAGGAAATCAACTGGATCCTGCGAGATTACCGCCGGAACGCGGTCAAGCCAATCCACTTGCGGCTCCTCGACTTGCTGTATGAGCTCGACCGGAAACTTGAAACGCGCCAGCCGTTCCATATCATCTGCGGCTATAGAACGCCGGCAACCAACGCGTATCTGCGGGAGCACACGGCTGGGGTCGCAAGGCACAGCCTGCACATGCAGGCAAAGGCAGTAGATATCCGCATTCCCGGATGCCACCTGGCTGCCTTGCAGAGAGCGGCGCTGGCCCTGCATGATGGCGGCGTTGGGATATACCCCATTTCCGATTTTGTTCATCTTGATGTGGGACGTGTGCGCCACTGGAGATTCCCCTCGGCAACAC
>JBJKQK010000068.1:0-13849 GCA_046705285.1 Terriglobia bacterium
CCGTCGAGGAAGGAATTGTTCCGGGCGGCGGCGTCGCTCTCACTCGTTGCCTCCATGCCCTTGAAAAGCTGAAGGCGGAAGAAGACGAGCAGATCGGCATCAACATCGTGAAGCGGGCGCTCGAAGAACCGCTGCGGCTGATCGCTTCCAACGCAGGATGGGAAGGCGCCGTGGTGGTGGAGAAGGTGAGAGCCAACACCAACTCAAACTTTGGCTTCAACGCCCAGACGGAAACGTTCGGCGATCTGGTCGAAGCTGGCGTTATCGACCCGACCAAGGTTACCCGCACCGCTCTCCAGAATTCCGCTTCCATCGCCTCACTGCTTCTCACAACCGAGGCGCTGGTCAGCGAGATTCCGGAAAAAGAAGAGAAAGCTCCTCCGATGCCTCCCGGAGCCGGCGGCATGGGCGGTATGTACTAAGGGAAAACGTCAACCGTTACAAGTTGACCGTAAGACCGAAGGGCGGGGATCCATTCCCCGCCCTTTTTATTTTCGCGAGGCGCGCTGTTGCCTCGCAGAGGCCCGGATGCCAGAAGAGATAGCTCTACGGGCCTGCTTTCTGCGGGTAGGACTGGCTCCGGCAACTCGGAGCATTAGATTCACTAATTCGGTGTAAGCCGGAATCACCTCCGGAGCGAAACGCTGGAGTTCGGCAACGTGCTTTTCGACGGTTGTCCAATCACCGCGCACAGCGGGCCCCGTCAAAGATTTGCGAGCTCCAAACTCAGTGAAATTTCGTACAGTTTCTGTGACGAACCTTCCCAGCATCGGGCGGATGATTTTTTTCGGTACGCCGGCTTGCTGCAGCAGCCGTTCGGAACAATCCATCAGTGCAACCTCGGTCGGGCACACGAGAAACGCGCTCAGATGGTAAAGCGCCTTGGCTTCCGGCGCGATTTCAAACGATTTCCCGCCAATCGCTTTCACCCATCCTCGTGCCACCGCAACGGCCCGTTTGTCCCCCTCCACGCTCCAAAACCCGCCTGGCAGGTTTCGGACGCCAGCGGAAGAATTGGGGATGGTCTGATACGGATGAAGGGAACCAATGCTTGCACCACGCTTTTTGAATGGCTCCAGGATGGACGCAGGCGCCGAACCGCAAGTGTGAAGAACAACCCGCCCTGACCAGTCCTTCCGGTATGCCGCCAGCTGTCGGGCGACAGGATTCAAGGCAGCGTCGGAAGTCGTCATCAGGATGATCTCGGAATCCGCCAGGCGGCGGTCCTTCAGGCTGAGAGCTTTTCCGCCTCCGATAAATCGCACAGCATTCCGGGCGCGAGCCAATCTCCTGGCCGCGACAAATCGGATCGGCACACCCGCCTCTAGAAGCAACCTGCCCATTGCCGGCCCCAACCGGCCGGGGCCGGCAATCATAACCGCTGCTTCCCGGTGTTTCCACATTATTTCACTCCTGTGCGAAATCAAGCTTTTTATCAAGATGTTGTTCCTGTCTGGCCTCTATCGACGATGGGAAGCCCGCCATGATGTTCAAAATCAGAAGCGCTTTTGCCGATAACAAGAGAAAGTAAGAATTACATGCCTGTTTTCAGGTGGTTGCGATTCTGAATGACGCTGCAAAGGGAGGGCGTCAATATGTTCCAAAGTCCGGCGAATTCAAACCTTTATTCGGTGTAAGTAACTCAATTCCGGAGACCTTTTGCCGTGGAATTACAGCCGGTTTGAGCCCCGGAGACTTTCCACGGCTTTTCAAGTGACCCGTGCGCCAAAGATGCATCTAAATAAGGGAATAAGAAAGGGAAACTCAGGTACTATGCAGGATATCTTCGCAGACGCGTTCATCATTTTCCTACTTGTTCTTTACACCGCTATTTCTCTGGTGTTCATCGTCACAGCAATTCGCAAGTGGATCTGGCAACCGACGGCAGGGAAATTTGCCGCACAGCATAACGAAAGAGACTATCGCGGAATCAAATCGACCAGCCATGAAGAAAGCCCCTCCTAGTTGCTTCGTGGCTGTTCTCGCCTCTCGTCCTTCAACGCCGGAACAAAGCCCGCTTCTTTTTCCCGCAGAGCTTTCACCCGATCGCGCAACCGGGCAGCCTTCTCAAATTCAAATTGCTTGGCTGCCTCCCGCATCTGGTTTTCCAGGCTCCTGATCATTTCTTCAAGCTGATCCTGCGAGGTTATTTCATCAGCTTCAGCTTCTGACGGGACGGTCACGTAATCGGCTTCAACAATTGCGACGAGGGCCATGTCAACGGGCTTGACGATGCTCTCCGGAGTGATACCGTTCTCTTCATTGTAAGCAATCTGTTTAGTGCGCCGGCGGTTAGTTTCCGCGATCGCCTGGCTCATCGAGACCGTCATATTATCGGCGTACAGGATGGCTTTGCCGTGCAGATGCCTCGCGGCCCGTCCCATGGTCTGGATCAAGGCGCCCGCCGAGCGCAGGTAGCCTTCCTTATCAGCATCAAGAATGGCCACCAGGGAAACTTCAGGCAGATCCAGGCCTTCACGCAGCAGGTTGATGCCGATCAGCACATCGAATTCGCCGCGGCGCAGATCGCGAAGAATCTTCACGCGCTCCAGAGTTTCAATTTCCGAATGAAGGTACCTGCATCGCACTCCGACCTCGGAGTAGTATTCCGCCAGGTCTTCTGCCATGCGCTTGGTCAGCGTTGTCACCAGCACGCGTTCATTGGCCTCGGCGCGCTTTCGGATTTCATCCAGAAGATCGTCGACCTGATTGCGTGTCGGCCGGACTTCAATTTCCGGGTCGATCAGCCCGGTGGGCCGGATAATCTGCTCGACAACCTCGCCTCCGGCCTTGGTCAGCTCGTAAGGCCCTGGCGTCGCCGAGATGTAAATGGTCTGCCGCGCCCGGTGTTCGAATTCTTCAAACGTCAGCGGCCGGTTATCCAGCGCCGAGGGAAGCCGGAAACCGTAGTCCACCAGCGTCTGCTTGCGCGACCGATCGCCGCGGAACATTCCGTGAAGCTGAGGAATCGTCTGGTGGCTTTCATCAATGAACATCAGAGCATCCTGCGGCAGATAATCGAGCAGCGTGGGCGGCGGCTCGCCGGGCAGGCGTCCTGAGAGGTGGCGAGAGTAATTCTCAATGCCATGGCAGTAGCCCATCTCTTTCATCATTTCCACGTCAAACATCGTCCGCTGATGGAGGCGCTGGGCCTCGACCATCTTCACCTGCTTTTCCAGTTCGCCGCGCCACCACTCCAGTTCGCTCAGAATCCGGTCGATCGCAAGCTCCCGCTGGTCGCGTGGCATTACGTAATGGGTACGAGGGTAAATGGGAAGCCGCGTGTAGGTCTGTTTCACCTGGCCCAAAAGCGGATCAATCTGCGCCAGAGATTCAACCTCATCTCCCCACAACTCGATGCGATAAGCGTTGTCCTCGTAAGTCGGATACACCTCGATCACATCGCCGCGCACGCGAAAGGTTCCGCGCCGGAAGTCCATGTCATTGCGCTCGTATTGGATCTCGACCAGCTTCCGCAACACGTCCTGGCGCGCAATCTTCTGTCCTTTTTCAAGCAGCAACAGCATTCCGTAGTAGGCCTCCGGCGAACCCAGTCCGTAGATGCAGCTGACGCTGGCCACAATCAGGCAGTCTCGCCTCTCAAACAGCGAGCGCGTGGCCGACATGCGCAGCTTGTCCAATTCGTCATTGATGGTGGCTTCTTTTTCGATATAGACATCGCCCGCAGGAATGTAAGCTTCGGGCTGGTAATAGTCGTAGTAACTCACAAAGTACTCGACAGCGTTGCCGGGAAAAAATCCCCGGAACTCATGGTAAAGTTGCGCCGCAAGCGTCTTGTTGTGTGCCAGGATCAGCGCCGGCCGGTTGATCGCCTCGATGACTTTGGCCACGGTATAAGTTTTTCCCGAGCCCGTCACTCCCAGCAGAACCTGGTGCTGCATTCCGTCCTCGATTCCGCGCACCAGTTGGTCGATGGCCGTAACCTGATCGCCCCGCGGGCGGTAATCGGAAACAAGCTTGAAGTCCATGCGCTCCCTGGGTTCCGATGATTGTAGAGCCTGAAACAACCATTATATCCCGCTACAATCCAGTAGAGATGCCCCGGTGGGGCGTCTCTCGCATGCGTCGATAGAGACGTTCCACCGGAACGTCTCCACGATTGAATCGCCAGGGATTGCCGCAACGGTGATTTGTCCGTCGCGGGCCTTTTCGCCATGGAGAGCCCGCGACACACAGACCGGTACCGCGGCGACTGACGGCCTAGCTTTCCCTTGCCATAGGCGTGTTGGCTGTGCTATAGACGTTCCCATGCCATTCGGCAACATGGAATTCACAGGCAAGCTGACTGAGGAGGATCTGAGCGACGTTCGGCAGTTGTATCGTTCAAGGTCGTCCCGGATGAGTGTTCTGGCAGGAAAGTTAAGATACGGAATCGTCCCCCTCTTTATCACGTGGGCAACGATAACCGCGCTGGCACGCCACGAACGAGTGCAAGCGGACATTTTGGGAGTGATGTGGCTGGCGGTTGTTGGTCTGATGCTGTGGATCTTTTACAGGGTCAAACAATCGCATGCGCGCACACTCAGTCGGCTGGATGCAGCGCTCCCTGACAAGGTCATCCTCACCAATGACGGGGTGAAGTCGGACGGTCCCGACGGCGCAACGAGTTTCCTGCCGTGGAACTCCTTCAAAGGCTTTCGCGAAGGGCAGCGCGTTATTCTGGTGGACCGTGGAAAGGGAATTACTCCCGTGGCTCTGCTAATCGGCGGATTGTCAGAAAATGAGCGCCGCTCGCTTCGCGATTTCCTGCGATCGCACATCCCTTCAATAACTCGCTGACGATTTCGGATCCGCAAAGAAGGGCATGGTAGCAAGCTGGCGCAGAATTTCCGGTTTTTGAAATTCATCGGCTTTTCGCTCGATCCCAAATCCGGAGTCGCAGAGCGTCGCGCTCCGGGCAAGACTCTGAACTGCCCTGCTGACACACCGGAAGCGGCGTGTGACGCGTACATCGCGGTTTTTGCGGTGTGTGCGGGCAACCACCAAAGGGCGCCGTAGCGGCGAGTTTACCTCGTCACCGGGCGACATAGACTCGCCGCTACAGCTAAACGTGGCTTGACAATTTCTTCGCGGGATCAATACACTTCAGAGTTCTGCGAGTCTGTCACCCACAGCCCGTATCCCGTTCCGCAGACTGGAATGCATCAAACAGCGTGCACCGAGTTTTTGAGGAGGTTTCCATGCAGATTTCAATTTGCTCTCACCGTCATCGGCTTCAGTCTGCCCGGTGGATTTTCTACCTGGCTCTCGCCATCACTTTCCCCATGGCTGCTGCCAGCCTCTCGGCCCAGCAACCCATGCTCATCCCGCAGCCTCAGGAACTGCGCACAACGGCGCAGCCGTTCCAGGTGAATTCAAAGCTGCAGATTGTTCTGCTCACACCCGTCGCCCATGAAGATCTCTTTTCTGCCCAGCGTGTGCAAAAGGAGCTCAGGCTCGTCACCGGCAAGGATTTCCCGATCGTGGCCCTGCCCGAACCTCCGCACGGTGTGCCAGCCATCATCATGGGACGATTCGATCAGCCGGCCATGCGCACGTTGCTCGCGGCACGGCGTCTGGGCGCCGGGGGAATCGGCGATCAGGGCTATATTCTCGACGTGGAATCCGGAAGCGTCGTGCTTGCGGGCGAAGACGGCGCGGGGCTGTTCTACGGCGCTCAAACTCTGCGCCAGCTTGTGGTTCCATTCGGCCAGGAAGCCAGAATCCTTGGCGTGCGTGTCCGCGACTGGCCGGCGCTCCAATATCGTGGCACGCAGGTTGACATGAGCCGCGGCCCGGTTCCCAAACTGAGCTACCTCAAGAAGATTGTCCGGACGATAGCGCAATTCAAAATGAATCAGCTCTACATGTATATGGAAGACTCGTTCCGGCTGGAGGGACAGCCGTTTTGGGGCATTCTGAGCGACACGCTGACCCGTTCGGACTGGAACAAGCTGGTGGCTTACGCAGCACGCTATCACGTGACAATCGTACCGGCAACGGAGGACTGCGGGCACCTGCACAAGATCCTCCGCTTTGAGGAATATAGCGGCCTGGCGGAGCGGCCGCACGGTTATGTGCTGGCTCCCGAAGACCCCCACGAACTCGGCTTTCTGAACAACATGTACCAACAGATGCTGCCGGTTTTCCCGTCCCCGATCTACAACATCGGGTGTGACGAAACCTTTTCCCTGGGTTTGGGCCGCAGCAAGGCGCTGGTGCAAAAGGAAGGCTACGGCAAGGTCTATGTCGACAACCTGATCCGCGTTGCCAGGCTGGTGCAGAGCTACAACAAGAAGGTGATGTTCTGGGGCGATATCGCAACTGAACATCCGGAAATGATTCCGAGCCTGCCCAAAAATCTGATCGTGGCAAGCTGGGTCTACGGCGCGCATAAGAGCTACATGAAATGGCTGAAGCCGTTTCAAGGCACCGGCATGCAAATTTTCATCTGCCCGTGGGTTGGGAACACCAGCGTCATTGTTCCCGATTATGAGGAGGCCGCTTACAACATCGAGCGCTTCCTCACCGACGGCAAGAAGGTGGGAGCGATCGGAACGATCATAACAGTCTGGAATGATGATGGTGAAACCATGTATTCGCCAGGGTGGTGGTCCATCGTCTACGGCGCCGCCTGCGCGTGGGAAGCCGGACAGACCAATGTGCAGAACTTCAATCGTAAATTTGACTGGGACTTTTTCCGCGACCCCGATCCCGGCCTGGTCAATGCCATGATGAGCCTGAGCCACATCAACGAGATCATGCGAGCCGGGAAACCTGTCCAGACATTCGACATGCATTATGGAGGAGCGGACGACGGGCTCTTCTGGCAGGATCCCTTTTCACCTCTTGGCCAGCAGCAGGTTGAAAAGGATCTGCCCGTCGCTTCTCTCATCCGGCTGACCGCCGAACATGACTATACCGTCTTTGTCAATGGCGCCAGCCAGGCCAGGCGCAACGCCGCTGCTTTGCAAAGCATGAAGTTTGCAGCCCTCAGGCTCGACGCCCTTGAAATGCGTTACCAGTTCGCCAAGGAAATTTCTGAAAGATACGCGGACGCCGTTTCCAACGAAAACGGCAGGAACCGTGGGATGGTGTATGCAGATCTTTCCGACATCGACTCAACCAACGGGCGCCTGCAGGACTTGCGCGACTACACGACCAGGCTGACCGAACTGTACCGCCAACTCTGGCTGAGTGAAAACCTTCCCACCTGGCTGCCCAACATGCTGCAACTCTACCATCGGAACAGCCTCCTGTGGCAAAACCTGATCGCCAAATATGCGGACATCCGGGCGGAGTTCGGACAGGGCAAACCTCTGCCTTCGCCGGAGTCACTGGGACTGCTGACGGAACAGGATAATGGGAAATAGCGGGCAGGATCGACGTGCGGGTGAGAGCGTGCCGGCGGGGAAAATACATGCGGTGTGGTACGGCTTGTGGTAAGATGGGGTGATTTGCCTGGTAGTCGTTTTCAATAAGGAGTACTGCAGTATGAAATTTCGTCGCCGGAAGATGCCACTTATTATTTTGAACGGTCTCTTGGCCGGGGCTTTGTCGGCCTCTGTGGGCTTTGCACAGAATGCGCCCGCGGCGGGAAACTCCGCTGCGCAGGGTGGTACAGAAAGCCAGGCCTCTGCCACAGCCATTTCACCCGATAAAGTGGTGCTGAAGGTGGGAAATACCCAGATCACCCGCGCAGACATCGATTTCCTTATTGACAGCCTTAGCCCTCAGGTCCAGAAGGCCCTGGCGATTCGGGGACGGAAACCCGTTGGTGATGAGTATGCCCTGATGCTGGTGCTCTCACAGAAAGCGCACAGCGATCACCTGGATGCATCGCCGGAAGTTCAGCGAAGGATCGCCCTTGAAAAGATCCGGATTCTGGCACAGGAAGAATATCGGAAAATTGCAGAGGGCATTCAGGTCACGCCGGAAGAAATCAATTCCTATTACAACGCTCACAAGGGTGACTTCGAAGAGGCGAAAATCCGAGAGTTCGTAGTTCGTAAAAAGGCCGCAGATGCGAAGGCTGGCGATCCTGGCCTCTCCGAAGCAGAGGCAAGGGCCCGACTGGCGTCCATCCAGAAAGCGATCGAAGCTGGAACTGACATCAAAGTAGTGGCCAAGAAATTCGACGTTCCCAACGTTGTCATGGTAAACCCAATGCCACAAACCGTGCGCAAAGGTGAAATGATCCCAGCGCTGGACCAGGTTGCCTTCAATTTGAAAGACAATCAGTTCTCTCAGCCAGTCGACACGCCGCATGCCTTGGTTCTGCTGCAGGTACTCAGCCATCCGCAGACGGACATGAAAACCGTCTCAGACCAGATTGAAAACGAACTGAGGCAAGAGAAACTGAAGACCGCCCTGGACGACATGAAGGCCAAGGCAAATATCTGGATGGACCCTGCTTACTTCAAAGTACCACAGAATTCTTCCGGCGCTCCCGCCGCCATGCCCGCCACACCTGCTCATCCTTGATGAGGCAGGACTTGAATCCTGGCACAAGCGGACAGTTCGCAGAAGTGAGAGAATTGGCCTGCGATTAATTCTTATTGGAAGGTTACGCGCTGCTCCTCTGCTGTTCTGTTGCGAGGAATGAAAACGGGAATCATCGATAAACATTCCCTATCGATTCAATAAAAATTCTTCAACAGCATTGTTGAAAAGCTTGTGGAAAACAGCCCTCCCTGGTGGTGTAAGGTACGGCAAACAAATGACATTCTACTCTTTGCACTAACCTTAAGCATTCTTCCACACAATCTCATTAACACAATAGAGAGGAAGCCAGCGGATCAGCGCTTGATTGCGCAGGATTTCCCGGTTACATCCCCGTCATTTTCTGTTCTATTGCCACTGTGCTCAGGCAATGGATTAAGGTAACTTCCCGATCTCGACACTATTTCACTTGTTTCATTCATAAGTTCGCAGTAACGTCCAAACGGCGCTGGGCGCGCAGTCGCACCATGCCTTATCATTCATCGCCACTCGTTTCGGCATCAGGAAGCGGCCCGCTAAAGCACTGCATGCGGCTTCTGCAGTTTCACTTCGATCGTCTGGTTCTCTCTGGTGATTTTGAACTCTTTCCCGAACGTGTTATGGTCCGGCGCAGTCACCATCAGGGTAATGGTACCCATGGGTACCAAAGGAAACTGGCCCTTACCATTCTTGTCGGTTTTCGACGTGTACGAGATGATCTTGGTCCGGCGCATGAATCCTCCCTGCTGGCGGTACCGCAAAGTCAGGCGGGCCTGATAAATAGGGTCACCGGTCTTCGCATCCTGTACCTGCACATACACTGTAGTCATCTGCTTAGCTGCAACTAGAACCCCAGGCAACGCCAAAGCCATAACCATAACAGACGCAAGGATCATCCCCAGCCGAACCGAGCTGGTTCTTTTCCAATCTTCCTGTCTCATACGTGTCCCCCAACTCCTTCCAGGCTAATCCTTCGATGCCATTCCTCTTCTTCAAGTTTTATCATGATTGGCCCCCACTTGCCATTTTCCCCGCCTGCCGATGCCACCGCTGGGATTGACACATGCAGGAGACTCCGATAATTTCACTGCTGGCATCATTTCACCGCCAAACCAAAGGGCGATCGGCCCGGAAAGGTAATATGGGATTCTCCACAGATGCGATTCACATTGGCCAGGAGCCTGACCCCTCCACCGGAGCCATCATTGTTCCTATTTATCAAACTTCCACCTTCGTTCAGGATGAACTGGGAAAGCACAAGGGGTACGAGTATGCACGCACGCTGAATCCGACCCGTGCCGCGCTCGAGCGCAACCTGGCGTGCCTGGAAGGCGGCCGTTTCGGCTTTGCCTTTGCCTCGGGCATGGCTGCCATCAACGCTCTGCTGACTCTCTTTAAAAGCGGCGATCACATCATTGCGGGCAGCAATCTTTATGGCGGAACGTTTCGGTTGTTTGACCGCGTCCTGAAAAACTTCGGACTCGAATTCACCTATGTTGACACGACCACCCCGGCCAACGTTGAAGGCGCCATCCGCGAGAACACACGCCTGCTCTATCTCGAGACGCCAACCAATCCCATCATGGAAATCACAGACCTCGCGGCAGCCTCCGAACTGGCCCACCGTCACGGCTTGCTGGTCGCGGTGGACAACACCTTTATGAGTCCCTACCTGCAGCGACCGCTCGAACTTGGCGCCGACGTCGTGGTGCACAGCACCACCAAGTATCTGAACGGGCACAGCGACGGCGTGGGCGGAGCTGTGGTGATGAACGATGCCGACCTGGCCGAGCGTCTGAAGTTCATCCAGAACGCCGCTGGAGCCGTGCTGGGGCCGATGGACAGCTGGCTGGTGCTGCGCGGTGTCAAGACGCTGGCCGTCCGCATGCGGCAGCACTGCGAGAACGGCATGGCAGTGGCCCAATTCCTCGAAGCGCACCCCAAGGTGAAGCTGGTCCATTACCCCGGCCTTCCCTCGCACCCTCAGTATGAGCTTGGCCAGAAGCAGATGCGCGGGTCCGGCGGCATGCTCTCATTTGAGACGGCCTCGCTTGAGAATGCCAGGACCATCCTGAACTCGGTCCGGCTCTGCTCGCTGGCCGAAAGCCTGGGGGGCGTCGAGACGCTGATCTCGCATCCCGCCAGCATGACCCATGCCAGCGTTCCGCCTGAGGACCGGCAACGGCTCGGGATCACTGATGGCCTGGTGCGAATCTCTGTAGGCATCGAAGATGTTGAAGACCTGATTGCTGATCTCGATCAGGCACTGGCGAAAATCTAAGCGACTGCAATTTTTACGCACTGTCCGCGAAAGGGACAATTTTCGCATCGACGCCGTTTTTCGGCGGTCCATATTTAATATAAGACATTTATTATCAATGACTTATATTTTTACGTTTTGCCAGGGTGAAAATCCCAAGCGTCCCATTTGGGGCGCTATCGCCATTGCTAGCCTACCATTGGCGGCCGACATCAGCCTTCCAGCGGAACGGTATCCACAGCCCAATGACCGGCTCCGCATCATTAACGTAACGTCACGGGCGTGTTCCGTGTCCCGCGCGCGGTACACCTCGCCCATGTCCCCTGCACCCAGCGGCGAGAGGATTTCGTAAACACCGAGTTTGGTGCCGCTGGCCAAGCTCATTTCAATTTCCCAGAATTCAAATCAATTCCTTCTCGCCACTCATCACTGGTCACTGCTTTTTCAGCAGCCTCGGCCAGTTGACGACCACGGTAATGCGCGAAGAGCTGGACTTGCCGGCTGGCACGCGCATCAGGAACCGCTTCCCGTCGGGCGAGACAACGTAGTTGCTTCGCCAAATCCAGACCGGCATGATGTGGGCTTGAAACAGCAGTTTTGGGGTGCCTGCCTGGAATCCGGACGAACTGGTGCTGACCGCCGCCGCCATCAATTCATTTTTCGGGTCGAGGTAATACAGCTCTTTACCGTCATGGCCCCACACCGGATCAACCCCGCCTGCGCCAATCGCACCGAGAATTTCATACGGCCCGAGTTTGCTTCCGGCGGTGAGCGTCATTGCCCGCCTTTCAGCTTCGCTTGCCAATTGAGCAGCAACCCGATGGACCGGGAAGCATCGGGGTCAGTGCTGGTGACGACCAGAAAGCGGCTGCCGTCGGCGCTCACGTCGAAGGATGGTCCCACAGAGCTCGGCAGGCTCAACTGAAAGAGTGGACGGATCGCTTTTACCTGTAGAGATTTTTCGCTGGTTTCGAGATCAGCTTCCATCAGCCGATTGCCCATCGTCAGAAAATAGAGATGCCCCTTCCTGTCCCAGCGGATTGCCCAACCGCCGTTTTGCGAGATTTGATACTTGCCACCGGGTCCCGGAAAAGGAACGACGTAAACCTCGGATCTTCCGGTTTCATAGGAAAAATACGCCAGCCAATGCCCATCGGGAGAAAACTTGCCATCAGACTGATTACTTTTGACAGGGGCGGCTTGAAAGGGCTTGCCGTCGCCGAACAGAGGCAAAGTCCAGTTTTCGTAGCGTGATGCTTTGGTCACGAGTTCGTCGAAAGAAATGTAGCGGCCATCAGGCGACCAATCGTCAACCACGGCGCCCCGGACATCGGCGCCGAGGGTCGCGAGGGCCACTGCCGTCCCCGATCCGTCCGCGGGCTTGCGGCAGATGCCTAATTTGCCGTCTTGACTGCAAGAATAGGCGACGTACTTTCCATCCGGCGACCATACCGCAAAGATCTTAACCCCGGACCCAAATGTCAGCCGCATCCCGGGGCCGCCCGCCGCGGGATACGACCACAAGTCTGTGGAACCGGACTGCGGGTCAGCGACATCGGCAAGAATTCGCTTGCCATCGGGAGAAATGCTCACTCCCAAATACCGGGCAACGGGTCCCACGCTGCCCAACGCGTTCCCACTGCGGTCGTACCACTCCATTCTCCCGGTGAGCGAACCGCCTTGGAAGGCGAGCACTCCGTTGCCCGAAACCGAATAGGCTTGCGCTGCGGCGAGCGCTGTGGCCTCGCCCGATAGCTTGGCGGTCCCGGGATCAAACGTCTGTGCAAAGACCCGGCCGTCACGAAGGAATAAGAGGTGCCCGCCGGCAAATTCCGGAGAACTCTCGCCCTTGCTCACGAGCTTCCGCTCGTTGGAGCCAACCGAAGTCATCCAGATGGCCGGGGGGGTCATACGATTGTAAGAGACGTAAAGGAAATGCCGGCCGTCAGGAAGGAAGGCGGGAGAAGAATCCCCGAGTTCACCGCTCTGAAGCCTGGTGACGGGGCTCGGCTTTCCACCCGAAGAGGAAATCTCATTGAGCGGACTCAGCAACCGCGGCGCGAAGAGAATCATTCCGTTTGCGCTCCAGGCACCGCCAGAACCAGGGTAAGCAGCAGTGAGGGCCTGCACATTCCCGTTGGCAAGATTCACCGTCTTTAGCTTTCCGTCGGCAAAAAAGCCCAACGAGCCGCTGTCCGGCGACCAGAACGGGGTCGCCGCGTCGTCCGTGCCGGCGATGGCCTTGGCTTCGTTCGATGCCAGCGACCGCACATAAAGCCGGGTGACACCGTTATGATCTGTGGCTGAAAACGCCAGTTGCTTGCCGTCCGGAGAAACCACCACCGGACCCGCGCTGAAGCCAAAGTCGCGAAAGGTCGTGTTCGGAGGAGGAGGAATATAGGAAAGAACCGGAGATTGTTGCGGCTGCGGAGTGGCGAATTTCCCGAGGACCATTAAAGCGATCAACGCGATGGCCAAAAGCCCGGCAATCGCCCACGGCAACACTCGTATGGGCGCATGGCGTGCGTCCTCTTTGGCATGGGCATCCTGCCCATGGTCAGCCACGGGCGGGACACCCGTGCCACTCAATGTCTCCTCAATCGTAATCCGCGCTTCGCCGATGGCTTGCAGTCGCTGGCGCTGATCTTTCTGCAAGCAGCGGTAAACCAGCTTCTTGATAGCCTGAGGCGTCGTTTCCGGTATCGCCGTCCACTCTGGCTCAGTCTTGATCACCGCTGCCAGCACATCGGAAATGGTTTCTCCCTCGAAGACCTTCCGTCCGGCCAGCATCTCGTAGAGCACACAGCCGAACGCCCAGATGTCCGCCCGGCGATCGACCCGTTGCCCCTTGGCCTGTTCCGGGCTCATGTAGGCCGCCGTGCCCAGAATCATTCCCGCCTGCGTGGCCATCGTGCTGAGCGTCGGCGAATTATTCGGGTCGAGCGTGGTTGAGGAATCCTGCCCCGTCAGCACCTTGGCCAGACCAAAGTCCAGCACCTTCACCGTGCCCTCAGGCGTGATTTTCACATTGGCCGGTTTCAGGTCGCGATGGATCACGCCGCGCTCATGCGCGTATTCCAGCGCCTCGGCAATCTGTTTGGCGATGGG
>JBJKQK010000069.1:0-20518 GCA_046705285.1 Terriglobia bacterium
GATGCTCGCCCCGCAGTGCCTGCGATCTCGCGGAGCCAAGTAGCGCGGTCCTCCGGTTCTGAGGTCCGCGGGGTTTCGCTTTGTGTTCATCAGGCCCTGTCGTTACCCCGACAAAAACAAAAGCCGCTGACCGTCCACGGCGGTCTGCGCTACTCGCTATCGGCAGAGGCTTCCGCGCCCGGTCCATAGCGTTATGGGTTAAGCTGGCCTGCGTACTTAGCGGCCACGATGTTGCGCTGCACTGCTTTCATGGCTTGTGCGCTGGGCATTCCTCTGGTCATGACCCCTTCGAAGAAATAGCCCGTGGCCCAGTTGCTGTTATCGCCGCCGGTGCCGAGGATGATGGCTCCTTCCTGTTTCATCGGTTGATAGCCCTTGGGCAGGGGGATGATGCCGGTGCTGGTCAGGCTTCCAGACTGAGCGTTGCCCTGGTAGATGGCGTAGTGGTGCTGCCCGTCGTTGGCACCCACGTCGGTGACGAAGGAGGTGCCGGCGGGTACGGGGAGATGGCCGTAGATGCCGTTCTCCATATCGAGTCCTGCATGGGGTTTGCATGGGGTGCCGTAGCACATGATGTTGATGGCGTCCATGTGGCCGGCATTGTTGTCGAGGTTGTTGACCTCGGCGTTGCCGAGGTCAAAGCAGCACTTGCTGTTGAGATGCAGGGCGGAGGTGACCATATAGACTCCCTCAGGCTGGCCGTTGACCGCTGTGCCTACTGGGATGTCATCGCGATAGCCCATGCCAGGAGAGATGGCGATGCCGTAGACCTTGTGTCCGTGGACGGTTACCGGCAGAGCGTTGGCCGCGGCGGGGATGTCGTAGCCATTGGGACCGGGGCCATGCGCTGCGCCGCCTGGAGGTGAGGGCGTAAGGTCGTTATGGTTGGGTGACTGGTCGTAGATCTTGGTAATGGAGCAGGTCGTGTGGGCACAAAAGGCGTTCTGACTGGCGGCGTTGGCGTAGCCGCCGGGGAGAAGACCGATGTTGATCGAGGTCTTGTCTGACTGGCGCGTGACTTCGTAAAGCGGGCCCTTGTATGCTCTGTACAGGGCGCGGGTGGTACTGTAGGCGGCAACACAGGGAGTCTTGGATGCGAAGAGGTCACACGGACGAGGTGTGGTCGTTTGCACTAGACCGCAGCCGACCGTTGTGATCGCGATAACGAAAAGAATAATTGCGGGCCGCAGGATTTTTCTGGACAAAAAGTATGATTTGCTTTGCATGGAATCCTCGTGAGCTCCTTTGCTTCTTTGGTTTCGCTTTTCCGCCTAGCAGTTTATCAGGGCCACAGAATTTTCGGATACGGCACTCTCTTGAACTGGCCCGGAGGCATGCGTGACCCACGCTGCCGGCCCACGCGCCGCGTAGTCTGCGACGTGTGCGAAAACACGCTCTACGATTGCTCAACGCTTGCGCCGGCGTGGATGGCTGCGCCGACGATCACCGCTGTGACTTCGCCGACGTGCCGGTTGACTTTCTTCTTGGCCATTCCCAGATTTTGATAATCGATGACGACGTGCCGGATGCCGCATTTCTGGAAATGGCTCACCAGTTCCTCATGCAGGACGCAGAGGAACGCAACCCTGTCCGCCGAGCCCATTCCGTCCGGCGCGATGGTTACGGGCCTGCCGCCGTCGTGGCATTCGACCCTGTCTGCAAAAGCATGGCACAACATGGAATTTTCTCCCTCGGCTTTCGAGCAAAAGCAAAGGCCCAAGGCTGCAACGGCCTGCGCTCCCGGGGGTCTTACAATTTTCTCCGCTGGTATATCACCGGAAGGACGGGAATGCAATGTGACTTTGGTTGCGGCAGCGTAACGGCGAGTTTCGCTCGCCACGTCCCAATTCTGGTGGCGGGACAAACCCGTCGCCGCGATGGCGGTGAATGCCAGCGGCCATAGACCGCCGCTACAAAAATCCCTGGCAATGAGGATGGCACCGTGAAGGACCTCCTAGCCCGGCCGCTGGCGATGCCCTGAAGGGTGGCTGGCGCTTACAGATGCGCTAGTATGCGATGGAGGCCGCAAGGGATTGGCGTGGAGTGGCTGATGAGGCGGTGATGATGAGGATAGCTGACGATTTCAATCCGCACGGGGGCGAGCCCGGCACCCAGAAAGCCCAGGTATTTCGCGGCCGCCCGGCTGACGTCGAGAACGCGGCCCGCAACGTACGGTCCTCGGTCATTGACTCTGAGGATGAGCGATCTGCAGTTGCGCAAGTCCGTGACCTTGATTCTGGTTCCCAATGGCAGATGGCGATGGGCGCAGGTCATGGCATTCATATCAAAGGGCGGACCGCTAGCCGTGGGCCGACCCTGGAATCCCGGCCCGTACCAGCTTGCCACGCCAACCTGAGTGTTTACAGGAATTGGCTGGAATGTTATCCGTGTCGGCGTGCCTCCGGATGGCGCTGAGAGCGCCGTAAGGGCCACCGCTGTGCAACCTATGAGCACCTTTCTCAATTCGGCCTCCGTCAGTTCGTCGATGAAAAGGCGTTCCCGTATGCCTTGCCTGTCGTGCAGTGTGCCGAGTCGAGATAATTCGAGATAACTTGAGGTTATAAAGTGGGACCCTTCACACGGATACTAAAGGAGACACGACAAAGCCACAATCCGGTAAATGCCCCAATCTGGCGCGAAATTCGCCCGACGGCGGTGGGGAAGCCGGCGTTACTGTAATGCTCCGGGCGCAGCGTCACATGTTCTGCGATGCGTGCGCCAGCCGCGGAACTGTGGGGCAGGAGGTATGCAATGAGTCCCCGCGGGAGCGGGAATTCCGGAGGCACGAACAGGACGTGGTAGAAGCGGACCCAAAAGTAGAAAACCGCCTTCAGTTAGTCCTCGATAAGTCCAGTTGACAAAGACGCGGAGTTTGACTAATATCAGAGTTTACAATTTGGTTGGGTAAGACCTGAATCTCATCCAGAGTGGCCGAGGGACGGGCCCTATGACGCCACGGCAACCGCCCGGTGAGCAAGCCCGGGGGCAGGTGCTAACTCCCGCCCGTATAAGGGGGAGATGAGAAGGAGGACGCAAGAGCTTATTTGAGCCTCCCCGATGAGACCGGGGGGGCTTTTTTAGTTTATCCTCCGGAATCTCCTATCAGCCCCAAGCCACTCTGGAAGCGGAAAGCGCTTGGAGGAAAAGTGAGTTACTTAAAGCATTTGAAGTGCCGGCAGTGCGGACGAACGTATGCGATTGAGCCGATCGCGGCCTGCGAGGATTGTTGGGCTCCGCTGGAAGTGATTTACGACTACGACAGGCTGCGCGCGGAAGTTCCGCGGAAGCATGTGGAACAACGTCCGCCGACGATGTGGCGTTACCGGGAGTTGCTCCCGGTGGTCGGCGAGCCCTGCGTGGGACGGTCGACAGGCTTCACCCCACTGCTCGAGGCTCCGCACCTTGCCAAGGCGCTTGGCGCGCGAAAGGTCTATCTGAAGAACGATGCGGTCAACTTTCCCACGCTCTCGTTCAAAGACCGCGTGGTTGCCGTGGCTCTCAGCAAGGCGCGCGAATTCGGCCTTGATACCGTGGCCTGTTCGTCTACCGGAAACCTGGCAAACGCCGTGGCAGCGCAGGCGGCCGCAGGAGGGTTCAAGAGCTTCATCTTTGTTCCGGCCGATCTCGAGCCTGAGAAACTGATCAACACGCAGGTTTACGGCGCAACGCTGGTGAAAATCAACGGAAGCTACGACCAGGTGAACCGGTTGTGCTCCGAGATTTCACAGAAGTACCCGTGGGGAATGGTAAACGTCAACCTCCGCAGTTACTATTCTGAAGGGTCAAAGACCTTCGGATACGAGGTTGCAGAGCAGCTTGGATGGCGGGTGCCGCAAAACATTGTCGTTCCCATGGCCGGCGGTTCGCTGATTACCCGGATACACAAAGCTTTCGGGGAACTGCAGAAACTGGGCTGGATTGAGCCGGCAGCGACCAAATTCTACGGAGCCCAGGCGACGGGCTGCTCGCCCATCACCACAGCGGCCAAGAATGGCACCTGCGAGATCGTGCCGCAAAAGGCCAACACCATTGTGAAATCGCTATCTATTGGCAACCCGGCGGATGGCTTCCACGCCTCAAAGATGATTCAGGAAAGCGGCGGAACGGGCGAAGACGTTTCCGATCCGGAGGTAGTTGAAGGCATTCGATTGCTGGCCAAGACCGAGGGCTTATTCGCAGAGACTGCTGGCGGCGTGACGGTTGCGGTGGCGCGCAAGTTGATCCGGTTGGGCCGCTTGAATCCCGAAGAATCGATTGTGCTGGCCATCACCGGAAATGGACTGAAGACTATCGGCGTGGTCAGCGGCGAAATCCGGACTCAGGAAGCGATCCGGCCAAGGCTGGCGGATTTTGAGGAGCGTTATCTGAATGTCCACGCAACGGCCAGCGCGTGATCGGCATGGCCCGCGAGCCCGGCAGATGAAGGTCCGCGTCCTTGGATAGAGATTCATAGAATTGGAGGCAGACTCGATTGCAAATCACGGTTCGTATTCCACCGCCCCTGAGAAAGTATACCGAAGGCGCTGAGAGTGTTGAGGCCGCGGCGCAGAACCTCAGTGAACTTTTCGACGGACTTGACAAGAAATATCCCGGCATCAAGAAGGTCCTCTGCGCTGATGACGGGTCACCCCAACGATTTTTGAATATATACGTCAACGACGAGGACATACGCTTTCTGGGCGGCTTGCAGTACAGCTTCAATGACGGTGACGAGGTGCTGTTGATTCCCGCGATCGCCGGCGGCGCGCCAGTGGAAAATGCGGAATCTCCGTCGCCCGGACGCCAGTAATTCCATGCCCCAGCGCGGCTCAGTACGTGTTCCGGCAACCAGCGCCAACCTCGGATGCGCCTTTGATTGCGCGGCGCTCGCCCTGAGCCTCTACTTGGACGTCCGCGTCACGCGGCGCGCCGATCTTGGCGTCAGCGTGCGCTACGAGGGCGTCAATCCAGACAGAATTCCCTCCGACGAAAATAATTTGATTGCAGCCAGCATGAAGAAGATTCTACGGCGCTGGGGCAAGGACTACGGGTTCGACCTGGAAATCAACAACCAGATTCCGGTCGGAGTGGGACTGGGATCGAGCGCGGCGGCCATTGTAGGCGCCATCGCGGCCGCGCACTGGCTGACGGAAAGAGCCCTCTACGACGACGAGATGGTTTCATTAGCCACGGAGATCGAGGGCCATCCGGACAATGTTGCCGCGGCATGGCACGGAGGCTTTACCGTTGCGGTGCAGGAAAACGAGCACGTTGTAGCCTATACTTCTCCGGTTCCAGACCTCTTCCACGTGGTGCTGGTGATTCCCGCTTACGCGCTTCCTACAGAGAAGGCCCGCGCGGTTCTGCCGACCCAATATTCGAGAGCGGACGTCACCCACAACCTTCAGCGGGCCGCCGTGCTGTCGGCCCAGCTGTTTTCCGGCAAAGCGGATCTACATCCCTGCTTTTTTGACGACCGCCTGCACCAGCCGTACCGCGCGCCTTTGATGCCGGGCTTGGCGGAAGTTTTGGCGATGAAGCATCCCTGCCTGCTGGGGCTTTGCCTGAGCGGGGCAGGTCCGTCCATCCTGGCCTTTGCCCGAGGAAACACTTCCGATGTGGGCGAGGCTATCTGCCGGATCCTGAAGGAAAAAGGCGTGGAAGCACGATACCAGGTTCTTGCCCCGGACAATCGCGGTGCCAAAGGCTGGAGCCTGCCCGTTTGATTGGTAGCCCTGCGGTGCAAAGTTTCTGCTCCTTTGCGGTCCGAACAGCCGCTGGCCCAGACCCTCAATGGAATAGATCGAGCCCGCAAGAAGGCACGACTTTCTGCCGTGCCGGAAGGCAGTTTCCTCCACAGGCGTTTTCTCATGGCGTCCGGCGCTGCGGGAGAGCCGCAGTACCCGACATAGAGAAAATGGGAAAACGGAATAGGGCCTGAGTCGTGGCGCAACCCTTTTCCCGCAACATACTCGCCTGCTCGTGCAGAACCAGGGCTAATATCGTATGGCGGTCAGGCGGCCTGTACTTTCACCCCGCAGCCAGACGTAAATGGGAGCGCGCGGCCGGGGTGGCGGCCAGGGCATTTCAATTTTCAGGGTCTGTTCCTGGGGGCTTCCGGCAACCGGCGTTGGAATACCCTGCACCGGATAGCCTGTGTTGGGATCCCAGCCGGTTTTGTCAATCATCTGCAAATCCTGGCCTGTGAGTGTTCCGGCGTAGAGCGACGCGCCCAGCTTCTGGTCGCTCAGCGTGAATTTGGTGATTTGCGGCAAGCGGGTGACGCGACCGAGCATGTATGGATCGGAGTTGCCGGTCGTCCGGTCGGTTACGATGGCGTCCAGCATGCATCCGGACTGGCCCACGGTGCCCGGATCAAGCGAGAGAAACAGAGTGCCGCTGCCCGCGAAATCGAGTTCTGCTGGCCCACGGGTGTCGCCGGGACGGAGCGTGAGCGCCTGCCGGGTGTCACTTTCATCGCGGCAGCCCAGGCTGAGCGAGGGGCTTGACCCCATGTGCTCGGTCCGGATGGCAAAACTGACCGCCGAGCCAGCGGGAATTTCGTTCTTTTCGAGCGAGATGTTTGTTTCTTTTGGAAATGAAGCTCTCACAGCCGTAATTATCGGCCGAGGGCCCACGACATGAATCAGTTCCGGAACGCGCAAGGGCTTGCCGATTCCATCGATGTGCAGGCTGGCGCTGAGGAGTTCACCCTTGTGCGCTTTTGGCAGGAGCTCGAGAGTGACCTTGCGCTCTTTTATATCGTCATTATCTTTCGACACAGGGGCCAAGGTCCACTTGGCACCATCGCTCGTAATCGCAGTGATGCGGTCCAGGCCCGACCCGCGCAGCGTCAGCGTCTGTTCCTTTTCTCCCAGATTCGCGCGAATCGGCAGGTCCGCAAGCTTTGGATTGGGCGGATGGACGGTCAGCGGGACATCCTGAATCGCTCCGTTCAACTGGGTCAGCATAAGGAGATAGCGGCCCGGCTCAAGAGACGTGGTGTCAACCTCTGTGTCGAGGCTGTGCTGCTCGCCTCCATGCTTCCCCTCGGCCAGCGTGAAGGAAAGAGCCTTCGCGGTAGCGTTCTGGCTCTCTGCCCTTACCATGGCCAGCTTGTCCACAAACTCGAAATCGGGCCCGGTCAGCCTGACCTTGACCGTGCCGCTTCCTTCAACGAGATTGTCTTCTGAATCCGGCGTAACTCTTGCCGTGGAGAGATCGGCAAACTTGTGAACTTCAACCGTGCCGGCCACCTGAAACGGTGTCCAGTCCCACAAGGCGGCCAATTTGTACTTGCCGGGAGTAAGGTTGGCCTTCTTGAGATCGAGCGAAAGCGTGTCAGCCGAGTTGCCAACGGCTACGTGGACTGGGACCGAGAAATGATGATCGTCGGATACGAGTCGCCAGTCGCGGGCGCGTGGAACGTCTCTTAATTGAACCCGCGTGGCGCAAGTTACCTTGATATCGGATTTCCAGTCAAGGGGGACATGAGCCGTGCCAGGAATTGAAACTGCCGGCGGACCGATATTGGGAACTCTCCGCACCCAGAGGTAAGCCATCCGGACGCGCTTGGTCGTCTGTTTCTGGGTGGTGCAGAGCTCAAGGCTGTCGGAATCGGTGGGCTGCGCGAAAGCGGCGCGGAAGTCCGTGTCGGGAAACATCAGGGTCCGCATGTTCTGCAGCAGAGATGCACCGCCGGCCGCCAGCCCTACAGGAGTACTACCCCAGAACAACGCAGCCACCCAAGCGGCCACTCCGGCGGATTTTTGCAGGGAGCCTGAGCTTTGCTGTTCCGCCAGCGGATTGTAGGATGAAAGCGCGGGCACAACCGCATGCAACAATTGTGTTGCCTGCTGGTCAGCAGGGGCGGATGAATTGACCGCGGGCAGAGAAACTCCGTACTGCGATGAAAAGCCTTTAAGTACAGCGTCGAGATCGCGGCTGGCGGGCGGCGATTGCTCGTATTTGGAGAGCGTCTGGACCAGCGCCTCGACGGTTGCAGCCTTCTCGGCATAGTCCGCCAGTTGCGGAATCAAATCCTTGTCACGCTCGACGAGCGAATGGACTTTCTTGACATCGAGCCCGTGCGGGCCGTAAACAATGCCCACGATTGAAGCCCGTGCAGGGACTTTCCATTCCTCAGGGGCATTTGCAGGCTGCGGATCGAGGACATCGATTTTACTCGATGAGCCTCCTGACACGGGCACAAGGATTACAGTGATTTTGCCTTTCGGCGCATTCTTTTGACCGGCTGGCAAAGGCTCATATTTCAGCTTATCCCCATGCTGGATGATGTTGACAGTGTTCACGGAAAGCGGCGGTCCGCCGTGCTCCGGAACCAGCAAGAGACGGAAGGTCACCACGGGAGTTCCCGCCGAACAGGCAGCGGGAGCCACCGCAAAGCATTGAAGGGTGCTAATAAAAAAAATCACGACCAGGTAAATACTGTTCTTCAAATCAAGCCTTCCCTTATGGCATCGCGAATTCACAGGTCTTCCACTCCAAATGATAAATTCGCCAGTGTGATTTTTGCAATCACCTGCGCAACACCTGATGGTTGCTTTCTTAACATGTTTGGATGTCGAGTTCAGCAGTAGGGATGGCAGGCCCGCAAAAGGGTTGCGGCTTGTGGCTGCAGCGCCGTACGTTATTGCGCTGCCGCGCGCCACCTCGCCGGACTGTTTCCCTGGTTTATGTCCATGTGAGTCGAAGGAAGTAGCTTCGCCGCGAAACCGGACTAGACAAGACGAACTCGGACCGTGCGTTTTGCCTGCGTGAGAGCAATCTTGTTCTCACGAGCCAGCCAGCCGATGGCCCAATCGAAGAGAGGCGCCTCGGCTTTGGTTTGCTTCTTGAGTTGCGAAAGGGTGAGTTCACCTTTGGCGTGCAACACATTCCAGATGGCTCCAGCGGTGGTCCCAATCTCCTCTTGCATGTAACCTCCTTTCGGACTGATGGTTGCGAGGTAACCTTCGTTCTTGTTCTCAATTGAAGGCTGGGAAATCAGGAGAGCCAGGGTACTTCCACATGCCAGCCCTGCAAGAAAATAAACTATCTTAAAGATGTAACCTCTGCCGTCGAACATCCTAATAAAAATTCATTTTCTCATGGAGACCGGCTACTTAAAAGGGAAGCCAGATTTCTTTGGAAAACCGACTGGAGGCAGACATTCAGCACCAGAGAACTGGAGTTGTCCCCGTGGTACCTTGGGGAGCGTCTGCGGGGCAACTTTCACTCCTGCAAACGTAAATGGGGGAGCCAAGGGGCTCCCCCATTCTCATCTTTTTCTGTCACCTTTACCCAGCGGTTACCCTCTGGGATCGGTTCGCACCGCAAGAGCGGTGTGATCAGATAACAGGCACTTCCGGTGGACTCATTTTGTCCATAGCCACATAAATACCACTGTCCGGGGCAAGATTCAACTACATAATTCGCTTACAAAAGCATTCCAGGATAGTCATTTATTTCTCATCACTTACGGGTAATTGCCTGAACATCAGCCGCAGCAGATCGTGGCGGGTTACGATGCCAACCGGCTTCCGGTCTCGAACTACAGGCAGACGATGGAGACCGCGTTGAAGCATTTTTTCCAGCACTGCTTCGATCGTGTCGACTTCCGTCACGGTGACCACGTCCCGGCTCATGATTTCACGAACCGCACGGCGGCGGGCGGCCTCGTACATGCGCTCGACGTGCTTATGGGGCATCCACTCGCCGAACATCTGCGGGAATCGATAGATGGAGAACGGGATGCCCTTTTCCTTCGCGACATAATCGGACTCAGTCACTATGCCGCACAGTTCGTCACGGTCGTCAACCACGGGCAGAGCACCGATATTGCGATCCAACATGATCTTTGCGGCATCCTCAAGCGAACAGTCTTCATCGACGGTGGTGACAGGCGTCATCATGATTTGCCGAACATACATTCTTGTCGCTCCGCATCGGAGAACTCTGCTGCCTTACCAGGCAACTGCAAGGATGGGCGCCATTGTTGCCGGGGCTGCGAATCCCCCCGCCGACGGCAGGCACAAAAGCTTCTGACCGGTGAGAAACTGGGCAATGTACGCCTTTGAATCCCATCCCATCTCGTGTATCCTCAACTTAGAGCAGGCGCAAGGCTTGAACCTGGACACGACTGAGGCTCGCAACCCGTAGCCGGGCCCGTTGACATCCGGAGGCTGGAGCCTGTGTAGTCACATCAAGAACCCTGGTAAGCCGGCCTGCGAAGCCCGCCGTTCTTTGCGGGAATCACTCGCGGCCAACTGCCTTCCATGACTCAATGGTACCAGATCGAACCGCAGACAGCAGTAAGAGAACTGGGAAGCGACGCCACCACCGGTTTGAGTGAGGCCGAGGCCGCTCTCCGGCTTTCTGAATTTGGCCGCAACGAACTGACAGGGACCGGAATCAAGAGTCCGTGGTTGATTTTCCTGGATCAGTTGAAGGAACTCATGGTGGTGATATTGCTGATTGCTGCCGTGATCTCTGCGCTTCTGGGGGATTACAGCGACGCCATCGCCATCGGAGCCATCATTATCCTCAATGCCGTCCTGGGCTTTACGCAAGAGTATCGGGCGGAAAAGGCAATGGCAGCGTTAAAGAAGCTGGCAGTCCCTTCCGTGAAAGTGCGGCGGGGCGGAGAAGTCAGTGAAAAATCCTCAGTGGGGCTGGTGCCAGGCGACGTTGTTCTGCTGGAAGCAGGGAATTTTGTGGCTGCCGATTGCCGCGTGCTCGAAAGCGCAGACCTTGAGACTCAGGAGGCCGCCCTGACGGGTGAGTCGTTGCCGGTTCGGAAAACCAGCGAGGCACTGTACCAGGCAGACCTGGCGCTGGGCGACCGCCACAACATGGTCTACATGGGTACTTACATTACCGCGGGGCGAGGCGAAGCGGTCGTTGCGGAAACCGGCATGCGCACAGAGCTGGGGCGCATCGCCGGCATGATTCAGGCCGTGAAACGAGAGCCGACGCCGCTGCAAAAGCGCCTTGGGCAACTCGGAAAGGTGCTGGCAGCTGCGGCCTTCCTGATTGTTCTGCTGATTTTTGCGCTGGGCTGGCTACGCGGTGAAGACCTCAAACTCCTTTTTCTGACCGCGGTCAGCATCGCGGTCGCCGCCGTACCGGAAGGGTTGCCGGCTGTCATGACGATTGCGCTGACGCTGGGCGCGCAGCGCATGCTCAGGCGGAGGGTGCTGATTCGCAAACTCAATGCAGTGGAAACTCTGGGATCGGTGACGGTGATCTGCTCCGACAAGACCGGCACACTGACCGAAAACCAGATGGCGGCCACCATCTTCCAGCTCGCCGATCGCAGGGTGGAAATCCAAGATCGAAGTTCGGACGACTACCGCGGTGAATTTCCGGAACTCGGCCAGCCGGGATTCAGTCTATTGCTGGCCGCAGCAGCGCTGTGTAATGACGCTGTAATGCGGTCGGATTCGGGTGGGCCCAACCCATCCGTTCCCCTTGGCGACCCTACAGAGATCGCGCTGGTTGTGGCCGCAGCCCGGTCCGGCCTTCCGAAACCCGAGCTGGGCCAGATTCTGCCCCGTATTGCCGAAGTCCCCTTCACTTCTGAACGAAAGCGGATGACCACGGTCCATCGCTTCCCTTCTGATGGGGCACTCGTGCCGCCGGGAGTCCAGATGGCCTGCCAGGAAGGAACCTCCTGCGTCGCATTCACGAAAGGCGCGGTCGATGTCCTCCTGGGCCTGTCGAATTCTGCGTGGGTCAACGGACAGCAAGTACCTTTGGACGACACCTGGCGTGATCGTCTGGCGGCTGAGAATGACAGCCTGGCGGCGAACGGGATGCGCGTGCTCGGGGTGGCCTTCCGCTGTCTGCGGATGGCTCCGGTAAAAGCCGAAGCGGACAACTTGGAACGCGACCTTGCTTTCGTCGGCATGATTGGAATGATTGATCCTCCCAGGCCCGAGGCAGGGCCTGCTGTGAGCACCTGTAAATCGGCGGGCATCCGGCCGATGATGATCACGGGTGACCATCCGCTGACCGCGCGCTATATTGCCAGCCAGCTCGGAATTTCCGACAACGGCTCCGTCGTAACAGGAACACAGCTTGAACGAACTTCCGCGGAACAATTACAGACGATGACGGATTCAACACCCGTTTATGCTCGTGTCTCTCCGGAGCACAAGCTCAGGATAGTGGAGGGGCTCCATCGCCGGGGCCACGTTGTCGCAATGACCGGCGACGGAGTGAATGACGCGCCGGCACTGAAAAAAGCGGACATCGGCGTCGCCATGGGGATCACCGGGACTGACGTCTCCAAGGAGGCTGCCGACATGGTGCTGCTGGACGACAATTTCGCCAGCATTGTCGCCGCGGTCGAAGAAGGGCGGGTGATTTATGACAACATCCGCAAATTCATACGCTACATTCTGGCAACGAATTCCGGCGAAATCTGGCTGATGCTTTCAGCCCCATTCTTAGGAATGCCTCTGCCACTTCTTCCCCTTCAGATCCTCTGGATGAATCTGGTGACGGACGGCCTGCCGGCGCTTGCCCTTGGCGTGGAGCCTCCCGAAGCGGACGTGATGCGACGCCCGCCGCGTCCGCCAAAAGAGAGCATGTTCGCACGTGGTATGGGGCGGCAGATTGTCTGGGTGGGATTGCTGATGGGGCTCCTGTCGCTTGCCGTCGGCTACAGTTACTGGAGCGCGCACGACCGGACGTGGCAGACCATGGTATTTACAACACTCACGCTGTCGCAGATGGCAAACGTCATGGCCGTCCGGTCAGAGCGCCGGTCATTTTTTCAGATCGGTCTGTCGTCAAACATGGCACTGCTGGGCGCGGTGACTCTGACAGTTGTCCTTCAGCTTGCCCTGGTATACGTCCCGTTCCTGCAATCGATTTTCAAGACCGTGGCTCTGTCGGTTTCTGACCTTATCCTTACGGTGGTTGTCAGTTCGCTCATTTTCTGGGCGGTCGAACTGGAGAAGTGGTTCATGCGGCGGCAGCCGAAGGGCGCGTAGATGCAGATCTGGCTCCAATTCCTGGCTTGCACAATTGTTATTGTATACGGCGGCGCACGCCTTTCGCATTACGGGGACGTAATCGCTGAAAAAACGGGGATGGGAAGGACATGGATCGGGGTGGTCCTGATGGCCTCGGTAACTTCGTTGCCAGAGCTTTTCACGGGCATCAGCTCAGTGGCCATCTTCAACTCGCCCAATATTGCCGCCGGCGACGTCCTGGGAAGCTGCATGTTCAACCTTCTCATCCTGGCGGCGCTTGACGTCGGATTGAAGTTGGCACCGATCTCGACGCTGGCGCACCAGGGACAGATCCTGACCGCATCACTCGGGATTCTGCTGCTCGGCGTCACGACCATCGGCCTTCTGGCCGGTCCTTCGATTCCAGCACTGGGCTGGATCGGCCTCTATAGTCTCGTGATCCCGCTGGTTTACCTGGTTGCGATGCGGATGGTGTTCAATTTTGAGAAAAGGAGAATCGCCGAATTCCTGAGCGAAGTAAGGGAGGAAGCCCGTTACGAGCATGTCTCCAAGCATAGTGCCTACCGCCGGTTCGCGTTTTACGCCCTCATTATCGTGCTTGCAGCCACTTATCTTCCTTATGTGGCGGACCAGCTTGCAGCCATCACCGGCCTGGGCCGGACCTTTGTCGGAAGCATTCTTGTTGCGTTGTCCACATCTCTCCCAGAAATCGTCGTGGGGAGGGCGGCCCTTCAGATGGGAGCGGTCGACCTGGCGGTTGGCAACGTTCTGGGCAGCAACCTCTTCAACCTGGTGATCCTGGCGATCGACGACGTCTTTTTCCTGCGCGGTCCGCTGTTGAGCGCCATCTCCGCCACCCATGCCGTAACCGCATGCGCCGCCATGACCATGACAGCCATCACCATCATCGCTCTGATGTATCGCTCCAAGAAGAGAATCCTGTTTTTTTCCTGGGACTCGCTAGGGATCCTTCTCGTCTATTTGCTGACGGTCGTAATACTTTTCCTGAAGCGCTAGACGAGCCGCCCTGAAATGATGACCGGCGGCGCCCCTGCTGCGCAAGGGCACCGCGTCCAGGCGCCTCCTGGGAAGCGCTCCGGCCGCTGGGCCGTGAGGATTCCCACCGCTAAGCCTGCTGCCAAGGCCACAGCTTCCGGCCAGCAGCACGGGCAGAGGCAGCCGACCGGCAACAATGGACACTGGCAGGCGATTAAAGCGCCTGGTCGCCGCGCTGGCTGTCGCGGATGCGAATCGCGTCGCTGACATCCGAGAGAAAGATCTTGCCATCTCCGATCTTGCCGCTTCGAGCAGCTTTGATGACCGCCTCTACAGCTTGCTCGGCGAGAGCGTCCGGCACCACCGATTCCACCTTGATCTTCGGAAGCAGATCAACTGTGTATTCGTGACCGCGATAGATTTCGGAGTGGCCTTTTTGCCGTCCGTGACCGCGCACCTCACTCACGGTCATTCCCTGAATACCAAGCTCATGCAGCGCGTCCTTAACTGCATCCAGCTTTGATGGTTGAATCACGGCTTCAATTTTTTTCATAATCGTCAGCCCTTTCTTGTGACTCTTTCGCGATTTGGATTCAGATCTTACCTGCACCGTTGGGAATCATGCACGCGAAGCTTTGTACAGTTGTTCGGCTCAAGTCTCTGGTGAAACGCCTCCCAAACTGCCTGAAGCCGGCGATACTTCAGCCACCGCCTCTTCCCGGCCAAAACAGAGACTGAGCAAAGGTGGCGTGACCAAGGTCGAGGCCAGAACCAGAACGATGACCAGCGAATAGATTTCAGACGAGACAATACCAGCCGCCCAGCCGATGTTAGCCGTGATCAGCCCGACTTCACCCCTCGGAATCATGCCCACACCAACAATAAGCCCGTCGCGGCCCGAAAAACCGTTCAGCCATGCGCCCAGCCCGCAACCGAACACTTTGCCGAGAACTGCAATCATTAGAATCAGGAAAAAGAAACCGATGTGCCCACCCAGCGACCAGGCATTGATCTCTAAACCAATTGAGGCAAAAAAAAGCGGGCCGAAGAACGAGTTTGTCATCGAGCGTATTTCAGCAATAACTTCCGCATGTGCGTCGGGGCTGGCCGCAATGAACAGCCCCGCGAGGTACGAACCCGTGATCGCCGCCATTCCGCCGCCATATTGTGCCAGGAAGGCGAACAGAAATCCAATAGCCAGAGCCGCCGCAAGCGATGTGTGCTCCACCTTAAAATGCCGTGCGATCCTGAAGGAAAGCCGAATCAGCCGCGGCCCCAGAAGGAATGCGAAGATAAAGAAAAACACCATCCGGACAACTGTCCAGCCAAAGCTCAGCAGCCCGGAGCCCCCTGAATGCATGCTGGCCATATGCGATTCCGCGGCAATCACCAGAGAGAGGACAAGCAGTCCCAGGACGTCATCAATCACGGCCGCAGCCAGAATGGTGGCACCGGGCTTTGACCGGAGCTTCTTCAAGTTCATCAGCGTCTGGGCCGTAATGGAAACACTGGTGGCTGTCAGAATGGTACCGATAAAAATTGATTCGCGCCACGCGAAGCCCAGGTCGTGAGCGACGGCAGCGCTCCCGACAAAGGGCAGGATCACGCCGCCGCAGGCCGCCCAAAAAGCCGGCCCAAAGGCTTTTTTCATGGCGCTGATGTCCGTCTCAAGCCCGGCTAAGAACATCAGAACAACAACACCCAATTCCGCCAAAACCCTGATGAAAGCGGCGAGAGAAACTGTCGTGTGGTCGCCCGCCGGCGCAGAGACAGCGAACCAGGAAAACCTCCAGACGTTGATGAACGTCGGCCCCAGCACAACTCCTGCCATCAGTTCGCCCAGTACGGCGGGCAGCCCGATGCGAGCGGTCAAACCGCCTGCGGCCTTGGCCAGCAGAATAAGCAGAGCCAGGAAGAAAAGAACTTGGAGTGAAATGTTCATGCGCAAAGTTTCCGGGTGGTGGTGCAGCCACCTGACCACGGGCAAAAAGCAGGTGGCCTCAGCCCATACGTCAAAAGGTTTGATGCCTTACGACTTAAAAACCCGCTTGAGGCATCCCCAGAAGACCAGCATCGTGACGGCACCGCCACAGCCCAGGAGCACCGACTCCGGGGGTGCATGAAAGACGCCGATGGCCATGATGGCCACAGCGGCCGCGCAGACAACGGCGATACGCTGCTCCTTTATTGCCTCAAGGAATGCCGATCGAATGTTCACAGTGGTTGATTCCGTTACCATCATACCCTCCACGCCTAATGCAGGCTCACAAAAAACATGTACAAAATCGGAAACGCAACACTTGCCACTACAAGCAGCAGAGTTTTCGTTGAAAACGGGCGGTTCCACGTGGGCCGCGCCAGGCCTTTCTCTTCGCGCTGTTTCTGCTCATGGATCAACTGGCCCACAAGCTTTCTTTCTTCGATTGAGGTTGCACAATCCAGCGCCTTCTGCATCTCTTCGTATCCCTTCGCGGGAACATGTAACTTGAACATCAACTGGCCCAGTTTGAAATGCGCGAAGAAATTTTCAGGCTCCAGATTGGCAGCTTCTTCGAGGTGGTCCATAGCGGGGTAGATCTTGCCGACTACCGCATAGGCAATTCCAAGGCCAATGTGTGCGTCGGCAAAATCAGGGCGCATTTCCAGGATCTGCTCAAAGCATGTGGTGGCCGCAGCAGGGTCTCCGTGATTCATAAGTTCCAGGCCTTCGGAAAACCTCCGCGAAACTTCCAGGGGAAGAGCGGGACATTGCACCGCCAAGGCTTCAGACGTCTCGGGGACAACCTCAGCACAATCCCGAGCCGTCAGTTCCATTGCTAGAGTTGCCATCGAATTCTCCTTTTCTTGATCTCCAGTGCTCAAGCCCGGAAGGGCAGGAGCCGGCCGTCTATGCGACGCCGGCTGCCATTCCAGGACCCTGCATCTTCAATACGAACTCGGGATAGCCCAAAGCGCCCATTTCGGGAATATCCAGTCCTTCGAGTTCAGCTTGTGGCGAAACCCTCTGACCCACAAAGTAATCAACAAACACGTTGAACACATATGAGAGTGAGAAGACAAAACCCAGCAGTGTAGCCACGCCGATCAATTGGGCGACAAGCTGTCCGGGATCGCCGTAAAAGAGCCCTTTGACCGAGCTCATGCCAGTTCCGTCGGCGAACAAGCCGACCGAGATCACGCCCCACAGTCCGCAGGTGCCGTGAACTGAAATGGCGCCAACCGGATCATCAATGTGTGCAATGCGATCGATGAACTCGACGCTCAGGCAAACCAGTACGCCGGCAACCAAGCCGATGATGGCGGCCCCGATGGTATTGACGAAACCGCTGGGAGCCGTGATAGCGACCAGGCCGGCCAAAAGTCCATTGCCGGACATTGAGGCATCTGGCTTTCCGTATCGTACCCACATGTAGAAGATGGCTCCAAAGGATCCGGTGGCGCCGGCCAGCATCGTGTCTACGGCGATGGTGCCGATCCTCAAATCGCCACCGCCGGAAGCACCAAGTGTGCTGCCCGGGTTGAAGCCGAACCATCCAAAGGCCAGAATGAAGCAGCCCAGCAGGACCATGGTGATGTCGTGGCCGGGAATCGCGTTGGATGAGCCGTCGCGGTTGTATTTGCCGATGCGAGGGCCAATGATGATGGCGCAGGCCAGCGCCGACAATCCGCCCACCGCGTGGACCACCCCCGAGCCGGCGAAATCAGCGTATCCGGCTCCCAATCCGAAATTCGACCCCAGCTGAGAGAGCCATCCGCCGCCCCATGCCCAATTGGCATAAAGGGGATAAGTGATCGCAGCAAGAAAGACGGAAGACATCGCGAAAGCGGCGAACTTCCAGCGCTCGGCGCAGCCACCCGTTACGATGGTAGCGGCAGTGTCCATGAAAACCATCTCGAAAAGGAACAGGACCATCACCGCAACGTCATAGGTGCCGCCCTGGGTAAGGAAGAATCCGTGGGTGCCCCACAGGCCCCAGGTCTTCCCAAATAAGTGCACCGCAAATTCCCCGCTTAGGGGTGCGGCACCTCCCAGGCTCGCCACTCCTGCTGCGCCACCCATCTGTAACGCAAAGCCACAGACCCAGTAAGCAAACAGACCAAAGCCATACACCATGAAGTTCATCATGATGGTGTGATTGGCGTTCTTGGCACGGCAAAGACCGGTCTCTACTGCCGCAAAGCCTGCCTGCATGAACATGACGAGAAAGCCGGTGATCAGTGTCCACACAAAGTTGATCGCGACCCGGTTCTGACCGATTTGATTGACCGCGTCGCCCAGGGTGAGGCCGACCTTCGGGTTCGAAACAGGAACGTCATTGACGTTTCCTGTCAGCGTCCCGCTGGCATCACCCTTGGCCATCTCCGCGGCGGAAGGCGGATGAGCCTCCTTTACCGCCAAGGGCGCGGCCATTGATGGAGCGGGGGCGGCCTGGGTGCTGGTCGTCGGTTGGCTGGGTGTTTGAGCCCAGGCCGGGACCCCGCATAAGAGATAAGTTGCGAGAACAAAGCCGCGAATCAAAATATCTAGTTTCCTGCGCCGCATGTAAATCCTCCCTTTTTGAGAATCGGCCATATGCCGTCTCCGCACGCTACGTACAGTCCACTGCACAGTTACTTCTTCCAGATTGCGTCCTTCACATAAGCGGGATTCAGAATGCCCAGAATTCCTATCAGGCACACCGCAATCCCAACCAGAACGAAGGCGAACCGGCCACCCAGTGATGACGTCAAGCTCAGGCCGGCTACCGATAGGAGCCATCCACAAACAGTCACAACCAATCCTATGAATTTCATTTCAGTCTCCAGATGCTTGGATTTCGAGCCTTATGCCTGCCGCCAGCCCGGTCAGGATCCCCAAGAAATGACCGTGGCCGCGGCGAAGAGTTCCCTGTTTCCAACCCTTATTCGGTGAATTCTAGGTGCCTGATCCCACGGAGGCGCAGCAGCGAGTACGCCAGAAGCGCCAGACTTACGAATGTCACGATGACCCCGATTGCGGTATCACCGCCTGCCCAGAGCACCAGCCCCGCCACAAAGCCGGTGAAAGCGCTCAGGAATATGGTTAAGTAGCTACCTTGTTGTCGATTTGCAGCCATGCCAACCTCCCTGTGAATTGAACAGCGATTTCAAACTTGTGAAACAAAAGTCCGACCTGGCACTTACTGCGCGCCATGAATGTCAAAGACATACATCATCCCCAGCTCGAGCGTGTTCTGGTTCTTCACGAATTGCGCAGCTCCTCGGGGAAAAACCGGTTGGTTCGACATATCACGCCGGAACTCCAGGCGCGTGATCAGGTTGTGGGCAAAGTTGCGTTGCAGCGTCAGAGTGTATTCGTTAATGTTCTGCGCCGTCCCAGTTGTGAACCCATTGTGGTCGTCGTAGTATTCGTAGCGAACAGCGACGTCGTAGTTGTCATTGATCGAGTACTTCGCGTATGTCGCGATCCCCGTCCAGAACACCGAGTTGGTTACTCCTGGTAGCGCGTCGCCCCCGCCCCAATCGAAGTTCTCCAGAAGGGCCAGCTTCTTGGTCACGTTGAACTGAACCACGGTGTCCGAGAGGTTGCGCCAGTGTGAATTGGTGTTCGGCGTCTGCGGCCCACCGAGATAGTTCTGCGTCACGCTCACTTTCGAGCTGGGTGTCCAAGCCAGGCTGAATCCATAAGTCTTTCCCGTGTTGACCGCCACAATGTCGTTCCAGCCGTTGACCAGATAGCCGGTGAGTGTGACTTTGGGGTTGAAGGTGTAAGCAGCGCGAAGACCAAAGTGATAAAAGGGAATGGCGAAGCCGAACAGGATGCCCCGGCTATAGTTCCAGTTGGGCGCTGACTCGATGACTTCGGCTCCCGCCGGCGTTACAAATTTCCCAAAGTCGATTTCGAGTCCCTTGCCGACCGGAGCGAGGTAGGAAACATATGCCTGCTCCACATTGCGATCAAAACCTATGCCGCCTGGTTCCAATGAATTGACAACGTTGATGGCGTTGCCGTAACCAAAGGTCAGGTTGTAGCCCAGTCGACTGGTGCTTGCGTCCGGGGTTCTGGAGATAACAACCTCGGCAAGGTTCAATGAAAACTGATTCTGGTAATTGTCAAAAACCCTCAATCCAGCCTGGCGGTCTGCCGGATGATTGAAATCAAGCCCGTAATACCCGTCCACGGAACCGCTGATGTTTGTGGAACTGAAGAGCTTTTCGGCAAGACTTTGACTGGCAGGTTGCGACTTCTTTTTTTCCTGCGCCTTCATCTTGTCAATCTGGGCTTTGAGCGCGTCCAGTTCTTTCTGAAGACTATTCACTTTCGCCGAACTGTCCGTTGCCGAACCAGAGTCCCCAGCTTGGCCCTGAGCTCGAAGCTGCGAGCATCCAAAGACAATCGCCAAGCAGGCAATTGTTAGTACTATTCCACTCCGCGAGATTCTCATTCTCATTTCCTTCCATACTGTTTTTGGGAGTCCCGCCTCAACCAGCACGATCACATTACGAGATGTGCTATTTCGTGTCCAATTAATAGTTATATTGCGAGTGATAAAAAACTTTTGGATAAATTAAATTTCTGG
>JBJKQK010000070.1:0-47559 GCA_046705285.1 Terriglobia bacterium
TTTCTGCTTGTCCCGCCCGTCCCACGCGTCTCATTTCAGGCTGTTATGCTGGAAGGGCAAAGATTCCGATGCCGTCCTGCAGGGCTTGATCGTCCTGCTCCCGGCCATCCGGAACGGGCAGCTTAAACTTAAAGGTTGCTGAAAGGGCGGTCGAGGCGGCATGACGCCGCCTTCGTGGCAGCTGAAACCATAGAGCACATGGCGGACTGGACCCGCCTCTGCCATCTGCCGTTTCTGCAACCTCTCGAGGAGGAATCGTGGAACTCACACCCAGCCAACTGGAATCAAGGCGCAAGAACGCGCAAAAATCCACCGGTCCGCGCACCGCGTCGGGAAAGCGCCGCGCAGCGCTGAACGCGCTCAAGTATGGAGGGTACGCAACGCGCCAGACGATGGAACAGAGCATGGTTCTGCTCGGCGAAGACCCGCGGGAGTTTCACGCCTTCCGCGACAGTCTGATCGCCGCCCGCCAGCCCGCCGACGCCGTCGAGCGGATGCTGGTGGAAGACATCGCTATGCTGGCCTGGAAAAAGCGGCGGCTCGATCGCGCGCAGGAAGGCCTGCAATTGCGCAACCTGGAAATCCTGGAACTTGACCGCCACCGCCAGGCGCTCGAAGTCGGCCGCGAGACCGCCGACATCTCCCAGGAGGAAGTGCTGAAGTCCGGACTTCGCCGCGCCAGCAGGTCGCCGGCGAAATTCGGTGAAATCCTCTCCCATCTCGAAACGCTCACCGCGCTCGTCAACAGGCAGGATTTTTCGCAGGACATTGATCCCGTCATCACCGTTCTTTACGGCGAATCGCCCACGCTGCGCGGCGCCCAGATCTCGAACAGCTTCCGGCAACTTCGCGAGGAAGGAACCGGCACGGAGGAAGCCCGCGCGCTCGCAGCCAGCCTGAAAGTGGCGCTCGAAGAAGAGACGCGCGACGTCGTGGAAGAATACACGCTCTACCTTCAGGAACACGTCCACGTCTCACCCGCCCTGCGCGATTCCGCGCTCGCGCCCGTGCATCCGGAATGGACCGCCGTCGTCCGGCATGAGTATGCGATCGACCGCTTGATCGAGCGCAAGCTCAAGCTGTTGACGCAGATTCAGCGTGCCCGCCAGATCAGGGAACGGGCGGCTCAGGCAGCCGAAGAAAGGGCTAAAAAAATAAAAAAGAATTCTTTTTTGAAGAAACGAACCGGAGAAGTTGTTGAAAACAAAGAATCTGGATCCAAAAACGAACCGAAACGAACCTGAAAACGAAGCGGAGAAGTTGTTGAAAACATTAGAGTGCATAAAAAACGAACCGAAACGAACCGAAAAACGAAGCTACCGATGTTGTTGAAAACATTAGAGTGCAAAAATCGTGAACGGATCAGCTGTAGCGCCGGACTTCTGCCCGGCACTTTTCAAAATGCCGACCTGAAGGCCAGCGCTACAGGTACCTGTGGAGGAGCAGAGGCTCCCGCGCATCGGCAACGGATATTGGCCCATGGCACTGGTGATGAACCAGCCCCGGAAGGGGCGAAAGATTTTAGCCCACGGCGCAAGCCGTGGGGAAACGATCAGATCCAATTTTTCCGAACCCTCGCCCGCTTGCGGGAGAGGGGGAACCGCAAAGCGGTGGGTGAGGGCATCATCGCCTGCGGGCGCGTGTATAATCAGGTTTTCAGCGGATTCTCCGAAAAGCCGCAGAGTTTCGAAGGCCCGAAACTCTCGGCTATTTTACTTTGGCGGTGGTCTATGACCGCCGGATCTTAATGACAAACAAGCCGGCGCTCACACACCTCCGCTACAATTAACGAGGAGGCGGGTTGTTCAAAAAGATTCTGGTAGCCAATCGCGGGGAGATTGCGGTGCGGGTGATGCGCGCCTGCCGCGAGATGGGCATTCCGAGCGTGGCCGTCTATTCGGAAGTGGACCGCAAGGCGCTGCACGTTCGCTATGCGGATGAGGCGTTGCCGATCGGCCCCGCGCCGGCCATTGAGAGCTACCTGCGCATTGACCGCCTGATGGATGCCGCCCGGCGCTCGGGCGCCGAGGCCATCCATCCCGGCTACGGTTTTCTGGCGGAGAATCCCGACTTCGCGCGGGCCTGCCGCGATGCTGGAATTGTCTTTATCGGCCCGACGCCCGAGGCCATGGAACTGATGGGCTCGAAGACGGCCGCCCGCCATCTGGTTCTGAAGGCCGGCCTGCCCGTGATTCCCGGTACGGACACCAATCTGGAAAGCTTTGAGGAAGTGGTCCGCGTGGCGCGGGAGATCGGCTTCCCCGTCATGCTGAAGGCCTCGGCGGGTGGCGGCGGCAAAGGCTTGCGAATGGTCGCCACGGAGCGGGACCTCGAGTCTGCCTACCGCAACGCCCGCTCGGAAGCGCAGAACGCTTTCAATGATCCGTCCGTCTACCTGGAAAAGCGCCTCGAACGGCCCCGGCACGTGGAGATTCAGCTTCTCGGCGACAACCACGGCAACCTGATCTATCTCGGCGAGCGCGAATGCTCCCTGCAGCGCCGGCATCAGAAAGTTCTGGAAGAGTGTCCTTCACCGCTGCTCGACGCTGAACTGCGCCGCCGCATGGGCGAAACCGCCGTACGCATCGGCAAGCTGGCCGGATACACCAATGCGGGCACGGCCGAGTTCCTGATCGATCAGGACCGCAATTTCTATTTTCTGGAAATGAATGCCCGGCTGCAGGTGGAGCACCCGGTCACGGAACTGGTGATCGGCATCGACCTCGTCAAGGAACAGATCCACATTGCCGCAGGCGAGCGGCTTGCATGGCGCCAGGAAGACGTGCAACTGCGCGGAGCCGCCATTGAGGCGCGAATCTACGCGGAAGATCCCGCCCGCGCTTTCTTCCCTTCTCCGGGGCTCATCACGCGGCTTGCCATCCCTTCCGGGCCCGGCATCCGCAGTGACAGCGGTGTCTATGAGGGCTGGCGGGTTCCGCTTGAATACGACCCGCTGCTGGCCAAACTGGTGGTGTGGGGAACGGACCGCCAGCAGGCCGTGGCCCGCATGCGGCGGGCTTTGAGCGAATATGAAGTGGCCGGCCCGCAGACGAATCTGCAATTCTTCCGCCAGCTCCTGGCGCACCCGGAGTTTATCGAAGGCCAGCTCGACACCAGCTTCATCGATCGAATGCTGGCCGAAGGCACGCTGCAACTTCCCCCTCCGCCTGAACTGGGCCAGGTCGCCATTCTGGCGGCCATGCTGGAGGTTCGCAAGCGGCAGGCATCGCACCGCGGTCCTTCGCACCCGGCCGGCAGGGTCTCACGATGGAAGGCCGCGGGCCGCGCGGAGGAGTTGAACCACTGGCCCGGCCGGTGAGATGAGTTGTAGCGGCGCTCTATAAGGGCCGATTCCACCGGACCCCACAGATGGCCGCTGCGGCCAAATGCAGGAGTAACATGAACTTTGCAATCCAGTTGCGGGAAGGCTCGCAAACCAGCGAGCATAAGATCACAATCGAGAATGCGTCCCACGCCAAAGACGGGAGTGAGAAACCGCAATTCTTGATTGACGGCAAAGCCGTTGAGGCCGACTGGGCGGAAATCAGCCCGGGCGCCTATTCCATTCTCATCGGTGGGCGTTCCTACGAAGCTCGCGTCGCAGCAGCGCCCGACTCGACTCCAGCCCAGGCGGGCAAGTGGGTGGTCACGATCTCCGAATATGATTTCCAGGTCCGGGTCCATGACCCGCGCATGCGGCGCTTTGCCGGACAGGCCGTTGCGCACGACGGCCCCCTCGACGTGCTGGCGCCCATGCCGGGAAAAGTCGTCCGGGTTCTGGTCGAGCCCGGCCAGCAGGTGGCCGCGGATCAGGGGTTGGTCGTTATCGAGGCAATGAAGATGCAGAACGAACTGCGCGCGCCGCGAGCCGGGCGCGTCACGGAAGTCAACGTGCGTGAAGGCGCCGGGATCGAATCAGGCGTCAAGCTGATGAGACTGGAATGAGATCTGGCTCGCCAGCAACGCTACTCCGAGTCCTTGATAATCTGCTCAGCCAGCAGGTTCCTGACCTTGGCCTGGTCGCGCAGGTTCTCAATGTAGGCGGCTTTGAGCAACTGCTCCCTTTCGTTCAGCAGCGTGTTGCGGATTCTGCTTTGAACTTTTGGATCGGTCAATGGCAGTTGCCCGGCATTCTCGATGCCCAGCAGCTTGATGATGTGGTAGCCGCTCCGGGTAATGATGATCCCGGAAATTTGTCCCACTTTCAGCGATTTGACGACGCGCTCAATCGCCGGGTTGACGGACAGCGCCGACTCCGGGACAAAACCCATGTCGCCACCGCTGGACGCCGTCGTTGGATCCTCGGAGTAATTCTCCGCAACGGTCGCAAAGTTGGCGCCTCCCTGGAGCTGGGCATAGAGCGCCTGGATCTTACGCTGGGCCATCTCCGGCGTCTTGGCATCGTCGTTTTTCAGGTTGTGCACGTCTCTGCTGGGCCCTGGAGTCACCTCGATCTGAGCAAGATGATATTCCGTTTCAGGCACATCAAAGGACGCTTTGTTTTTCTGGTAATAGGCGGCGATTTCGGCGTCGGTCACGGAAACCTTGGAGTTGACATCCCGGTTGATCAGCTTGTTCAAAGTGAGGGTGGTCCGAACCTCTTCCCGCAGGTCGCTTTCGGTCATGCCGCGTTTCTTCAGCCGCTCTTCAAATTGCTGCTCGGAGTACGGGCTCTTCATTTGGGCCATCTTGGTGTCGACTTCCGACTCCGAGACGGTAATCCCGGACTGGGCGGCGTGCTCCATCAGGATCTGGTTGTTGATGAGTTCATTCAGAATGTTGAGCTTGTAGCTGAGCTCCTCTTCGTTATCATCCGCTTCCCCGGTGGACCCGATTCGGCTGCGATAGATTTTATCGACCTGGGAACGATAAATCGGATGCCCGTCAACGCGCGCCCACACACCTTGCGAGCCGGCGCGCTGCTGGCAGGACGGCATCAGCAACATGATTCCAGCGATGCCGAGCAGGCCGGCCGCAGATATCCCGAGATGGCCGCGAAGCCTGGTATTCCGGCGGCCGCCCTCGCTGCCTGAAGGCATTGGACGGTAGGCAATATCTTGAACTTTTGATAGAATTAAAGGTTGCATTTTAAAGATCTTTCCATTCCAAAGGGAGTTTTTCATGGCGCGTAACTGCGAAATTTGCGGCAAGGGCCCTTCTTACGGAAATAACGTGAGCCATGCTCACAATGTCACCCGGCGCAGATGGAATGCCAATCTCCGCCGTGTTCATGCGGTAGTCAACGGAACCCGGAAAACCCTGCGTGTATGCACCGCCTGCATTCGCGCCGGCAAAGTCACCAAGGCCATCTGAACAATTAGCTAGTTGTGTAGCCGATTGAGCCGTCAAAGGAGACACCGTCACAAAGTCTTGCCGGCCTTCGTTCCCCCGTAAAGATGCCTTATGCATTTTCACTCAAGCTTCCGCAACTGGATGTCTGCCAGCTCGGTCCCTGCGACCGCCAGGCGGGGAACATCGGCGCTGCCTCGGCGGTCAGGTCCTTTGAACGCGCTCGACGCGGTAGACACCCTCAATCTTCCTGAGCGATGACACTATCTTTTCCAGGTGCTCCTTGTCAACAATATCAACAGTCACATCAATCGAGGCCTGGTTGTCGCCGGTACGAGCCTCGATGTCCTGGATGTTTGAACGGTCACTGCTGATGGCGGCCGTAACGTCCGCCAGCATACCCTGGCGATCGGTGGTCAGCAGCGTCAGACGGACCGGGTAGAAGGTATACTTCGGTCCCGTCCACTCGACTTCGATGCGCCGTTCGGCATCGTACATCAGGTTCTGGACATTCGGACAGTTCTGCGAGTGGACGGAAATCCCTTTGCCGCGCGTGATATAGCCGATGATCTGTTCACCACGAATGGGGTTGCAGCACTTCGCGCGGTAAACCATCAGATCTCCATGTCCGTGCACCTGAATGGCAGCATCCGAGCGAAGGCCAAGAACCCGCTTGAAAGTGCTGGTCAACCGCGATGGCTGGCCGGGTTCGCTGCCGACTTCCGGCGTAAGCTTGGCGAGGACCTGCCGCGCCGAGTATTTGCCGAATCCGATGCCCGCCAGCAGGTCATCCGGCAGGCTGCAGCCGTACTCCCGCCCCACTCGAAGGTAATCCTCCTGGGATATCTTCTTCAAGACGACGTCATACTTGCGAGCCTCTTTTTCGAGCAATTTCCTGCCAATTTCCACCGCTTGCTTGCGCTGCTCAATGTTGATCCAGTGCGTGATCTTGTTTCGCGCCCGCGAAGTCTTGACGTGCGCCAGCCAGTCGCGGCTGGGAGTCTGGCTGGATTGGGTGATGATTTCAATAATGTCGCCGTTCAGCAACTTGGTCTTCAGCGGAACCATACGTCCGTTGACCTTTGCTCCCGTGCAATGATTGCCAATCTCGGTGTGGATGGCATAGGCGAAATCGATTGGGGTTGCCTCACGTGGCAGAACAATGACCTTGCCCTTTGGAGTAAAGGTGTAGACTTCTTGCGGATAGAGGTCGATCTTGAGGGTCGACAGAAAGTCGTTCGAGTCCCGCATCTCTTTCTGCCATTCGACCAGGTGCCGAAGCCAGGCAAAGCGCTCGGCATCCTGAACAGTGGTCTCGTGCCCGTCCTTATACTTCCAATGAGCCGCAATGCCCTCTTCGGCCACGCGGTGCATTTCTTCGGTGCGGATCTGGACCTCAAAGGGCTGGCCGTGCGGTCCAATCACTGAGGTATGAAGCGACTGATAAAGGTTCGGACGGGGGATGGCGATGAAGTCCTTGATTCTACCCGGAACCGGTCGCCAGGTATTGTGGATGACTCCCAGCGCCGCGTAACAATTCTTGACGTCGTCGGTGATAATGCGCACGGCGAGCAGGTCATAGACCTGCTCAATTGCGATGTTCTGTCTCTTGAGCTTCTGCCAGATGCTGTACAGCCTCTTGATCCTGCCCTCGACCCTGGCGGGGATTGAGTTCTCCTTCATTTTGGATTCCACCAGGTGCTGGACCTCGGCAAGAAAATGCTCGTTGACTTTCCTCCGGCTCTCCACAGCCTTCTTGACTTCCAGATAAGCGTCAGGCTCGAGGTACCGGAACGCCAGGTCTTCAAGCTCGCCCCGCATCTTCCCCATGCCCAGGCGGTGTGCGATCGGCGCGTAGATCTCAAGCGTTTCATGGGCAATCCGCCGGCGCTTTTCAGGGGGCAGATGTTCCAGCGTGCGCATGTTGTGGAGGCGGTCCGCCAGCTTCACCAGAACGACTCGAACGTCGTCAACCATGGCGAGCAACATCTTGCGGAAGTTTTCCGCTTGCTGCTCCTCGCGGCTCAGGAAGTGAATCCGGCTGATCTTGGTGACTCCTTCGACAATGTGGGCAACTTCCGGACCGAACTGAACCTCCAATCCCTCGACGCTGGTAGGAGTATCCTCGACCACATCGTGAAGCATGCCAGCCGCCAGGCACACGGTGTCCAGGCGCAAGTCTGCAAGGATGTTCATAACTTCCAACGGGTGGGACACGTAAGGCTCTCCGGACAACCGCTTCTGCCCTTCGTGCCTCTCCTGGCACAGGCGATAGGCATTGCGAAGCAACACGAGATCCTCGCCCGGACGGTAGGCCTGGACTTTCCTGAGGATATTGTCAAACTGCGTCATACTGCCACCCCCCCCATTCTAGGCCACAGCCGATCGGGTGTTCAAGCTGGCCGGGACCATCAGGCGCGTCCGCTTCTTGTCATTCTTGCGACGACTCTTCCCCGCAAAGCTGATCTGCATTATCTTTGAGTATTGCTTCAGCGAAATCGTATTCCAACTTTGTTGCGAAAAACACCGGTTTTCTCACACTCCCTCCAGACCATCAATCAGAAAGAGTGATCAGGTGTCCAACAGGTGGTCCTTCATTTGTCTTGTGTTCCTGCCAGGACTGTTTTCCAGCTCTTGCGAGAAGCCTTGTCTTCAGGAGAACGGGCACGACTAGCTTGTCGCAGCCAATATTAACCTTCTCTTCTATTGGCAAAAAGCCAAGGCAGGTTTGACGGATGCCGTCGACCTCGTGGACGTTAAGGCGGATGTTGTCGGGCCGGATTCTTACAACATGCAGGCGAATTGGCGAAATTCAAGAAGGTCTTGGCACAGCCCCCGCCGAAATTCTGGTGCCACCTATAGAGCGCGGATTTTGTTTATAGAGGCGATCGACCGCGAAATTGAACAGGGCATTCGAGTGATCTGGGTCGATCCCGATGACCCGAAGTCCAAACGGCTGATGTTAGTTGGAACAGGTGAAATCCAAGCCGGGATTCCAACCGCCGAAACCATAGTCGAACTGGTGAACGGAAAGGACGATACCATGATCATTGCAACGCCAGGGCAGCTGAATCTTGAGCAACGCCTGCAAAGCGTCAAACCGGCTTCTCAAAGTATCTGGTGTAAAGGTCACCAAGACGCACCAAGTTAAGGGCGACCCGGAAGTGGGAGATAAAGAAACTTCAGATTTGATAGCCAAAAACGAGGAAATCGATGGCTTTCTCTGAGTGTAGACTTCGTGAGGTTCAGGAACCGCCAAGGCCATGCACGGGTTGAATTCGGAGGGGAAATTCCCAATCGTCGCCATGGACAAATCCAATGAGACCCATGACTGGATATCAAAAGGGATCGTCTCAGCGACGATGATCCGGAAGCCATACATGATGGCATCGTATGGCGCCAGGTTTATTGGTGATTTACACCATAACGGGTTTCATGAGTTCCAGAGCTGGCAAACGGCTCCTGTTTCATCTCTGCCGGCACACGTCGATAACCGGAACAGCGGTGGCAACTTCAAAGAACCCGGACGCGCTTCAGGCAGCAGAGGCCATCCACCAGCAGCAATTACAAGGACTCAGGGGTCCACACTTAACATGGTTCACGTTATTGTTGCGTGCTCCCAATCTGCGTCCGACGCCGAAAATATAAACTACTGGCATGCGGCATTCAGCTGGTTGAAGCACTTTGCCGATCACGAAAAACCAAGAAGCCCTTCGCTCCGTCTGCTGGAAGCGAAGGGCTTGAAATGGTCAGTCGAATGATAGAAAGGATTTAAGGTCAGGACCCCTGGGATGACGACTTTGGAGGTGCAGCTTGCTTGAGTTCCATAGCCTTCTGTTGCCAGGCATCAGCCGACTTCAGATCTGCTTCACGATCGGCATTGCTTTTCTCAATGTCGGCCTTTTGGCGATAGAGCAAATTCAGATAGGCCATACTGTTAAAGTCGTTGGGCTTTAGCGCCAGAGCTTTGTTGAGAGCATCGATCCCCTCGTCAACCAACTTGGAGTTCTCCTTCTCCAACTGTGCCCGGTATTTCTCTGGCAAAGGAGGCAAGTTGCCGCGCTTGTTCGGGGACATCAGGTTAAGGTCCTTGCGAACCTGTCCATCAGCCTGGAAAGCCTGCGCCCAGTCGATGACACCAATCCAATAATAAGGCTCGGGATTGTTGGGTTCTACCTGGATACGTTGCCTCTGATACTCCTTCGCCTTATCAAAATCCTTCATGTTGTAATAGATTTGGCCAATACTGGCCATGGCCGTCGTATTCTTGGGATCCAGTTTCAGCACGTTCTCGAAAGCAGCAATAGCTTGCTGCCCCGTCTTGGTGTTTTCCTCCGAGTCACCTCCTGGAACGTACTGCTGGGCATAAGCGGTCGCCAGGTACAATCTCGCGTTGATGAGGCCCGGATCTAGCTGCACTGCGCTCTTGAAATGCTCGATTGCCGCCTGAAACTTCGCATTGCGATATGCTTCCACTCCTCTATTAAGCTGGTCACGGGCCTTCAAGGCCTTAAAGGTACTGCACCCACCGGCCAGCACTGCCATCAGCAACACCGCACAGAGCGGTGCCAGCTTGTACCGACGCATTTTCGATCCTCCCTCGATCAATATTCGCGGAATTCGCAGCACGTACTACTGCTGCTCCTCAATCGCTTTAGTAATCAGCCCGATCTTGTCAGCGCCCGCTCCCTTGGAGATGTCAATTACTTCGGCCACGTCCTGAAAGGGCAGTTTCGGGTCGCCCTTGATGAATAGAACATGCTCATTTCGATTCTTGAAGATGTCCACCAAGCGCGGTCCCAATTGGCCAATCTGAACAGGCGTCTGATTGATCATCACCTGCCTTTGAGCATCGATAGAAACCACAATCGTCCTCTCGAGCACGTTTTTATTGATCTTTTGGTTCTTGCTCGGCTTAGGAACCAGCGCATCCAAGCCATGAGGAGTCATGGGGGTGATAATCATGAAGATAATCAGCAACACAAGCAGCACATCAATCAACGGCGTGACGTTGAGCGCCAGCATCGTGCCGCCCCTGCCGCTGCTACCAACAGCCATTGCCATACAATTACCCTCCTTCAGCCAGCCCTTCGCCAGCCGTTGTTGAAGACAACGTCACTGGGCAAGCGGGATGTTGACGTTGGGCTTCACCTCTTCCGTTATCAAACCCAACTGCTCAATCCCCGCAGCTCGGACGTTATCAACCACAGAAACCACATCGCCGTATTTTGCGCGAGCGTCACTCTTGATAAAAACGATCTTGTTCAGCCGGTTTGCCATGAGATCTTCGACCTGCTTCGTAATGTCACTCATGGCGATGGGCTTTGCATTCAGGAAAATCTTCCCGTCCCGCGTAACAGCAAGTTCTACCGCATTTGTTTTTTCGGCGGCGGGCATCTGGCGGGGATTATGGGTCTTCGCCAGATCGACGGAAACACCTTTCTGAAGCAATGGGGTGATCACCATGAAGATAATCAAGAGCACCAGCATGACGTCCACCATCGGCGTCACATTGATGTCCGCCACCTCACCCATTGCAACGCGTTTTCTCGCCATTACTTCTTCCCTCCAGAATTCTTAATGAAGTAATCCACCAGTTCGGAAGAGGAGTTGTCCATCTCCACGTCAAAACCTTCGATTTTGTTCGTGAAGTAGTTATACAACCAAACGGCAGGGATTGCCACAAACAAGCCCATGGCGGTTGTAACAAGAGCTTCCGCGATTCCACCTGCCACAGCTCCCAGACCGGTCGACTTGCTAGCTGAAATTCCCTGAAATGCGTGGATGATGCCGAGCACCGTTCCGAACAGACCGACGAAAGGCGCAGTCGAACCGATCGTCGCCAAGCTGGAAACACCTCGTTTAAGTTCCGCATGGACAATCGCCGAGGCCCGCTCCAGAGCGCGCTTTGAAGCTTCGATCATTTCACCGGGTATTTCGGCTGAAACCTGGTGGGCCTGGAATTCCTGCAATCCGGCCGTAACAACTTTAGCCAGATGGCTTCGCTTGTTCTGCTCGGCAATTGAAATGGCTTCATCAACCCTGCCATCTTTCAGCGCCCCAGCCACTGCGGGAGCGAAAATACGGGATTGCTTCCGGGCCGCCTGGTATGCAATCCAGCGGTCGATTGCAACACCAATCGACCATGCAGACATAAAGAACAACAGGATCACAACTGCTCGGGCTGACCACCCCATCGTCTTCCACATGTCAATGGGATTGAATGATGGAGCGCCCGCCTCCTGGAACAACAACATCATCAGAAAAAGTTTTGCTCCTAACATGCTTGTTTATATCCTCCTCAAGGATTTTTTGAAGAACCGCCGACTACCCTGCCAAGGTAAAGTTGACATCAATTTCAGTTACTACTTCCACAGGCTGACCGTTCAACAGCGTCGGCTGATAGCGCCATTGTTTCACCGCATCAAGAGCAGCCTTTACCAGAAGTGGGTGGCCGCTCAGAACTTTAAGGTCCTGGATGGTTCCATCTTTCGCAATAATCGCTTCCAGTTTCACCGTACCCTGAATCCTTGCCATCTTTGCAAGAGGCGGATACTCAGGGCGCGGAGCGTAAATTAACTTCGCAGCTTCGACCTGGCCGCCAACCCTGATCCGCTGGGGCGTCTTGGGCTTCGGCGGGGGAGGCGGAGGGGGTGCAGAGGCGGTCATACCACCAATGATTCCTCCCAGGACGCCACCCATCGATCCACCCGGCACGCCGCCGGTGACGCCGCCAACAACCCCAGTAGCCTCGGTCCGCACGTCATGGATCTTGGCGATAGTCTTGGGGATCACCGTAGGGGCCTGCATCAGTTGCTTCAAACTCACCTGATGGACAACGATCGGAGGAGCTTTGGCCGGTGGTGGTGGCGGTGGCGGTGGCGGTGGCGGTGCAACCAGGAAGGTCATCAACTGAGCTTTCGGCAGCGCTTCTGTGTAAATCAGAGGCACGATAACCATGACCCCGATGATGATAATCTCGAAAATGTAGGCAATCGGCAAGGTGGCCCTTTTCCAGTCATCCGTTTTAGCAGCGGAGTAACAAAGGTAGGCAACAAACCCTACCAGATTGAAAAGGAACGTGAGGATCATCCAGGGCCACGTCCTGATCTCGATGTTCCGCGAATCCGCGTAGACGTAACAAAGGATCAACGCATAGAAGAAAAAGATCACGCCCAGAAACGTTGACTGACTGATGAGCACCTTCAGTTCCGGTGTCTCAATCAGCCTCAGGCCGAAAAAGCCGATCAGGAATCCCACAATCCCGACCCCAAGCGAAATCAGCCAGTGCACGCCTTTTAATGTTGACCTGCGCGTCGGCGAGGAATCTAATAGCGTGTCACCCAGCATGGTACCCACCCCCTCTCGTCAAAGGACCCCGGTCGAGATGTTCCCGGGGCACTCGGCAAAAGATAATTATTATCGTTTGGCAGTTGCAACTTCTCGCTCATAGGTCTTAACCTTTCGCTTTTCCTTAGTACGGCCTTTTCCTGATCTGGTCTGCCAGAACACCAGGATCGGACTCGCAATTGCGATGGACGAATAAGTTCCAATCAGGACTCCCACAACCATGGCAAAGGCAAAGCCGTGTATGACATCGCCGCCGAACAAGTAGAGAGACAGGACAGCCAGAAACGTCAGTCCCGAAGTTAGAACTGTCCGGCTCAGCGTCTGATTGATACTGAGGTTCACCAGATCGCCGAAGTCCATACGCTTGTTCGAGGGCAGGTTTTCCCTTACACGGTCGAAGGTCACAATCGTATCGTTCATCGAGTAGCCGACTAGCGTCAGCAAAGCCGCAATCACGGAAAGCGTGATTTCCTTCCCAAAAAGCGAAAACAAGCCGATCGTTATAAGAACGTCATGAAAGACGGCGATAACCGCTGAGACGCCATAAATTAACTCAAACCGAAACCAGATGTAAACCAGCATTGCAGCCAGGCCGGCCAGTGTCACATATACGGCCTCCCGGCGCAAATCAGATCCGACCTTGGGGCCCACAATCTCCGTGTTGCGCACTGTGAAACCTGAAAGGTAGAAATCCTTCTGCAACGCACTGATTACCGCAGGCGTAACACCAGAAACCTTGCTCAACTGCTGGAAGTCCGCAATCAGGCCGCTTTGCGGCGAGGCATCCCGGAATGCAATGATCGAGGTTGCAAGGCCCTTATAAGTGCTCGTGGCTGCATTCATTCCTTTTGCAGCCATGCCCAGCGGGTCCGCCACCAGCAGGTGGTCCTCGATAGTCTTTGCGGAGGCATTATTCAGATCAATCTTGTTCTGCGCCGCCCCGCCGTACACCGCGGTAATGGCTTTCACAATGGCCGCCTTGCCCGCGTCGAGGGCCTCCCTTTCCGACGAACCCTTTTGGAGAGGCAACTCAATCATCACCGAATGCTCCGAGGAGGCCCCAATGCTCTGAATGCTGGCGCCCTTCCAATTTTCCCTGGCAAGCTCATTACGAATTGCCCCCAGGTTAGGAGCTTTCGCAAATTTAACTGTGACTTGTGTGCCACTCCGGAACTCGATGCCGTAAAGCAGCCCGTGGTGGACGGCTATCGAAATCATTCCCACAGCCAGGAGAGTTAGAGAACCCGCGATGAAATACCACTTCTTACCCAGCCAATCGAAATTCGGTTCGTGAAAAAATTCCATTGCTAAACTACTTTGCCGCCTAATATTAGAGACACCGGAAAGGCTCCATAAGTTCCCGAAATTTTAGACACTCAAAGCCTCACCCTTTTGTCGTCTGGACAGAACAAAATCAAAAATCGTTCTAGAAACATACACCGAAGTAAACAGGTTTGCAATCAGACCGATAGTCAGCGTAACCGCAAATCCTTTAATCGGCCCCGTGCCGAACACAAAAAGGATGGCGGCCGCGGCAACCGTCGTTACGTGGGTGTCGATAATAGTCCGAAACGCATTTTCAAATCCACCCGCAACAGCCGCGCCAGGCGCCTTGCCATGACGCAGTTCCTCCCGGATACGCTCAAAAATGAGGACGTTAGAATCAACCCCCATGCCGACCGTGAGAATAACGCCGGCGATACCCGGCAAGGTCAAGACAGCTCCGAAGTAGGCGAGCGCCGCCATCAAAATAACCAGATTCAAGACCAACGCCACATCCGCGTTGATTCCCGCACCCCGGTAATAGATCAGCATAAAGGTGATCACCGCAAGAAATCCGACGATGCAGGCGACAATGCCGTCACGGATGGAGTCCGCTCCCAGCGAAGGGCCGACGGTGTTTTCCATGAGAGGAGTTATTGAAGCCGGAAGCGCCCCGGAGCGAAGCATTAAGGCCAGGTCTGAAGCTTGCTGCGGCGTGAAATTGCCGGTGATCTCACCCGAATCGCTAATCTGGCTCTGAATAACCGGTGCGGATTGAACCTTCTTGTCAAGAACAATTGCAAGCTGCTTGCCGATATTCTTCCTGGTAACCTCGGCAAAACGCGCCGCTCCGTCTCTATTCAAATTGAAGTTCACATCAGCCTGGCCGTTCCGCCCCGTTGAAGGCTGAGCCCCGGTCAGGTCACGCCCGGTGACAGCAGCCACCTGGTTGAGAAGGTACCAATCCTCCCCGTTCGTTGAGCTGCTGCTTGAGGAACCCGCGGCGCCAGGCACCAACTCTGTCCCCGGCGGCAGCACCCCTCCGTATTGCGACAGGGCAGCCGCGCGGCTTGGAAACGGGCCTCCGCGAACAATCTTCAACTCCAGCATCGCCGTCGCTTCGATAATGTGCCTGACACGGGCAGGATCGCTCACGCCCGGGAGTTGTATCACCAACTCGTAATCGCCCTGACCGTAATCGGCGACCTGCGGCCCAACCAGTCCCAGCGCGTCGATACGGCGCCGAATCGTGCTCCTCGCCTGATCAAGCGCCTGGTTGCGAATCAGGTTGACTTCGCTGACTTTCAGGCTGAGCAATCGCGAACTCGGCTGGCCCGGAACTGCGCCAAGGGTCCATGTCGAAAACTGTTGTGCCACAAGCGACTGCAGATCACCGAGCTTTGCAGACGGAAGACCCTTAATAAGAATCGAAGAGATGCCCTGCCGCTCAATCAAACTGTAAGGGATACTTCTGGAAGTCATCTCGTCGCGCAACTGTTCCATAGCCTGATTGGCCGTGACCTTGACGGCATCATCCACATGGACCTGCAGAACCATGTGCGTGCCGCCCTTCAGGTCCAGACCCAGATGAATGCGATTGGCAAGATTGTGTTTAAGCTGCTGGACATCCTTGGGGAAGCCGGTGAGACCCAGCACGCAGCCTATAACCACAACAAGAATGAAGATGGTGCGGTTACGAATCCGATTGTGGTCCATTCCTAAATTCCTTGTCCCTGAGAGCGAAGCGCAGGCAGCTTACTTCTTTCCCTTGGAACCCTTTTCCTGTGCAGACTGACCCTGATCCTCCGATTGAACGCCCGTAATGGCCGTCCGGGCAATATCCACTTTTACCTGATTGGCAATTTGCATCTGCACGATATCACCACGAAATCCGGTAATCAAACCGTAAATTCCGCCCGAAGTTACCACACGGTCGCCGGTCTTAAGGTTCGACAACATCTGCTGGGTCTTACGGCGATTACGCTGCTGAGGAAGAATAACGAGAAAGTACCAGATCAGAAAGAGGGGAGCAAACAACAGCAGAAACTGACTCAGCGCCCCGCCCGCGCCGGGGTCCGCCGCCAAAACAATCCGCTCGATTAACACACACTCGACCAAGACCGAGCCATCAAAATTAGGATTAGAGGATGAAATATCCCGCTTTCCACTGCGGGATCAACAGGGTTTGCTGCTAAATCTTTATTTCCACTCAGCGCTATCCTTGCCGGAATCCAAGCTCAGAACCACCTCGAACACCGGCAACAACCTTCCCAAACCCCCCAAATATTATAGATTGCCGAACTCTGCGCATCATGTCAAGGTAAAACCACAAGTTGTGGTAAGTGGCAAGCACGGCCCCCGAGATTTCCCCCACCGCAAACAGGTGCCGGAGATAAGCGCGAGAGTACCGACGGCAGACCAGGCATCCGCACGCGGCATCCAGGGGGCCATGGTCAAGCGCGTATCGTGCACTTTTGATAACCAGCTTGCCGGTGGACGTAAACACGCTGCCGTTCCGGGCATTGCGGGTAGGCATCACGCAATCAAACATGTCGATGCCCAGTGCCACGCAGGTGATGAGGTCCGCTGGTGTTCCCACGCCCATCAGGTAGCGGGGCTGGCCCTCCGGGAGCAATGCCGCCACGCGCTCGGTCACGCCATACAGCTCATCCTTTGGCTCACCCACCGAAAGGCCTCCGATGGCGAAGCCATCGAACCCCATCTCGCCAATTGTTATGGCGCTTTCCCGGCGCATGCCATCGTCCGTTCCGCCCTGCACGATCCCAAAAAGACTGGGGCTCAGTTTCGCGTCCTCAGGACCTCCGCCGGTCCGCTCTCGGGAAGACTCTACGCTCGATTCAAAGAACTTCTTCGAACGAGCAGCCCACTGGCCGGTCAGGCGCACAGACCGGCGCAGCGTCTCCAAAGTTGCCGGATATTCGACACACTCGTCCAGAGGCATCATGATGTCCGAACCAAGCGCCAACTGGAACTCCATCACGTTCTCAGGCGAAAAAAAGTGGCGAGATCCATCCAGGTGCGAACTGAACCACACACCGTCTTCGGTGACCTTGCCCAGTCCTTTCAGGCTCATGACCTGGAAACCGCCACTATCGGTAAGGATGGGGTGAGGCCAGCTCATGAAATGGTGCAAGCCACCGAACTCCCTCACCCTTTCATGGCCAGGACGCATGCAGAGATGATACGTATTGGCAAGAATAACCTGAGCGCCCACCTCTTCAAGCTGAGCCTGGGTCATCGCCTTCACGGCTCCTGCAGTCCCAACCGGCATGAAGATGGGAGTCTCGACATCTCCGTGGGAAGTATGTAAAACTCCAGCTCTGGCTCTGCTGCCTTCGTCTTTGGCAACAATCGTGAACTTCAATCCCATAACTCGTACGTCTTACCTTTTGGCAGGGCACAAGCCCCATGTTCATCAATCACGCGAATCTTGCTTCGGAAGGGTTCGAGGGCCAATTGTGATCACAGGCTGAGAGGCAGGGTAAATACCGTCAGGTCGTGCCAGGCTATCCCGCTCTGGCGAGCAAGGCAAACCCGACTTTAACCATCACCAGCAGCATCCACGCTCCGAAATACGTGAGGAAAATCGAGCCTGCCTTCACTGCATTCCTCGAGACTCGCGAAAGCCCAATCGAAAGTAAAATCAGGAACCAGACAATGATGATATCCACCGAACTCGCCACCGCAAAAACCACGTGCGAAGTTGTCAGCGGATTCAGAAAAAATCCCAGGTTGGTGGGCGCCGGAGTGCTGGGGTTGAAAAAGTCAGGATTACCAAAAAGCACGACAGCGATTGCCATCCCTGCACCCACGATGCTTGGCATGTAAGCGTAACAGGTTGCCGAAAATACTTCCTTGAACCTGGCGCGCTGGCCGAAAAAAACGTTCAATATGAGAATTCCAAATCCGGCCACCACGAGCAGAAAAAAAAGGACGCCAACAACAGACATTGCCTGCATGAGGGCACTTGCAACCGGAGCGCCTCTCTGGATCGCCTGGTTCAATTGCGCGGAGTCCATCATGCTCGCCCGACCGCTCGCCTGCAGGCTGTGGAGGATGATTCGGCTGATACCGACCTTCGCCAGCATCGTTTCCGCGACACCCAGTGAAACGAGGGCCAGCAGAATCAAGGGAGCGACAAAGTCCGGCTTGCGCACGATATCTTCGAACGTTTCACCGGGCTCGATAAATACTCCGATCAGACGGGAGAGGAAAGGCTTGGGAGCCAGGGCCTGCCCGGCATCAGGCGGAGGGTCAATGTCGGCCATAGGAATTTCCGCGGAGCGCGAACGTTTTCACAAAAATCAGCCTTGTGATTGCAGCCATCGTACCACAGGGCTTTGGAAGCCCCAAAGGAAACCTGCGCCACCTACGCGCCTCGGGGATTTTTCCTAATGGAACGCCCGTCCTTCCGCACGGACCATCAATCATGGATGGCGGCGTCGAGGAATGCACGAAGCTTGCGACTGCGCGAGGGGTGGCGAAGCTTTCGCAACGCCTTGGCCTCGATCTGCCGGATTCGCTCGCGCGTTACCGCAAAGCTCTGCCCGACTTCCTCAAGCGTGTGCTCGCTGCCGTCGTCAAGGCCAAACCGCATTTTGATGACCTTCTCTTCGCGAGGTGTCAGGGTCTTGAGCACCGATTCGGTCTGCTCTTTCAGGTTGATGTTGATCACCGCTTCGGCCGGGGAAATAACTCCACGATCCTCAATAAAGTCGCCGAGGTGCGAATCTTCCTCTTCGCAGATCGGCGTCTCAAGCGAAATCGGCTCCTGAGCGATCTTCAGCACCTTTCGAACCTTGACCACAGGGATATCCATCCGCTTGGCAATCTCTTCGGAGGTGGGCTCGCGCCCGTACTCCTGAACCAGCTGGCGAGAGGTCCGAATAAGCTTGTTGATCGTTTCAATCATGTGCACGGGAATACGTATTGTCCGCGCCTGGTCCGCAATCGCGCGTGTAATAGCCTGCCGGATCCACCAGGTTGCGTAAGTCGAAAACTTATATCCCCGGCGATATTCGAACTTGTCTACGGCCTTCATCAGGCCGATGTTTCCTTCCTGAATCAGATCCAGGAATTGCAGGCCGCGGTTGGTGTATTTCTTGGCAATGGAAACCACCAGGCGAAGGTTCGCTTCAATCAGCTCACGCTTGGCAAGTTCGGCTTCCTGTTCGCCCGAAAGAATGTTCTGGTAAGTCCGTCGCAATTCCGGCGCCGAAGCCTGAATGTCCTCTTCGATTTCCTGCAGCCGAGCTTTGACCTGGCGAAGCTCCTTCCTCAGTTCCTTGCTGCCGTTGCTCCGCGCCCCTTCAAGCCGCTTTCCCAGCCTCATGGCATCGCGCTCAATGGGCCGGACTTCCTCGGCCGCGTCTCGGATGCATTCAATGAGCCTTTTGCGTTCGGTATTCGTGAATTCAATCGACCGAAACAGCTTCGAGATCATGATCCGGTGCCGGTAGACAGCCAGATTCAACCGCCGAAAATCCTTGCCACGGCGGCTGCGAGGGAAGGAATCCCGTTTTGTCTTCAACTGCACCAGCCGCTTATTGAGACGCTCCATCTCGTCGATCGTGGAGATCAGTTCTTCGGAGCGTTCGGTGATCCGTTCCTCGGTCAGCTCGTCGTCATCGAATACAACAATTTCTTTGATTGATCTCTGTTCCCTCTTCAGCTCTTCCCGGAGCCTGAACATCTCCAGAATCACAATCGGCGACCGCGACAAGGCCTTGAACACTTTGAGCTGCCCGCGCTCGATCCGCTTGGCAATCTCGACTTCACCCTCACGTGTCAGTAGGGGAACTGTTCCCATCTCGCGCAAATACATGCGAACGGGATCGTTGGTCTTGTCCAATGCCCCCGGAGTGAGATCCAGTTCCACGTCTTCGGAAGATTCCTCGTCTCCCCTCTCAGTAAGCACGTCCTCCGCCTTCGATTTCGGGGACTCCAGAACCTCGATGCCGGCGTTATCAAACATTGACAACAGGTCATCAAGATCCTCGGCTGTATGGACGTCAGAAGGGAGAAGGTCATTCACTTCGTCGTATAGCAGGTAGCCTTTTTCCTTGCCGAGCGTAATCAGCTTTCCAACCTGGTCGAACTTATCTTCAAATGCCAAAGCTTCCGCCTCCGTTTAGGAGCAATTGGGGGTTTGGGCCGCGTGCACTTTGCGCCCGGAAACTACTACCAGCCGGGCACGTTCTTGATTGTTACTGACCATACGTTTCGCAGCGGGAAATCAGCCTTTCGACAGATGACCGCTATGCTAAATCAGATGTAATACTATACTATTTCGCTGACGTTTTGTTTGCGATTTCCAAGTTTTCCCTTATCCTCGCTAATTCCTTCATCAAAAATACCTTGTTCTTATTCAGCGTGGTAAGCCGGGCCCAATCCTGTTCCCGACCCGCCACATCAATCGCAGGATTTAAGGCGCTCAGTTCGCGCTCAATTTTCGTTCGCCGCAGCGCATCGCAAAATCTCACCGCATCTTCGCGGCTTGGGACCTCTTCAGAAGCCAGCAAACTTTCATGGAGCAAGCGCTGGCTTTCAGAACCCAAGCTCTCGCCCAAAGCGTGTATATCGACCGTCTCGCCCGCGTGTCTAACTTCCAGCAGCTTCAGGAAAACGTCCTCTGTCACCAAACCGGTTAAAATACCTTCTGACACCAGCCCAGGGAGAAGTTCATCCATAATTTCCTGGCTCTCCAGGAAAGCCCGCAGCAGTTTCCTTTCCGCTGGAGAAGCCCTGAACTGCCGTTCAGTGCTCACGTCAGGCCGGCGCTCGACGGCGGCGCGTCTCAATTCCTCGCGAAGCAGACGGTCGTCCAAGAGAGCGCGCGCGGCCAGCCGGTCTGTCATCTCCCTGCGCATGATCGGGTTCGGCATCCTGGCCAGATAAGGAAGCACTGCATTGGCCACCGCGAGTTTCCCCTGGGGACTGCTCAGGCCGTGCTCGGCAATGGCGCGGTCCGTTACATAATCGATATACCCCGGCGCCGCCGCCAGCACATGGCGGTACTCCGCATCGCCCTGTTGCCGGATAAACGAATCCGGGTCCAGACCTCCCGGAAGCGCGAGCGCCTTGACCTCAAATCCCGCTTCAAGCAATGCGTTCAAAGACCTCTCAGTCGCCGCAACTCCCGCCGAATCGGGATCGTAATTCACCACTACCCGGCGCGAATAGCGGGCCAGCAGTCGAATCTGGGCTTCCGTCAAGCTTGTGCCGCAACTGGCGACCACGTTTTCTATTCCGCAGGAATCGACCGCGATGCAATCCATGTAGCCTTCCACCAGAATTGCGTAATCCTGCTTTCGAATCGCCTTCCCGCCTCTGTCCAGGTGGTACAAAACCCGGCTTTTGGTGTAGACGGGCGTCTCCGGGGAATTCAGATACTTTGGCTGTTCGTCCCCCAGGGCCCGGCCTCCAAAAGCAATTACCTTCCCGCTTTCGTTGGCGATGGGAAAAATGATCCTGCCCCGAAATCGGTCAAAGCGGCGACTGCCTCCTGCATCGCGCAGCACGAGTCCGGTCTTTTCCAGCAAGTCATCGTCGAAGCCTAAGGGACTGAGGTGCCGGGTGAGCGCGTGGCCGTCGCGGGGTGCATAACCCAAAAGGAATCGGCCGATCACCTCATCCTTCAGCCCTCTATCCAGGAGGTAGGCGCGGGCCGCCCGGCCTTCGCTTGTGCCAGTCAGTTGCGCAGCATAAAACTTGGTCGCGACCTCATGGATCTTATAAAGCCCTGTTCGTTCCTGGGATTTGGAATCATTCCCAGTGTAGGTCGTCCTGGCAAGGGTGATGCCAACCTTATCGGCCACGCGCTCGAGGGCTTCAGGGAACGTCAAGTTGTCAATCAGCATGACAAATTTAAAGACGTCACCGCCTACGCCGCAGCCGAAACAGTGGAAAATCTGTTTGCCAGGGTGAACCGCAAAGGACGGAGTCTTCTCCTGGTGGAAAGGACACAGGCCCATCATGTTGGCGCCGGCCTTGCGGAGCTGAACGTAATCGCCTATAACTTTGACAATATCAGCTGCCGCGCGAACATCTTCAACCTGACTCATGGCCTTCTGGACACCGGCATCGCCTTCTCACGCGCAGTCCACAAGATGAGAATGGCGTTGATGCCTGAATCTGTTCCACTACCCGACGCAAACAAATCCTGGAAATGCGTTCCTCTCAGGGAACGACTAATAGTCCCGGCGAAGACTTTCGGAGCTCTTCGGATTTGAACTGGCTCCGCAATAGATCAAGATAAGCTCGCCCCTTGGGACGGCTGTTCGTGCGAGTGGCCCCCAACTGAACCAGGAAAATAAGAGTGTCACGGATCTCGCTGTCCCGAACCGTTGCGATCCCCGTATTCCGGCTGTCTCTCTTCTTGTAATCTTCAATGGCGGCCTTCAAGGCGTCATAAAGTCCGCGCTGAAGCGGATAGTCCGGAGGTTTTTCGTAATAGATGCCCCTGGAAAGGGTCTGGTAGGCCTCGGCAAGAGACTGAAGGCTCGCGATGACGTCAGAATCGGTGACCACCGGATTGTCCCTGGCGTTCAGGCAAATCGCATAACCAAGCGCCAGAATCAACGGTTCCTGTCGTGTGACAATCGAAGCCGGAACCTTGATGTCGGCAAACGGCACCTTTGACCAGTCAACTTCCCGGCGCTCCAACTCATGCTTTCGGCTTTCCACCAGATGTGGGCAGTCCGAGGGACAGTCAATCGTCACTTCCCGCTCAGTCCCGCAGCACACCGTACAGATGTTCTCTGCCTTAGCCGGACAGTAACGCTTCGCTTTTCTCTTTTCACAGATGGGACAAGCCAAGTGATGATTCCTGTCGCAAATTCGCGCCCGCTTTGGGCGACCTCAAAATATTCTATGCAATTCCCATCGTGGTAGCAAATTCAACGAAAGCCCAGCGCAGAAGGTGGAGGCGGAAAGGGAACTCTTTGCTAACGGTTGCTTTATGCACAGGCAAGTAACACACGGCCAACCCACATTGTGAATTGGCCGTAGTTACGTGATTAGTTCGATTTGACCCGACACTCAGAGATGTTAAGGCGCGTTGTTGTAATAGACCGTCGCGCTGAGCGGCCCCCCAGTTGACGTGCCATTAAAAGCCTGCCCTCCCATAAGGATGAACCGTGGTGTAGCCGTGGGGGATTGCAATGGACTCACAATAGCTGCTGCGTTGTACACATTCGCAAAAGGAGCATTTACGGCCGTGATGCCATTCCACGAAGCCAGGGTGCTGTCAGAGTTAACCTGGGTTCGTTCGAGCTCCTGCGAACCCGGACTGCCTTCGTAAATCCCTTCGGCGTCGATGATTTGCCCGAAGGCTGTCCATGTAATCGCCTTCATCCGGTTTTTGATGGTCGGCGATGTCGCGCTCCACGTTCCTACGACCCCGTTCAGCGCGCTGGCAAAGTTCACGTTAGTAATACCCGATGTCTGCAGTCCTTCCGCATTGGGTTGAGTCGAATTGGCGCTGTCGCCGCCGAGGACATAGAGTTTGCCGGCAAAGCCAAAGGCCGTCGCAAAAGAAACTGGCGTCGGGTAAGCGCTCGCCGACTTGGTCCAGGTCCCGAGGGTCCCGTCGGAATTGACAGGGGCCGAGAAGACATCTGCCGAAGGAGTCCCGTCTGGGTGCAGACCTCCACCCACGTAAATGTACCCGTTAACAAGAGCTGCGGCCGGACCCACCAGTGGTTCCGGAAGCGTAGAAGAAAGTTGCGCCCAGCTCCCGACCGCTCCCGTCGTAGGATCAAAACTGGCATAGTAGACGTTCGCAGTACCACCGGGCGCATCGCCTGCGTTGACCTGCCCGCCAATAACGTAAATATAGGCTGTGCCCTTGGTGACCATGGAGTTCCCGGGGTCAGCCTCCACCATGGCATGGTGCGCAATGGTTTCCGGAAGTGCGTCCGGACTCGCCATCCAACCTGAAATCTGGCCAGTTGTTTCGAGCGAACCGACGTATACACTGCTCGTATTGCCGCTCCCATCGAAGCCGCCTGTCAGCACGACATAAGCGCTGGTATCGTTGAAAGGGACGGCCACCGCACCAAACCCTGCCAGGGGCTTGGGAAGAGGAGTGGTGGTCGTCCAGAGAACGTTGTTGACGTTGAACGTCAAGGTCTGCACAAGAGTCAGCGTCACCGCATTGCTGGTTCCCCCGCTGGTTTTGACTGTGACGCTGACGGTTCCAGGTATGGTGAAGTTGTTCGTACCATTGCCAGCTGGAACAGTTGCCACGGTTCCGCTGTCGGTCCACCCGCCGGCACTCGGTGTTACGTCAGCCGTGATCCCGCTGGAAGACTGCGTGAAGATCACCGTCCCGGGTGAGCTTTGAAAACCGCTACCGTTGATCTCGACAGGAAGGTTAATCGGGCTGGAAGGATCTGTTGAGTTGTTTATGTTCAAGATTGAAGGGACCGGAGGGGGTGCGACGTTAGCGCTTCCGCTCGAACCTCCACAGGAAGCAAAGAATACAGGAACCAAGAATAAAATGAGCAAGCTGGCAACCAGCCGCCCGGAATATGGCCGTTTGGCTGTCGTTCTCAGCCTTGCGATGAAGGGGGATAACCTTTCAGGCAGATTTCGCATGGCAGCGTCTCCTTTAACAATAGCTATCTTACTAGCGCCTACTCTCGAAAAGCGATCCCCGGCAGGGAGTGTATGCTACCCCTTGCACAAGTTGCAACCCCCCTTGTGTGCTAGTACCTTAGTTCCATTGCATGTCACGGAAAAATCGTGGTATGCATGCGACACTTGGGGAGTGTTTGCATATGGGCATTTTTACATTCGATTGAGAGTGGCCGATTCAGGGTTTAATGACGGCAACCCGGGAGCGGTCGAAAGCATGAGACGCGAAAGGGTCCGCCTAAATCAGTTCGACTGGAGGTGTCCATGAAACGACTAATACAGTTCGGCATTATTTGCATGATTGCAGCTTTTGCTGGGCTCCTCTTCACACCGGCGGGAATGGCATCGCAGCAGGCAACCAATAACCAGTCCACGTTGACGCTCAAACAGGTGAAGCAACGGTTGAAGGAGAACAAGCAATACCTTAAAGAGGCTGAAAAACGTGGGAAAGCCGGAGACACAACAGGCATGGAGACGGCGCTTACCAATTATGACCGCGGCCTGCAAGGCCTGAACACTGCACTCAGCCAAGGTAAGTTCCAGGGCAGTCCGTCCCAGTTGGAAGAGGCCTATAACCGCGTTCAGACAGCCACCGGCAAACATACCCAGGTTCTTGAAAAGCTGCTCAAGAACGGCAAAATTCCAGCCCAGGCTGCTCCTCACATTAAGGATGCAATTGCGGCCTCCCAAAAGGGCTACGAAACAGCGACCACCAGGCTTCAGGGGCTGCAGGCGCAACAAGGCATGGGACAGGGCAATCGCCCGGACTTCGGACAATCCGCAGGGATGGGCCGTCCCGAAGGCGTAGGCCAGCCCGGCGGCATGGGCGGCTTTGGCGGCGCTAACGCTCCAATGGGCGGCGCCATAGGACATCCTGGAGGGGGGCCTCCAATGGGTGGTGGCCACGGCCGGTAAGCTGAATCAGCTCCACAAAAGATACGCCTGCGGCACCAAGGACTTCTTGCAGGAAATGCCGCAGGCGCTTCCCAATCGTCACGCTGACGCAAGGGAACAAAACAACCTCTTCGGTGACCCCACCGCTTAAAGGGCGCGCTCCACAGAAAAACTGCAACGCCTGGCGATCAGAGTTGCCGTGCACTCAACTCTTCGCCAAGCGTTACTTCAGGTTTTTGAGGAAAGGTGAAATCGGTCAGGAGTTTCGTGCGGCACGCGCCGCAGCACGATCTGCCCTATTAGACAGCATGCCCATTCGAGAGCACGTTCTATCCCGCATCATCAGAACCCTGACGACGCCAAACCCACTTGTGAATCACCCCGGTAGTTGGCTGAATCCGATTTCAGGGATTGCTGCGGACCAGGGCTTCTGCCGCCTGCATCAGCCGGCCGTGAATTTCGGCGAGGCTGTTTGCAATCGCTTTGTGATGTTCTTCGAACCCTGATTCGGACATCTGGGCAACCTGCTTCTTGCAGGTTTCAAGCGAATTCTGGAGCGTAGATTCAATCCGAGCGCTGGCCTGAAGGCCTGCCTCCCTCAACACTGATGCCGAGGCACTCGCTTTGTCGGAAAGGCCCTGCATCAGGGATTCAGAGTTGGCCTTGATTTCGGCGGCCACTTTGGCGCCTGCTTCTCCGACCTCCTTCCGAAGCCGCTCTGCCATCTCGTTGTACTGTCCCTCCGTCGCCGCCTGCAGTTGCAACTGATACTGCGTGGCCGCTTTCTCCTGGGACTCCCGCGCCAGTGTGCCGATCTCTTCCATCTGGGCGTCCGTAATCTCCTTGAGGCGCGCCGTCAGCGATTCCGTTGTTTTCTGAATCATGCCAGATAGTTGTTCCTGAGAAGCTGCCAGATGACGTTCCCGGATGCCGCTCAGCTCTTCCTCCAGCCCCTTCAGGCTCTCGGCCACACGCACCGCATCCTGCGACAGTGATTCGTGCACCGACTGCCCAAGTTCCTTCACCTGCCCCCGGACTTCGTCCATCTGAACAGCCAGGAACCCTTTCATCTCCTCTTTTGAATGCTCCACCGCATCCTGCGTCTGCTGTTGCAGGTGCTGCACAGAGGATTCGATCGCCACCGCAGCCGTCTCCTCAATGCGGCCCGAAACCTCCGACATCTTATTGCTCGCAACCTCGTCCGCCACCCCTACCAGCTTCTGCCGGAAATCTGCCGCCTGCCGCTCACTCTCCTGCTGCAATCCCTCCTGCGAGGCGGTCACCATCTCCTCCAGACGCGCCTGGAATCGTCCCGCCGAACCCTCGGCCGCATCCCCGATTCTGCTCGCAAAGCTCTTCGCCGCTTCCTCCGCCACCGCGTTCAACCGCTCCGTCGAGGAGTTCGTGACCGCATCGGCGTTTCGCTCGCAGATTTGCTGGGCAGCCTGCTCCAGGGTGCTGATCTGGCCTTCCAGCGAGCTGACCGTTCCCTGTAGCCTTTCTTGAACCAATTGTTCCTGTTCAACAACCTGGTCTTGAAACCGTTGCCGAATCACACCTTCGAACTTGGCGGTGGCTTCCTCAACATAGGGTTCCAGCAGCTTCTCGATCTGGTCCGGGATGGGACTTCCGGTTCCCTTGCACATCAGCCAGACCCAGCGCGCGAACTCGTCAGTTCGAGCCTCAACCAGCTCGACAACACGGTCCCGGGCCTGCTTTGAAAGGTCGATTCCAACCTGCTCCGGCTCGAACTGGCTCTGCAATTTCTCCCGGTACTCGCCGACCAGTTCCTCGATTCGGCCACTCACTTCTGTGCGGATTGCCGCCAGTGCGGCGCGAGTCTGTTCCTCCGCGTCCTTGGAGATCTCAGCGGTCGTCGTGACGGAAAAAGCTTCCAGCTCGTTGCGGATGCGATCCTTCAGAGTTTTGAAGTCCGTCCGCGTGAAGGAATTGCCAAGACTTTGGGGGTCCGCATCAGCGCCTGGAAGTTCGACACCTGAAAAACTCGAGATAGCCTGAAGCACTTCCTGAAGTGTCTGCTGAATACGATCAATGTCCGCCTGCCAAGGACGTTCGGTCTCCACCGGATCAGGCACACGCCTGGGTCCCATGGCCTTGTTGGCGGGTCCGCCACGAATGGCCCGAAGTTCATCCGCAAGAGATAAAGTTGCCTTCATGCCTTTGGTTTGCCGCTGGACGGGAACCTTTGGCGTACGCATTTGGCACGCGTCCACCGTCCATCACTTATCATGTTGTCCAACGGCATCCTCCTTTCGTTTTTGTGGGACGTTCGTTCTCCCATGGCAAGCGATCCAAAATCTGCTTGGTCGGCAAACTCCGCGAAACGAGTCGGTTGCAGACTCACAGTCGCGAGCGCGCGAAGGCAGGCCGGAGCCATCCGCAGGCGATCATAAGCGTACACCCGCATCACCTGGCTGGAGCAAAGCTCGTTCATGGGAGATAAACCTTTCGCCCCGGCATCTCGACCGTACTGCCTAGTCCACTAGTTAGCATTTTAGTTAAAATAAGTGATCCCGTCAGCCCAAATCCCATCATGATGGACATCCTGTCCGGCTGAACCTGCAACTCATATGCCTAGCCCACTAGTTGACATTGTAGTTAAAAAACACAGTTCTGCAAGGCCAAAGCTTTGCAGAGGAAATATATTGTCCGCCTCCATCCCTCAATGCTGTGCCTAGCCGACTAGTTAACATTGTAGTTATAAAATCCCGTTTCGCAATAGACCCTTCGTACCATTGCGGAATTGTACCACCGTCTCACCCGTAGAATGGTACGTTACTTCTGTACTCCGTTATCTTAATAGTAAATACATCATCGACCGGCTCTTCGCCGCATCCTTCCAACCATGCAGCCGGGGACCGAGCCGAATGAAAACTGGCGGGTGCCACGTATGCCCAGTTGCATTTTTGGTGCTGCACCATCTAGAGTGGTAAGTTACGCTTTCTATTGGTCAAATACGCTGCTGAAGTAATCTGCGATCCTCTGGGGATAGGATGGCGAATGGAGGATCAACAACTCGAATGGCTCACACTCTCGATACAGCAAAGAAAGTAGATGTCGTTATCGTCGGCGGCGGAATTATCGGAAGCTCGATTGCCCTCCGATTGGCAAAGGGGGGAGCTGTCGTCACCGTAGTGGACCGCGGGCAGCCGTGCTCGGAGGCCAGCGGCGCCGCCGCGGGCATGATCGCCCCCCAGGGGGAAATGATCGAACCCGAGTCCTTCTCTGAACTTTGCACGGCCAGCCGCGACCTCTATCCTGAATTCATAGAAGAAGTGGAAGAGTTGAGCGGGGACCGGGTCAATTACCGTCGCGACGGCGCCCTGCTCGTCGCGATCGACGAGCAGGAATGTGAGGAACTGGAGCACATCTACCGGAACCAGTCCCAGCGCGGCCTGCCGCTTGAGCGCCTGACAAACAGTCGCGTTTTGAAGCGTATCCCAGGACTTTCTCCCCGCATCGAACTGGCCCTGTTCGTCCCCGGCGACCACTGGGTTGACAACGAACGACTGACTCGCGCCATCGTGAAAGCCGGCGGGCGCTCAGGGGTGGCATTCCAGTGGGATTGCACGGTGACAGGTTTCAATCTGGAAGGAGATCAGATCCGAAGCCTCCGCACAATATCTCCTGGAGCCACAGCAGAAAGCAGTCTTTCTGCCGACCGTTTCATTCTTGCTGCCGGGTGCTGGTCTGGCCAACTCGCGGACACTCTCGGGGTCTCGCTGCCCATCACACCGTGCCATGGACAGATGATTGAATTCGAAACTCTCGTTGAGCTGCCGTATGTGGTTCGTGCCGGCATAAATTACGTTGTCCCTCGCAGCAAACAGGTTGTTGTGGCCGGAACGACGGCAAAATGGGGCAGCTACGAGAAGCTCGTAACCGCGGGCGGATTGCATTCCATCATTCAAGGCGTGTCCAGAATTCTTCCCATCGCCGGTGATTTCAGGTTCCGGCGCACCTGGGCGGGATTGCGGCCGGACACCAAAGACCACCTTCCCATCCTCGGGTTTGGCACGATCAGAAACCTGATCCTGGCCACTGGCCATTTCCGCAATGGAATCCTGCTGGCTCCAATTACCGCCAAGTTGATCGCGGAACTGTTTCTGACCGGCGCGCCATCTCAATCTTTGGATCTTTATAGCCCTGCTCGGTTCGAGGCTGCTCAATGAGTGTGTTACCGGAGGGACACCCGGCTTTACCTTCGGCAGCGAAATCGCTTAGGATGGCTAATTGGCTTGGGGCCGCGGGGCCACCACCATTAGATCGTCAATGCTTTTTTCAGCGCAAGTTTAGATTATGACTGATATCCGCGTTCGATTTGCACCTTCACCCACCGGGTACCTGCACGTTGGCGGCGCTCGGACGGCCCTTTACAACTGGCTGTTCGCGCGGCATATGAACGGCGTCCTCATCTTGAGGATTGAGGATACGGATGCGGATCGCTCCAGGCCAGAATTGACAACTGCAATTCTGGAGAGCCTCAAATGGCTGGAACTCAATTGGGACGAAGGACCGTTCCACCAGTCAGACCGGCTTGACCGTTACCGGGATCTGGCCGCCACGCTTGAGCGCGAAGGCCAAGCTTACCCTTGTTTTTGCACTCCGGAAGAACTTCAAGCGAAGCGTTCCAGAGCCAGCGGAGGTCGCCCCTGGAAATATGATGGAACCTGCCGAGACCTTCCGGATTCCGAACGGCAAAGGCGTCGTGCCGAAGGCATGCCTTATGCGGTACGCTTTCGGGTTCCTGCGGCCGGAGAAATGGCCTTTGACGACAGCGTCTTCGGCCATATCAGGGTTGAAAACCAGGAGATTGAGGATTTCGTCCTGCTGCGTTCCGACGGGCAGCCGACTTACCACCTGAGCGTCGTAGCTGACGATATTGATATGCGCATCTCCCACGTCATCCGGGGCGCCGACCATCTTTCCAACACCCCGAAGCAGATTCTCGTTTACCGCGCTGTCGGCGCCGCGCTGCCGGTGTTTGCGCACCTCCCGCTGATTCTGGGTCCTGACCGGCAGCGGCTTTCCAAGCGGCACGGCGCGACCTCAGTCGGCGCGTACAGGGACCAGGGGATCCTGCCGGAAGCTCTGATCAATTTTCTTGCCCTTCTAGGCTGGACGCCGCCCGGAGGTGAAGAAATTGTCGCGCGCGAAGCTATGGTCAGCGAGTTCAGCCTCGCCACCGTATCCAAATCCAACGCCGTCTTCGATCCCGAGAAACTCGCCTGGATGAACAGTCAATATTTGCGGGGGCTGAGCCTTCAGCGCCTTGTTCCTCTGGTCGAAAACGAGCTGAAATCGGTCTGTCTGAATTCCACGATCGTTGCTTCGCCCGAACACTTTCAGGAAACCGTTGCTCTGCTCCAGCCACGCATGCGCACGTTGAAAGATTTTTCCCTTGGCGGCAGGGCGTTCTTTGCGGATGACTTCGACTATGAGGCCGAGGCACGAAAGAAATTCTGGAAAGATGCTTCCCTGCCCCAGCTTCTCCACCATCTGGCCGAAAGGCTCGATGAGCTGCCTGTATTCAATCCGGAACAGGCTGAAAAAGCGTTGAGAGACCTTGCGGAGGAAAATAGAATCAAGGCGGGACTGCTGATCAATGCAACTCGTGTTGCGCTGACCGGGCAGGCCGTGGCGCCGGGTCTATTCGATGTGATGAAGGTACTCGGCAAGAACCGGACGGTGGAAAGGCTTCGGCGAGCCAGCAACTTCCTGGGCCAGTCGGGCACAAGCAATGCATAGGACGCTACGGCGTCCCATTTCGCAGCACTTGCGCCTGCTCATGACGAAGCCTTTTCGAATTTCTCAATAATCACGATGGCCACTGCAATGACGGTCGCCGTGACTTCCAGAACTCGCTTGATTTTCTTCAGCTTTGACATCAGTTCATTCCCCGAGGGGCAGCCAGACCTTGCCCGGCAAGGTTTCATCCTCCCCCTCTAGTCCCATTATCAACCCTCGGACCCCGCGAGGAAAGACCTCAAGCAGCCCGTAGCAACGCGGCAGAGAAAACCTCTTTTTCCCCGCGCTGCCCGGATTGATAAACAATCTGTGCCCTGTCGTCAGAAGGCAGGGGCTGTGGCTGTGCCCAAAAACGACGACCTTTGTGCCGCGATCAAAGGTTTCAAGAAACCGCCTGCGCCGCTCCGGGTTCGACTCATGAAGCGCCGAGCCATCGGCCCATTGCTCCAGTTCTTGCTGCGGTATGGAAAGCTGGTGTTGCATCTCAATCTGAAGGTTGCCGAACCGCACAGCGAGGGAGGGCGGCAGGTTCAGTTCGGGAGGATCAATGTTACCGCTCACCACGTGCAGGTCAGCAATGCAATCCAGGTCCTCAAGCAGTGAACGGGAACCAACATCCCCGGCGTGCAGGATCGCATCCACACCCGCCAGCAGTCCTGGCAACTGCGGATCAAGATAGCCGTGTGTATCTGAAACAAGTCCGATTTTCATAACCAGGCTGCCCGAGGCGGCGCAAACGTCGTCACGCTTGCCGACTACCAAAACATAGCATAAACTGCCGCTGTGCAAAACGTGGTGAATCATCGGATGGTATACGACGCCTTGGTGGTCGGCTCCGGAGCAAGCGGCGGGTGGGTTGCCAAGGAATTGACCGAGGCCGGGATGCGAGTTCTGATGCTTGAGGCCGGGCCACCGCGCATTCCGTCCAGGGACTTCACCGAACATGTCTGGCCCTACCAATTGAAGTATCGCGGCTTTGATGACCAGCAGGCCCGGTTGACCGAGCAGCCAATCCAGCGTCTCTGCTACGCCTGTGACGAATACAGCCACCAGTTTTTCGTCAAGGATGCTGACCACCCTTACACCTTCCCGATCGGGAAGCCTTTCATGTGGATTCGAGGGCGGCAAGTGGGCGGCAAGACTTTCTGCTGGGCCAGGGAAAGCTACCGTTATAGCGACTATGAGTTCAAAGCGGCGAGCCGCGACGGTTACGGCCAGGACTGGCCTTTCAGCTACAAAGATCTCGAGCCTTATTACGACAAAGTGGAAACCTTTATCGGCGTGAGCGGATCGCACGAAGGCCTGGAACAAATGCCCGACGGCAAATTCCTGCCTCCAATGAACCTCTCCTGCGGCAGCCTGGTGGCCAAGCGAGTGATTGAAAGCAAGTTCGGCTGGCGGGTTATGCCTGACCGCGTGGCCAACCTCACCGTTCCTCACAACGGCCGGCCGGCGTGTCACTACTGCAATGAATGCCAGCGCGGATGTTATACAGCGTCGTATTTCAACAGTCCCGCTGTGACACTGCCAGCAGCCGCAGCGACCGGCCGATTGACTCTGCTGAGCGACGCCGTGGTCAGTCATGTGATCGTCGACAACGAGGGACGTGCAAGCGGCGTCCACTATATCCACCGCACCAGCCACGAACATCGCGAGGTCCGGGCAAAAATCGTCGTCCTGGCCGCAAGCACACTGGAATCCACTCGCATCCTGCTGAACTCAACCACGCGTCGCTATCCCAACGGCCTGGGCAATTCTGCGGGCGTGCTGGGCCATTATCTGATGGACCACTTCACCATCGAGGGCGCAGGCGGCATCATGCCTTCCCTGGAGTCTTCCATCCGTGAGCCCGTCGGCAATCCGTGCGGATTCCTGATCCCGAAATACGCCAACGTGGGCTCCAACAGAAACAGGAATTTCATCCGTGGATACCGATTTGATGGTGACGGGAGTCAGGAGCTTTATCAGCAGGCATTTTCGATCCCGGGGTACGGCAAAGCATTCCGGGAGAAGGTCCGCAAGAACATTCCTTACCGGTTCGGCATGATGTCCCAGGGCGAGACACTTCCGCGTTATGAAAACTATGTCACGCTCAACAAGCACAAGAGGGACGCGTGGGGTATCCCCGTTCTGCACATCCACGCCAGCCACGGCGAAAACGAGTACGCCATGGCCAAGGCGATGCGCGACGACGTGACGGCGATCCTCGATGCGTTGCGGTTGGAGGATGTAAAGCCACCTAAGAAAGAATTGAGTGTGTTCGGCAAGAATATCCACGAGTGCGGCACGGCGCGCATGGGCAACGATCCCAAGACCAGCGTACTGAACCGGTTCAATCGGCTTCATGACGCAAAGAATGTATTCGTCGCCGACGGCGCCTCTTTCGTTACTAACAGTTGTTATGAGCCCACACTTACAATTATGGCTATTGCAGCCCGCGCAGCCGATTACATCGCCGATGCTTGTCGCAAAGGAGATCTGTAAGAAGTTCTGAAGCCCGCAAATGGCCTGGAATCAAGCGATGGAAGCCAAAGACGAAGAAAAGGGGAAAAACAACAGCGAGGAAAGAGAAGTTGTCTCGCGCCGGAAGTGGCTGATTGACCTCGGCAAGGCGGCCGCTCTTGCGGGAATCACAGGAAAGGCAGGGCCGCTCGATGCGCAAGGTGTAGCCGGATCCACTAGTTCCGAAGCCGGGCCGGAAAGGGGCCTTCCTGCGGGCCTGTATCGTCCTTCATCCGGTCATCTCGGCCGCGCTTTGGAAGACGACTCGCGTTTCCATTCGATTCCGTTGGGCTGCGAGGTCGACTTTCTCCGACCTCGCACAAAACCTTTTGAACCACAGTTCTTTTCCGCCGACGAATACAAGGTGATTCGCCGGTTGACCGCTTTGATGCTTGGTGAATCCACGAACGCTTCTGAAGAAAACAGCAAGGCAGCCGATCAGGATATCGTGGACGAAGTGGCCCAGTGGATTGATCTTCACACTTACAGTTTCGCCGGCGTTCGCGAAACTGCAGACCGCCTGTCCCCGGAACAGGCGGCCCTCGCCGAAGCTTACAATGGCGCGCCGCTGCTGCACCGTGTCAGGACTGCTGACCCTCAGAAAACCTATCGTGACGGCCTGGCGTGGATGGCAGAAGAATCAGAACGACGATATCAGCACGGATTCCTCGAGCTTTCCGAGCAGCAACAGACTGCGATTCTTGACCTTATCAGCGACGACGGCCCCAACAAAGAAGCAGACAACGAGGGCACACACCTATTCATGCTTCTCAAGAGAGACATCATTTCCGGCTTCTACACTTCACGGATCGGTCTAGAGGAACTTGATTATATGGGCAATCGGTTCTACGCTGCATCACCCGGCTGCTCATCGTTTGGGCATCTTCACCAGAAAGCCGGAAAGTAGCCCGGCCTGCTTGAAAGGCTACTGCGACCTAAGGGCGGAACCTCGGCTTTTCTCGCCTTTCGGTTTTTCCTCGGAGCTCCCTTGACACTTCACACAAAGCAGCCGCAAGATGGTTCATTCGTGCAGAAGTGGTGGCACAGTGTGGGGGCCTTCACCTCTGCTGACTAAAACTGCCGCGCCAGTTTCCGTTGGCGGCGATATCCGTGCCGTCTCGCAGGAAAGCAGGTGTATGATCCACAACTTTGTTCATCACAATGACCGGCTGGTCCCCGTTCAGGAAGTACGGCTCTCGCCCGGCCAGGCAGGGCTTCTGAATGGGTGGGGAGTGTTCTCGACCCTTCGCATCTATGGCGGCCGGCCATTTGCCTTCGACCATCACTGGCGGCGTCTCATGGCCGATGCAAATCGCCTGGAGATTCCGGTGCAATTGCAAGCTGATTCAGTTTTTGAGCTTCTCGCCAGGCTGATTGACGCTAACAACGTTAAGGAAGGCTGTGCGCGAATTTACTTTATCTATAACAGGATCGGATACTGGATCAGCGACGAACCTGCTCCCGACGTTGACCTCATCCTCTATACGGCTGATTTGCCCCGCCGCAAAGGTCCCACGCGCCTGGCGCTGCAACCTCATGGCCGCCACGCCGCAAGCCCCCTTGCAGGAGTCAAAGTAACATCCTGGCTGCAGAACGTCTGGATGCTGGACCGTGCTTTGCAAGACGGATATGACGAAGTCATCCTGCTGAACGAACGGGACGAGGTGGCCGAATGCACTGCCGCCAACATCTTCTGTGTGCGTAGCGAAAAAGTCACGACGCCCCCGCTCTCTTCCGGCTGTCTTCCCGGCGTAACGCGTGCGACGCTGCTTGAAATCGGGGATGGGACCGGAATAACCATCGAGGAAGCCACGTTGCGCGTTCAGGATTTGCTTACGGCCGACGAAGTCTTCATCTCGTCGACTACGCGCGAAGTTCAACCCGTATCGCATATCGAAGGACAGAGGATTGCACAAGTCGAGGGTCCTGTAACCCGCGGGCTGGCCAAAGCCTTCTCAGACTACGTTGCTCATTCGTTCCAGGAAGCAAATCCCAATCTTAGAAGGTAAACCGTGCCCCGCTAGACAGCACACGCACGCTCCAACGCCCCCATGCCTTCGTCGAGACGAGATTCCGGCTACGCAACTGGCAAAGCATTTTCCCATCCCTGCGCAACGCCACCCGAAGCGCCAGGTTTGGAGAATAGTTCGCACCAAGAAAGTGGGAAAGACAGCAAGTGGCATCTTATCCCGCGCACGAGGAAATTAAAATATGCTACAGGAGAAAGGTAACAGAGGGGAAACAGCCAACCCTCCAGCCCCTGGGATGAAAAAAGGTCTCCTTTTCAGCATCTTACTGATCACGTTTTTGGTTTCTGCCACGCTTCCGGCGGCTGCCGCGAGCGCTGCGCAGAATGGTTCGGAACACCCGGTCCTCATTTTCGACTACCACCGGTTCAACACCTATCGGGCAGACAGCATGACCGTACGCCTTTCCGTCTTCAAGTTCCAGCTTCGGTACATGGTATCGCACGGCTATCACTTCATTCCCCTCAGCCGCTATGTAGCCTATCGGATGGGAAAAGCTCTGCCCCCGGCGCCCAACTCGGTAGTCATCACCATGGACGACGGCCACGAATCGGTCTACAGTCTGGCTCTTCCTTTGGTCCGGAAGTACCGCATTCCCGTCACCTTATTTATCTACCCGTCGGCCATCTCAAACGCCTCTTATGCCATGACGTGGGCACAGTTGCGGGCGCTGAAAGCCACAGGGCTCTTTGACATCCAGTCGCATACCTACTGGCACCCCAACTTCAACGTCGAGAAAAGGCGTCTGTCTCCGGCGCAATACAACAAATTCGTTGATTTCCAGCTCCGGCGCTCCAAAGAGGTGCTCGACAGGAAGCTCGGCATCAACGTAACTATGCTCGCTTGGCCCTACGGAATTTATAATGAAGGACTCATACAGAAAGCAAGGCAAGCTGGTTACACGGCGGCATTCGGCCTCGACGGAAGGCATGCCGGCGATCATGACAACATCATGGCAGTTTCGCGCTATCTCGTCACTGACGGCGATAGCGGGCGCCTCTTCGAGGAGATTCTCAAGGGCACGCCTGCCCGGCCTTAGGTGGCTGCTGGTTCCCTCTCGCCTGAGGAGGTTTTTCCCGAATCACAGGTGGGAACGACTCAGTCGGCATCAGGGCATTCGGTTGCCGCCGAACTGGGATCGCGGCTCGCACCCGCTCCAGTGCCAGGCCGGGGTTGAGATTGAGTCCGTTTCGGCCCAATCTTCTCCACCTCTATTCATATGCAGTCAGTTCTCCCTCGCTGCGTAGCCCGAAGGAAGGCCCAACCAGGGGAGCGTCGCGAATTCAGGGAGGTTTGTCGGTTCAATGGAATGACAGTCACACGGCCGGCATTGAAACCCTTTGACCGCAGAGGTACGATAAACGTGGGACGAGGGCAAGAATCCATGATAAGGGCGTCACTTCGCGTTGCGCTCACTGTGTTGCTCGCCAGCATATTCGGATGGGCGCAAGGTGGCTCTTATACGACTCAGTTCCGGGTCTCTCCACCTGCGCCGACGGCGCCTAATCCCTTTTCGCCTGGCAGTTCAACATCCCGGAGGTTCAATTCTTCCGCACTCTCGGCCGCGCACCGCAGTTCAGGCGTTTTCATCCGCAACCGCATCCTCTCCCCGCAGGAGCGGATTCAAGTGCCTCCTCTGCCAATGCGTATTCGCGCGCCCTATTGGGTTCCTCCAGGTATTCATCCACGGTCTCCTTTCGACTACGATCTGCAGGCGATTGATCCATCGCCGCACCAAGCCGCTGGCAAGTCAGAACGCGACACACTTGAGGCCGTCATGGGATTGGATACGGCGTCAAAATTCAAGCAAAGCAAAACGTCTGATGTAATCCTGCAGTCCACTCCTGAAGGAGCCGATACCTACGTCGACGGATGCTTCGTCGGAGACACCCCTATCACGGTGCCGATTGCTTCCGGGCCCCATAGGGTCTCAATTCGGCAGTGGGGCTATCAGGCGTGGAAGCGCGCACTTACTGTGGTAGCGGGCCGAAAAATCAGCCTCGACGCCATCCTGCGAGAACAGTGATCTCGCAGCGCGCCATTTTCCGTCAAAATCGCCGTGAATTGACCAAGTAGAATAGGCAGGGAGCGCTGAAAACATCTTCAGTGCTTTAGTCTTGAGGAGCTACCATGAGAGCGGCGTTTTTGACCGGTTTGCGGCAGATGGCTGTTCAGGAGACCGCGCAACCGGAAATCACAAGTCCGCGCAGCGTCCTATTGCGTGTCGAGACCGTGGGTGTCTGTGGCTCGGACGTGCATTATTACAAGACGGGGCGTATTGGCCCCGTGAGGGCCAGGTATCCGGAATGGACAGGACACGAGTGTGCAGCGACGGTCGTGGCAACCGGCGAGGGTGTAAAGCACCTCAGAGTGGGACAGCGAGTGGCTGTCGATCCACTGATCAGGTGCGGGAAGTGCGATCAGTGCCTTGCTGGGCGAGAACACACCTGCCGCAGCCAGGGTTTCCTGGGAAGTCCCGGACAGGCTACCGGCGCGCTGGCGGAATACATCGTGATGCCGGAGAGTTCCTGTTATGTAGTTCCAGACTCCATGACCATGGTGCAGGCCACTATTGTGGAGCCGCTGTCGATCGGAGCCTATGCCCAGCGACTGGCAGGGATGCAGCCGGGAGCCAAGATCGCAATCCTGGGGAGTGGTCCTATAGGTTTGTGCGTGCTGCTCGCGTGCCGGGCCGCTTGCGACTGCAAGGCGTACGTGACCGACCTGCTCGATGAGCGCCTGGAGGTGGCGCGGCATTGCGGAGCGGGCTGGCTGGGCAACGCAAGCAGAATCGACATCGTCAGCGCCATCCAGGAAGTAGAACCGCTTGGCGTGGATTATGTCTTTGAATGTGCCGGGCAGCAGGAAACGCTCGATCAGGCCGTCGAAGTGCTGAAGCCGGGTGGAACGGTGCTTGTGATCGGTATTCCGGAAGCGGATCGAGTGAGTTTCAACATCCACGATCTCCGGCGCAAGGAAGTCCGCCTGCAGAACGTACGCAGGCAGAACCGGTGCATCAAAGCTGCCATTGACCTTATTGCGAGCGGCACGATTAATGTGGACCAGCTCGTAACACACCACTTCCCTCTTGCCGAGGCGAAGCGGGCTTTTGATCTGGTTGCAGGTTACCGGGATGGGGTTGTCAAGGCCATCGTCCACACTGCCAAGTAGTCGCCGTTCTCATTGGCGAACGGAGGTTCCCGAGAGTGCTGACTGCTGAACCGCTTATTGTCTGGGGCATTTTTCTGGCGGTAATTTCCGGCGTTATGAATGGGACTTTCACGTTGCCCATGCGGTATCTGGGACGGTGGTCGTGGGAAAACGTCTGGGCGCTTTTCATCCTGGTTTCCTGCCTGCTAATGCCCGTGGTCATCGGTACGACAACGGTGTCGCACCTGGGCCAGGCGCTCCACGAAGCTCCGACCCGCGCCATCGTGATGGCCACGGTTTGCGGATTTGCATGGGGATTCGGGGCCCTCATGTTCGGGCAGGGTGTGAGCGCCATCGGCATCTCGCTGGGCAATACCTTTGTTCTGGCCATCAGTTCGTCGTTGGGTTCTCTGCTGCCCATTTTTGTGCTGGCGCCGAGCAAGCTCTTTCAGCAGCAAGGCGAAGCGATTATGGCGGGAACAGCCGTCGCACTCGTCGGCATTGTCTTTTGCGGTCACGCGGGAAAGCTGAAAGAGAGAAGCCAGAGGGACGAAACTGCGCCGCGGGAAATGGTGGGGAAAGCGCGACCGTTCTGGATCGGACTGATGCTCTGCGCCGGCGCGGGCATTCTTTCGGCGGTGTTCAACATCGGCTACAGTTCGGCCCAGGGCATCATCCACTCCGCCATGCGTATGGGCAACAGCGCGTTTGCAGGTTCCAACCTCGTGTGGCTGTTGATGCTGACCGGTGGCGCGGTTGCCAACCTGGGTTTCTGTGCGTACCTTTTCAAGCGGGAGCGGAGCTGGGCCAACTACAAACAGTCGAAGTCTGGTTCGCTCTATGCGCTGACCATCCTGATGGGCCTGCTCTGGGGCGGCAGCATTTTCGTTTACGGCGCGTCGGCTCCGGCGTTGGGCAAGTTGGGACCGGCGATCGGCTGGCCGCTGATGCTGGTTGCAGGGCTGTTGACGGCCAACGCGTGCGGCATCATTGCCGGCGAATGGAAAAGCACTGGCGCGCGCGAAAGGATTTGGATGGGCGCCGGCCTGGTCGTGTTGCTGGCGGCCATCGGCGTGCTCGGCTGGTCAGCCACGCTGGTGTAAAGGGGCGAGAAAGGTTCGAGGGCGCACCACAATCCTCGATGTCATCCCCAATGATTTCATCCTTTTGTTCCTCGGTATTATTTCGTGGCAACGAAAAGGAGAATTGTGATCATAGCTGGAAAGCCATGAACCCGGTCAGGCATCAATTGAACATGATCGATACCAGGTGATCGAGATGAGCGGCGAGATCAATGCGGCCAGTCACTTCCCACAGCGATGTTTTCAGGTCACGCATGGCCAGCACTGAAGTGATCCACGACATCGTCCAGCCGGTCTCAATCGACCAAGGTCCCCATCCCCAATCTGAAGCGCTTGCCCAGTAGTCCCACCCTCTGTAATCGAAGGCGCGGAACCAGCCGCCAGCCAGTTCCGGATGCTTCTCCGATTGGATTTGAATCCGGCAGAGAAACTCGGCAAGCTTGTTTTCCGCGTGAATACATGAAGCATCGTGAGTCGCGGTTGCAGCCTCGTGCAAGCCGAGAAAAGCAAAGTTCACCGTATAGAGGAGATCGCAAACCGGATCGCCGTTCTGCTGCATCAAGGATGTTTCAGACGTTCCGTATTCTTCGTTCGATTTCGGCGGGGATATCGAACTCTTCCCCGGAGCTCCTAGTTCCTCCCGTATGCCGCCGGACTCAGTTTGGAATGCAACGAGGTCGCTCGCTATTCGCTTGAGCCACTGACGGTGTTCAGGCTTGTCTTCGATACGAATCAGCCACGCAAGCGGTAGAAGCATGCGCGCGCGCTCCTGCTGAAGTCCGTTGGTCCAGCGCCAGTTGTCGGGGTATGCCGCCATGGTCATGCGAATGCCCGTTCGAGCCCGGTCCAGGAAGGGGGAAAAATGCGTCAGGCCGTAGGCCCTGAGGAAACAGGCCCAGGGGTAAGCCTCGAAATGGGGATGATAGTTGATGAACTTCTCGTCGTAGAAATGGCGCCAGCCAAATCTCTGCAGTTCTGCCTCAGTGAGCGCATTGGGGCGAAAGCCCAGAACACCGGTCGTCCGCAGGTTTCCAAGCAGGCAGCGCAGGACTTTTTCATCCCAGCGGCTCGAATGCAGCAGGCCTGCAGCCGCCATGGTGCCCAGCATGCTCCGGGCATTATCGTCACCGTAGTAGATGCCGGGCGAGTTCGGCACGCTCCAGCCGACGAGACCGAAAGAAGGGCTTTTGGGGTCATTGCGCGGACCCTGAGCAAGCTCAGATTTAAAATAGATAAAGTCGTTCAGGTTCGCAGAGATTCCACTGTCTTCAGGATTCTTTCCCACAACGCCTGAAAAGGCCATGGTCATTGAAACCTCGCCTGCACAGTCATTGCGCAGGTTCCATCCGACCGGCTGCGTTCCACTCCATTCGATCTCGCTGGAAAACCCTTCCAGAATTCCGTCACTCCCGTCTCCCGATGGCCATGAGCGCTCGGGGTTGGGGTGCGGGCCCGAAATCCCGGCATTCTCGTATGCCGTCTGTTTCCAGGAGGGCGCGACAAACATTTTCGCGCCCGAAAACCACGCAACTCCTTTTTGAAAAGCTTCCCTTTCGGCGTTGTCCGGCAGACGCTGGCTTTCGCTAAATGCAGGGTGCACAGCCGGAATCCAGTGGAGCAAAGGGACTTGCCGTTTGGGAGAAAGCCATTCGAAGACCCACTTCCAGACGTACGGCCAGGCCGCCGAAGGTGCGTACCGGCCCTCGATGAACTCACTCAGCTTCGTGGTGGCGACCAGAATACTCCGGCTCGGGTGCTTGAAGAGGATGGGATGGACCCCGCGTTGCGGAAGTCCGTAAACAGCTGTGTTGAATCCCGCCACCCGTGCGAGGACAAGTTCGGCCGTCCGGGACTCAACAGGCACATAGATACAGCCGTGAAGGGCCAGGATCCGAAGCCGTTTGAGAACGGAACCGAAAGCGTTCGTGTCGACCACCGCGCGGTCAAGGATGTTATGGTACCTTCCGTAGGCCACATGTTGTGGATTGCCGACGCTTAAGTCCGGAAGGGACGAAGGGAACTCGACGTAAAGGCGCAACCGCTTCCTGGATGCCTCCTGATACACCTTGGCGCCCACTTGGGTCGCATGATTGGGGTAACTTTCAGCGAGGATCAGGAGGCCCGAACCCTGGGCGGCATGGGCTACCGCCTCTTCCGGATGGTCGTAACGTGAACATGCGATGCCCGATGCTTTTGCCACCCGGTAGAGATCATTTTCCTCGTTGCAAATGAAATGGAGGGGATGCCGGGTCTGCGCCCCTGCCAGAACAGGGACGAAGGCCGCCAGAGGAATGGTCCCCAGAGCTTTCAGGACGTCACGACGTCGAATTCCTGCTTCGTTTGTCTGCATCGATTTCTCCTGTTGGCGACAAAGGGTGCCGCGGCATTCCAGCAACTCGCCAGCCGGGACTTTGCAAGTGGTTGCCGAATGCCAGTTCCAATGTGAAATGCCCCAGGCCTGCCGAGGAACTCACTTGCTTATGATGCGCAGCCAAGCTATAGTTTTTTCAAGTCGAACCCGGCCATCATGGACGTTGTCGATCCGTCCCGCCAGGTCCTGCGAGTCAAATATACTAATGGTTACCCTGAAAAAAAGCACCTCAATCCTGCAGCTTAAGGGAGGCCTGATCGTGTCGTGTCAACCACGACCGCACTCAGCCCTCGATCGTCCCAGGTTTGTTGCAGCTATGGCAGCGGTTGCGGAACAGCAAGGGGCTGTTGGTGTCAGGATCAGGGGCGCCCGCAACATTCGGGCGGTTCGCCGGGCTGTGGGGGTTCCCATTGTTGGCATCGAGAAGATCAACTATCCGGACTCGGCGGTTTACATCACACCGACCCTGGAATCCGTTCGGCGCATTCATCGCGCCGGCGCTCAGATCATTGCTCTCGACGCCACGGAACGCGCTCGGCCCTACAACCAGTCCCTTGCCAGAATCGTTGATGAGTCAAAAGCCCGTCTTGATGCCCTCTTGATGGCCGACGTTGCCACCGTTCGGCAGGGATTGGAAGCCGCGAAACTCGGCGTTGACATGATCAGCACAACGCTCTATGGATACACTCAGGAGACACAGCATCGCCAGGCTCCGGGATTCAATCTCCTTCGCCAGTTGGTTCAGGAAGTTGATATTCCGGTGATCCTTGAAGGCCGGGTGCACGAGCCCGAACAGGTCTGCAAGGCGTTTGACCTGGGTGCCTATGCGGTGGTGGTCGGCACGGCCATCACCGACTTCGAATGGCTGACCCGCCGATTCGTCGAGGCCTGCCCCAACGGCCACGAAGGCCTCCCTGCATCACCCCGCCAAGGGAGTTCGCTGGGCCGTTCGAATCCATCTGGGCGCACAGGAAGAAAAGAACGGCCATGAAGCTTTTCCTCGGAGTGGACGGCGGCCAGACGGCGACTCGGACAGTTGTGGGCGACGAGCAAGGCCGAGTTGTGGCGCACTCGAGCGGCGGGCCCAGCAACCATACCGAGGAGCCCGGTGGCCCGGAGCGCCTGGAGCGCGTGATTCTGTCGACCATTCGCGAAGCTCTGACCTCAATCCATATCCCCGACCCCGCTCTTCACAAGTTTGCCGCCGCCTGCTTTGGCATGACCGGCGAAACCGACATCAAGGCTCGAATCCTCAAGCAAATTGTTCATACTGAGCGGCTGAGTGTGGTTCACGATTCGGTTAATGCACTGGCAGGAGCGACGGCGGGACAGCCGGGAATCATTGTGATTGCCGGAACGGGCTCGGTGGCCCGCGGCATTAATGCGGAGGGGGAAGAAGCGCGAGTGGGCGGATGGGGCCACCAGTTCGGCGACGAAGGCAGCGCCTACTGGATCGGCCGCGAGGCCGTCCGCGCAACGCTTGCCCAGCATGACCGGACAGGGCCGAAGACAATCCTGACGTCCATGTTATTCGACCGCCTTTCGGTGAGTTCGGCCTACGACTTAATGGCCAGGTATTATTCCGGTGAATTTTCCCGGGACCACCTGGCTGGCTTGTCATCGTGGGTAAACGAAGCAGCCGAGTCTGGCGATGCGGTCGCCCGTGGAATACTTCAAAAAGCAGGGATGGATCTTGCGCAATTCGCCCTGCAGATTGCCTCTCTCCTTTTCTTCCCGAGGGCTGATGCCCGGCATCTCACACAGGGTGCGGCCGGACTTCTCGTCTGTTACACCGGAGGGGTCTTCGGCAGCGAGCAAGTTCTTTCCAGCTTCACGGAGCACGTGCAGAAAGATGATCCGGAAGCTGAAGTTCGCCCGGCGTTGCTTCTTCCGGTCTTCGGTTCCCTGCTGCTGGCCTATCGTGCCGCCGGCATGACGATCCCTCCAGACGTCTGCACCCGATGGGTTTTTCCTGATAGTGAGCGCGAATTGTAGCTTGACAGCTTAGCGCCGGCTGCGGCCCTGAAAAAGTGTCCTCACCCTTGCTTGCGCCCTCAGATATTTTTCATTTGCTGGTGGGTCTTGAGCCAGTCCACGTAAGCGGTGTAGAGCCGGGTCGATGCGGGAGTCCCGCAGAAAGCTGCAGAACCGGGTTTATTCATCATGCCCTGGTATTGATAGACAAGGATTTTTTCCACCCAGGGCGAGACGGCCTCCAGTTGCTGGAGGATTCTCGGGAAAGGCCCGGGCATCAGCGCACTCTTGTAAACGGCTCCCTGAAACTGGAAAATCTCGACGTCAGCCCAGATCGCCGACCGATGTGCCCGGTCGTGAGCTTTTCTCAAGCCTTCGTAGAAGCGCGGCGTCTCCTGCGGCGTTGATTTTCGCACTCCCACCTCGTCCTGATAGGCAACAAAGTCAACATCCAGCGACTCGAGTTGGCGAACGTACTTGTCGTCGGGCACGGCGACACGCGTGCCGTAAGGTGCAATCAGGATTTTTGCCCGGGGCATCAACCGCCGGGCCAGCCGCGAACAGCTGTTGACGTACCGAATGAACTCTTCTGAATAGTATCGGTCGATGAAAGCTTCGTTCGGCCAGTACCAGCCGTAGAAACTCGGGTGGTGGCTATAGAGCCGAGCAAGCTCCTCGATGGCCTGCAGGCGTTTCCGGGCGGCCACCGGATTCGTGATGATGTGCGGGCTCGCCCAGTTGCCGTAGAAACCGCCTCCGACAAAGAACTTGACATCATATTTGTCCGCTGCCGACAGCACCGATTCCATCAGATCGGGGCACGCCAGCCGCCATGGCGCAAAGATTCTGGTGGGGAAAAAAGCACGGTAATAAAGAGCGGTTTCCATCAGCACCAGGTAATTCATCCCTACATCCGCGATCTCTTTCACCTTCTCTTCCCACTGCTGCGAGGTGAAGCGGACGCACTCGGGATTCCAGTCGACGCCTTCCACGGTGGCTTGATGCTGAAATTCAAACCAGCTTCCCGAAATCGGTTTGATAGTGGCGGAAGCGGGCGCTGGCTTCTCATTTTGCGGGAAAGTTCCCAGCGCGGCCCCGCCCGCCCCCAAAGCGTAAAGGAATTCCCTCCGGTTGAGATCTGTCATGATTGCACCCTCCGTATTTTTATCAGTCGCGTCCTGGTTCTGCGGCACGACGCTTTGCTTGAAAAAACCCACCTCACCAGACCGACGATTATAGGCCAGACGGCGTCAGGAATATTGCTAACTTGCGTTACACCTTGAATTCCCTGCCCGGCGCACCAATAGGAAGGTCGCGTCAATATTGCCGCGCAGTAGAACCCGTATTCAGTTGTGGATGCCGGCACGCCATGATTGATGAAGGCTGGTCGCTTCGCGAGACCGCCGTACTTCCGTTCTCAACCCACAACCCATAACTCTTAACTCGGAACCTTTGTTCTTTTCATTCGTGGCCGGCGCGCACATCAGCATTTTAGTGTTTGCGATCAGTGAAGCTGACATAGAATGACGTGATGCTAAAACCGTGTTGCAGCTCCGTTGAAGATTATCTTTGCATTCTGAGCATGAGCCAGGTGGCGCAGACTCTGCGATGTCCAGACTCAATTCCTGATTTAAAAACGGGCAAAAAGCCGCAAGGTTCAAGAATCCTGAAACTATGCGCTGCCAGCGCCGCCCGCACGAAAAGGAAATTCCGGTGAAGAAGCCTCCCAAAGAAAATGGTCACGTGGATGAGTTCATTAATCTCCGTTATGTCGTGTTCCTGGCCTGTACGGCGGCGATGGGAGGAATGCTTTTTGGATTCGATATCGCCATCATCACGGGCGCGGGTCCATTCATTACCCACGCCTTTCATCTAGGGGATCTCGGTCTCGGCTGGGCTTTCAGTTCGTTGCTGTTCGGGTGCGTTCTCGGATCCGCGCTCGCCGGCAAGCTGGCGGACCGTTACGGGCGCAGGCGGCTTCTGATGTTTGTCGCCGTGTTGTTTGCCTCCACATCGATTGCGACGGGGCTAGCGGCCAACTTTGACGGTTTCGTCGCGGCTCGACTGGTGGGAGGCCTGGCCGTTGGTGGCGTTTCTCTAATCTCCCCGATGTATGTGGCGGAAGTCGCCCCGCCGACGATCCGGGGGCGGTTGGGAACTTTGTACCAGATGTCCATCGTCACGGGCGTCATCGTGTCTTACGGCATCAATTATCTTCTGCGAGATGCCGGCGCCAATAATTGGAGATGGATGTTCTTGACCGGAGTCGCCCCCTCCGTAGTGTTCCTGCTGTTCGTTGCGCTGGCCCCAGAAACTCCTCGCTACCTGGCTATGGCCGGCAAATCACAGGAGGCCCTTGATGTGCTCGAGCGGATCACTGACTCAAAAACCGCTCATTCGCAGCTCAGTGAGATCATGGCAAACCTGCACAAGGGCTCGCAAGCCTGGCGGGGACTATCCAGGCCGGGGGTCCGCCGCGCGCTCGTGGCCAGCGTCGGCCTGGCGATTCTTGTCCAGGTCTCAGGCATCAATACGATCGTCGACTATGCGCCTGCGATCTTTCAGTCAGCCGGATGGAAAATAAATACAGCATTAGCCTCAACTGTTGTGGTTGGCGTAACGGAGTTCTTGTTCACCATCGTCTCGCTCTGGGCCATTGACCGCTACGGTCGCAAGCCGCTCTATATCACCGGGTCGCTCGGCATGGCGGCATCTCTTCTGGCTCTGTTCGCCACCGTCATGGAGGGCCGCTTTCAGGGGCCAATTGTTCTCGCGCTCATCCTGACGTACCTTGCCTTTTTTTCCGCCTGCATTGGACCCGTGTTCTGGACGCTGGTGCCGGAGATCTTTCCGAATGATGTCCGGGGGATTGCGATGACCGTCCCGGTGCTGATTCAGTGGGTGGCCAATGCCGTCGTAGTCCTCTTTTTCCCTTACGCGTTTCACGTGCTGGGTAAGGGGTTCACCTTCACTTTTCTCATGCTGATGTCACTGGCGCAAGGGGCCTTCACATGGCGCTACTTGCCAGAAACAAAGAACAAGCGGTTGGAGGAAATTGAAGCGTATTGGACCGCTATGAAACAACCTCTCTGAGCCCGCAGAGTCTCAATTCTCCGAGGCGCTGCGAGTTCATGAAAGGACTTGTGAGGAACGAAAAAGTGGCCAACCTGGCCCATTCGGGGACGGGACCCGCTACGCGACAACCTTACCGCCCCTCGCATCTGTACGG
>JBJKQK010000071.1:0-12285 GCA_046705285.1 Terriglobia bacterium
AGGCGCAGAGGCGCCCAGCATGTGCCCTGGCGAAAATTGTGATCGTGAGCATTGCAATCCGCCGAAGTTTCCACTTTAATTGTGGATTGCTATCCAGTCCGCCGTATGAGCTGGCGGCGTGACACGCAACAACCGAGCTCAATCCGCGCAATAGAAAGGACGGAAGGGCAATGACGGCAGAATGGAGCGAGCCGCTGAAGATTCGGCCGGCGCGCGTTGATGACGCAAAGGAAATCGCCAGAATTTACAACCAGGGGGTGCAGGACCGCGCGGCAACTTTTGAAAACGCCTATGTCACCCCGGAGGAGCGCTACCTGTGGCTGGCCGCGCGGCCGGACCGATATCCGGTGCTGGTGGCGGAGGTGAAGCACACGCTGATGGGCTGGGCGGCTCTCAATCCCTACAGCCCGCGAAGGTGCTTTGACGGCGTGGCGGAACTTTCCATTTTTATCGAGCGCAGCCTGCGCGGGCACGGTGTGGCGCAGGAACTGATCAAGGCCATGCAGAACGCAGCGCGCGAAAGAGGTTTTTACAAACTGGTGGGACGCATTATTGCCGGCAACCAGCCCGCGCGCAAAATCTGCGAACTGGCGGGGTGGAGGGAAGCCGGCGTCTATCAAAAGCATGGACGGCTGGGCAACGAGTGGCATGACCTGGTGCTGGTGGAATATCTGATTCCCGAAAACATGAAATAGCTGAGACGGGTGCAGCCTGTGGGAGAAGACGAGACCGCCAAATCGCCGCTTGAAACGTTTGAGGAACTGGCCTCCAAAGCTCCCGAAAACGTAATGGTTCGCTACAGCCTGGGGCGCGAATATCTGAAAGCCAGGCGATTCGCAGAGGCGGAACGCGAGCTGCGCGAGGCGATGCGGCTGAAACCGGATTATTCGGCTGCCTACCGCGAGCTTGGGAAATTGCTGGTGGCGTTGGAACGCCTGGATGAGGCGCGGGAAATTTATACAAAAGGCTCCGAGGTGGCCTGCGAGAAGGGCGACCTTCAAACCCAGCGTGAGATTGAAGTGTTCCTGCGACGGCTGGAAAAAGCGCAGGATCAAAACGGCTGATGAATCGCCGGCGGGATGGCGGTTCCGCGGAAAGCCGTTTCACGTGAAGGTGAAAGGCGCAAAGGCTCGAGGTGCAATTCCTCCTAGTAAAACGGGTGGCGTTGCGCTGGCTGCAGCCGAAGCTGCTTCGTCAGCTTGGCTTTTAATGTTTCAAAGGCTTCACGAGGACTGTCCACAAAGCGGATCAGTCTTGATTCCTCGGCGCTGACTGTTCCAGCCTCGCGCAGCCAATCGAAATTCACGGCTTTCTTCCAGAACTTGGAGCCGTAAAGGAGGATGGTCGAACGGTGGCCCATCTTGTGGGTTTGCACCAGCGTCAGGAATTCCCACAATTCATCCATGGTGCCAAAGCCCCCGGGAAAAACGATAACGGCTCGCGAGGGCTGCGCGAACCATAATTTGCGCATGAAAAAATAGCGGAAAAGGAAGCTCAATTCCGGAGTGATATAGGGATTTGAGCCCTGTTCCTCTGGCAGCCTGATGTTGAAGCCGATAGAAACGCCTCCGGCTTCAGTGGCGCCGCGGTTGGCAGCCTCCATGATGCCCGGTCCGCCCCCCGAACAGACCACGAGGAAGTGCTTGCCGTTCTTCAGCGACAGCGACCAGGTGGTAATCATGCGTGCCAGCTCGCGCGCCTGCTCATAGTACTTTGACATCTTCAGCGCCATCCGCGCCGAGTGCAGCTCCTCGTGAGTGGGCGGCGGCCCGCCGCACCTGACGCGAGTCAGAACCTCGCGCAGGTTTTCCCGCGCGTGATCGTGAGGCCGAACTCGCGATGATCCGAAAAAGACCACGGTGTTCTGCACGCCGGCACGGCGAAGGCGCACCTGCGGTTCCAGATACTCGGCGACGATGCGCAACGTCCGCGCATCCGCGCTGTCCATAAACCGCTCGTTCCGGTAAGCAAGCTTGGGAAGGTGCAGCGGGATTTGATTCTTGGCGTGACTCATGGTGCCTCACAGTGCTAATGGCGCAATGACTGAAACTTACAGCATAGCAAACTCGCCACTTCCCTGCATTGTGGAGTGACCGGCATCACAGCATCGTATGAAAAAATGTCATTTCATTCTTCTATACGCCGGCGAAGGTCTGGAACCGCCGTTCAGGCGGGTGTGAACTGCCGTCGGAAGCCTCGAACACAGAGTTGAAAGCAACAATTGTTGAACCCAAGGAGGTCAGGTCATGTCTCGTTTCAATCGTCGCGAGTTTATCGTCCGCGGCGCGACCGGCGCTGCGGGTCTCGGTTTGTTCTTAGATGGCAAGCGCGTGGACGGCATAGCGGCTGCGCCACTGCCGAGGACGGCCGCGCCCGGCGACCGGGTGAACGTGGGATTCATCGGCTTCGGCATCCGCGGGAATATCCTGTTTGAGTCAGCCAGAAAGACGGGGCAGGCCAACCTGGTGGAAGTTTGTGATTGCTACCAGGGGCATCTGGATCGCGCTAAAGAAAGAAGCGGCGGAAAAATCGACACTAACTTCGCACAGTACAGGAAGCTGCTGGACCGCAAAGATATCGACGCGGTGGTGATCGCCACGCCTGACCATTGGCATGCTCCAGTGTTTCTGGACGCGGTGGCGGCCGGCAAAGACGTTTATATCGAAAAGCCCATGACGCATCGGATCGCGGAAGGGCAGAAGATGATCGATGCCGCGCGGAACGCGAAGCGTATTGTGCAGGTGGGCAGCCAGTGGATCTCATCCAGCCAGAACCGGGTCGCGAAAGAGATGGTGGCACAGGGCAAGCTGGGAAAAGTCACCAAGGTGATCGCGGCCTACAATCGAAACAGCTCGACGGGTTCCTGGAACTACCCCATACCTCCGGACCTGGAAAATGGAGTGAATTTCAACTGGGAAGAGTGGCTGGGTCCGGCGCCGCAGCGCCCGTTTGAAGCTGAACGCGTTTTCCAGTACCGCAAGTACTGGGATTATTCAGGAGGGATTACCACCGACCTCTTCGTTCACCTGATCACGTCTATTCATTACGTTTTGGACGCCACGATGCCCAGCCGCGTTGTGGCGACGGGCGGCATCCTTTTCCGCCACGATGGGCGCCAGGTTCCCGACACGATTGACGCTCTGTTCGAATATCCGGAAGGATTCCATGTGAACATGGCGTCCACGTTCAACTGCGAAAGCGGAGGCGGCAATGGTATCCATTTCCTGGGCACGAACGGGTCGCTATGGTTGCCGCTCGGCGGATCATCGATGACTTATGGCGCCGAGTCGCACCGCGAAGGCTACAGCTATTCAATTGATAGCTGGCCCAAGGCTCTTCAGGAAAGGTTCATGGACATGGGCGACCATCGAGCGGAAGCGGCAAGAAAGGCTCCGCCACCCGAAGAGATTCAGGCCAAGGACGGCGCCGACCCCACAACTCTCCATATGGCCGAATTCTTTGAGAGCGTGCGCTCCCGGAAAGCGTGTGGAGAGAATGCCGAAGTCGGACACCGGGCAGCCGCGGCCGGCCATATGGTGAACCTTTCTTACATTGCCGGAAAGAAAGCGACCTGGGTTGAAACGTCCGCGGCGGCCGTCGTGTAATGGTTCACCGATTGTCGGGTGGATTAAATGCGTGGAACCTGCCAGCCTCCCAGGGCTACTTCGAGCTGGCGGGCGATGGCGAGCGCCACGTGCTCATGCCAGGGACGCGTGGCAATCTGGACTCCGACGGGCAATCCATCGGCGGAAGTTCCCGCGCGAACCACGGCGGCGGGCCAGCCGGTGAGGTTGTAGGTCATGGTGTAGCTGAAGCACGGCAGCCGGTCATAAGTCGAGCCGGGGATCATCCCCGCGAAGCTGCACACAGGAGATAAAATGGCGTCGTAATGCTCAATAAACCCCAGCATCGTGCTGCGGAAGGCGTCCCAACGCACGACCAAAGCGCCATAGTCGGCCATTGAAATCCCGTGGCGCTGCTGAAGGTCGAGCGCTTCCTGCAACAGCGGGTGAATCTGCTTTGTTCCTGCCGCTTCAAGCAGCGCTTTCAGCCCTGAGCCGCCATCGGCGCAAAACAGCCCGCGGTAAATTTCAAACGTCTCGCTGATTCCCGGCGGAGTTGCTTCTTCCACCTCCGCTCCGGCCTCGGAGAGCGCGGCAGCGGCGCTTTGGACCGCCTTGGCGATTTCAGGAGCTGGCGCAACAATTCCGTTGTCGGTGTGGAAAGCGACTCGAAGATTTCTCAAGTTCACTGAATTTGTCTCACCAAGCGTTGCGGGGACAATCGCCGGATCGTGCCAGTCAACTCCAGAGACGATTTTGAGCGCGAGCTCCAGATCTTCCACTTTCCTTGCCAGCGGCCCGATCTGCCAGAGAGAATCCAGCGTGCCACCGGGCCCAGGGAAATGGCCGGTGCGAGGAACGCGGCCGGAAGTCGGCTTGATGCTTACAAGCCCGCAGCAATTTGCCGGAAAGCGCACACTGCCTCCGGCATCGCTGCCGAATCCGAGTGGAGAACCTCCACAAGCGATGATGGCGGATTCACCGCCGCTCGATCCTCCAGGCGACAGCGCCGGATTGTAGGGATTATTTGTGCGGCCGTAAATCAGGTTGTCGCTTTCCCATGCCCAGCCCAGTTCCGGGCAGTTGGTTTTTCCCAGCACGACGGCACCGGCCTCGCGCAGCCGCCTGACCACAACGGCATCTTCCTGCGGAACAAAGCTGCGCCGACCGAGTGTTCCACCGGTGCTGATGATCCCGGCTGTTTCAATCGCGTCTTTAAAAGTGACTGGCACGCCGTGGAGCGGTCCTTTCGCTTTGCCGCGAGCGAGCAAATCGTCGGCCTCACGGGCTTCCTTCAGGGCGCGCTCAGCAGGCAATTGGACGATGGCGTTGAGCTTCGGGTTCACAGCCCGGATGCGCTCAAGATGCGCCTGGATCAATTCGACGGCTGAGATCTTCTTTGCACGGATGGCGCGCGCCATACCGAGGGCCGAGGAACGAAGGATGTCATTCATGGAAGAAGTCCGGGACGTATTGTTGAGAAGAAAGCTGCGGAGAATTCCGGATCACACGGGCCCCAACAATGGTCGTATTCTGCTTTCCATGGTGAGCCGGCCGGGACTCGAACCCGGAACCCTTGCCTTAAAAGGGCAATGCTCTACCACTTGAGCTACCGGCCCATCATCCAGCTGACTAAGACATTCTCAACAACTCCGGTCGATGCGCAAATCCTCCTGACTCTGGACTTGCCAGTGTTCAAGGCAGTTTCGAACCGGGGCATTTTGTTAGGATACTTCATGGCGATCACTTTCCTCAAGCGAAGTTCCTCGTCATTAGCATGTTGGTTCAGAAAACGGACCCGCCCGTCGGATTCTCTCCGGCGCTTGAGCAGCCGTGCCGGATTCGAGCTGACTTTCTTATTTCTGATTCCAAGTCGGTAGATAAGCGACAGGACCGTCCGGTAACGGTTGCACGTCCCAGGCTTCCATTCATGCGCACTCAACCAGCTGCGCAGTTCCTCAATGGGGATTCTGCCGCCCGGTCTCCGAACTCTTTCTCCAAATGAGAAATCCGGTGACAGTCAACATGCTGCCCCCGATTATGGTCCTTGACGTACTTCCGTGCATCGGCTGCGAGTTCAGAGAACCGAACAATTCGGGTCCGCAGAGTTTCGGGCAGTTTCTTGTCCTGCAATACCTCGGTTTTTCGCTTGCGGTAAAGGGTGACTGCAGCGCCCGTGGTTCCGGCTTTCTCACGCCGGACGCGACCTGATGCGTCAGCGTATCGTATCCACCAAACATCTGTTCCAGGATTGCGCTCATAGATGCCACGTTTCCCGTGATTATTTGTCCCCATGCTCCACCCCTCTTTGTGCCGATTGTTCAATCTCTGCTACTCGGTCCACCATCTTAGGCCAGTCTTTTGCCCACCGAGTCTTGATTCTTTCGAGGTGCTGCTTTACGCGAGGGCGGGTTAAGCGCTCCCGAGGAAAAGGAGTAACACTCCAAAAGCAAGGTTCCCTGGAGGAACCGGAAGGAGTGTTATCGATGGAAAGTACCAAGAACGTTCAACGGAAGAAAAAGAGGAATCGCCCCCCAAGGGGGCGGCGCGACTTCTCGATCCCGATGCCTACGTGATCAGCAGCGCTATGCTGAAAACCCACAATTGCGTGGTGGCAACCCTGTCGGTCAAGAACATGGCCATGGGTGCGCCTCTGCATAGTGTGCCCGGGGAGTCTCGCTGGAGTGACAAGCACAAGGTCCACGCGAAGAGCGACCGAGAGGCCAACTGCAACATGCTGCTGAACGCACAGAAGCTCGCGCCCAACTGGGGCGTGGCCCTGATCGATGGTTTTGAAGGGATGGAGGGAAATGGTCCCGCGCGCGGTACGCCCGTGCCTTCGCACCTCGCCATCGCCTCCACCGACTTCGTGGCGGCGGACCGCGTGGGGCTTGCGACCATGGGCATCAATCCCGATTGGGTTGGCTACCTGACCTTTGCCGGGCGGCTGGGACTGGGCCAGTACGATCTGTCGAAGATCGACTTGGCAGGGGGAACGACCATTGCCTCGGTCGAGAAGAAGTATCGGCTCCACGATAACATTCAGCAACAATTGGAGTGGAGAGGACCGCTGACAGAACTGCCGCAACAAAGGAGCAGTCTGCACGACCCCTACGATTACCGTCTCGGATAGCCGTTTGGCGGAGCTTTGCCGAAGCCGTCTCCGCTCAAAGTCGGACGCGGCCTCAGGGATGCGCCAACGCAACGGCCGGATTGGGGCAGAGGTTCCTCAGGGAAAGATGGGGCGCACTCTGATACCAGCGCTTCCCGAGGAACTGTAAGGAATGCCGCCCATGGAAGCCACAAAGAAATTTAAGGAGGAAGAAGAACCCTTCGACGGGGGCAGAGTGGCAGTCGCCCGAACGGCCAGGCGCATTCATTCGAAGTCATGCACAAGCCCGTTCAGCTCTGTGCGAAAAGCGGCTCTTCCGCAAGGCGAGCGGTCCGAGGGCGGGGATCGGTTAATCATGCGAGGGCCCACTGCTGGGGCGTCCTTGGGGAAATGACATAACATGAGGCGCATCCGCGCCAAATTGCATGAATGGTCGCTCGACAGAAGGCTGGCGCGGAACGTCACCTCGCTCTACGCCGTACAGTTCGCAAACTACCTTCTGCCTCTGATCACCATTCCTTATCTGACGCGCGTGCTGGGTCTGGCGACATGGGGGCTTGTGGCTTTTGCGCAAGCCTTTGGAGCCTACGTTGCCATCGGCATCGGATACGGGTTCGATCTCTCTGCCACGCGCGAGGTGGCGAAAAATCGCCACTCCAAAGCTGAACTTGCCAATCTGCTTGCGGGGGTGATGGGGGCAAAACTGCTGCTTGCTGCGGGTGCAGTAGTTCTCGCTTTCCTGATCGAACCGTGGGTGCCTTTGTTCCGCAGCCATCCGGTTTTTCTTTGGGCTGCCGTATTCTGGGCCGTAGCTCAGTCCTCCAGCATAGGGTGGTATTACCAGGGAGTCGAAAGGATGCGGCTCATTTCCGTGGTGGTCGTCGTCGGGCGAGCCGCTGCAACTGCAGGGATTTTCATAATCATCCGTCACCCGAGCGATGGATGGAAGGTGCTGGCGTTGCAGGGCGCAGGCATGCTGTTGTCATTTGCCGTTGCCATAGTTCTTGTTTACAGGGAGATTCCACCAAAGCTGCCCACGTGGCGGCTCGTTCGGAATTCTCTATGCATGGGTTGGAGCATGTTCGTCTACCGGAGCTCAACCAGTCTCTACGGCATCGGCAACTCATTCATCCTTGGATTGTTCGCTCCGCCGGAAGCGGTTGGCCTCTATGCAGGTGCCGAAAAAATAGCGCGGGCGCTGGTGGGACTGCTTGGGCCCGTTCACAACAGCCTGTATCCCCGACTCAGCCATCTGGTCCGTCATGACCGCCCTGCGGCAAATCGCCTCGCAAGGGTCAGCACTCTTGTCATGAGTTCTATGGGTGCTGTTTTGAGCCTCGCCACATTTCTCGGAGCGCCGTGGGCGGTCCAGGCTGTCCTCGGAAAGAGCTTTGCTCCCTCGGTTCCGGTGTTGCGAATCCTGGCGCCCTTGCCGTTGCTGATTGCAGGCAGCATCATGCTTGGGATCCTCTGGATGTTGCCATTGGGGCTCGATCGTCAATTCAACAAGGTCGTCATGGTGGTGGGGGCCATCAACCTTGGCTTGGCCGTACTCCTGGCGCCGAGATTCGCCCAACTGGGAGTGGCAAGTGCAGAGGTCGTCGCCGAGGCGGTGCTGACCTTGACCCTCTATATCGTTTTGAATCGCCAGGCGCTCAATCCTCTGCACAGCAGGCGTGATGCGCAACGAGGCATCCGTTAGTAAGCTCGCCGCGTAGGCAAGAATCCAATACAAGGCCATCTGCAGCAAGAGAATCCAGATGCGACTGCCTCGCCCGGACACTCATAATCGTTGCCACTTTCTGAGCTCGGGTAAATACCTGAGTTTGACATTAATCAAGAATCCATCAGTGGTGTCTGGAAATTTTATTGATAATCCGTCTGGATGGTCTCTATATAGAATCTTTGATTTAATATGCAACTTAAAGAAACAACAACAGTTTATACCGTGTAACCAATTCGCAGAAGTGTTCCAAGGGGCATTGCTGGTGAAATTTCTGGCTTGACTTCGGCCGTTTCCTTTGCCAAAATCACGCGTTTGCAGGTAGTACTTACATAGGGTTTATTGCTTAGGCTTCAGATTCTAGGTTATTGGGTGGGGAGGGCCCAAAGGCTAGAGAGCTTTCCATCCGGGCGCTGACCGTATGTCAGCTTCCGAGATGCGTGAACGCCGAGGTTCACGAGATCATTCCCCGGCAAAATGAATGGTTGAAATAGAGCACGAAGGAGAAGCAATAGGATGATCAAGCAAACGCTCGCTGGCTTCTCTCGTAGGGTATGCAAGCACGGGAAACCGTGTTTGAAAGTTTGCCTCCTCTCCCCACATCCACTGGTTCTAAGCGAATTCAGTAAACTGCTGGCCAACTCCTCCTACCGGGTAAAAGCCAAACAAATTGATTCCAGTTTCACACATGATTTTCACAAGCTGTCTTTCCCGCGATGTCCTATATATGTTGTGGATGCCTGCGTTCCGACGACGGCAGCTCTTCTTGTATCAGAAATCATCGAGAGGTACTCGGACGCGCAGGTCATCGCATTGTCCGAAGCGTTCGACGAAGCCAGCGCCTTTCCGCTGCTTCGTTTGGGAACCAAGGGATTGCTGACGTATGCCGAAGCGCGCACGGATCTTCCGGCAGTCTTCGAAGCCCTGCTCGAAGGCAGCTACTGGGTGCCTCGGATACTGCTATCCCGTTTTGTCGAATCGATTCTTCCGGGTTCCCGCAACCGGAACATGATCAATAGTTCAGTGGGCTTGAGCCGGCGTGAGCGAGAGGTTCTTCAAGCCGTGCTGGACAATCTCTCGAACAAGGAAATCGCAGGCCAGCTCAACATCTCCGAGCGGACAGCGAAATTCCACGTTTCAAACCTTCTCGCAAAATTCGGCGTCCAGCGTCGCGCTGACCTGATTGTCATGTCCTTCAGCGGGTCTGCGCTGGGTGTGGCGCCCCATCAGCAAAGTACTCTGCAAGTCTGACATCGAGTTCGGCTTCTCCTTCGAGTCACCGCACGGGCGCTCCGGTTTCCCTTTTTAATGTCGGGGCGCCTTCTTTCGGATGCCAGCGGGAGTTTTCAAAGGGAGTACAGAGTTTTCATTCCGGCCATTCAGGGACCCCGCATTCCGGACACTGGCTGTTGATAAAGGCCAGCCATTGCAGTATTTCATCGACTTTGGGGAGCCGGTGTGCCTGGGTATGATATTGGGCGTAGATCTCGCCGTGCCGGTCCGCAACAAGAATGGCCGGCAGCATTTCGCCACGCCTGGCCATGAAAGGCTTCTCCATATCAGCACAGTAATACCTCAGATCAGGCGCTTCAATGGCGCCAGTGTGTTTCTCAGCCGAGCGCTTTGGGTAGTCTGGAGGTTTCAGAAGCTTCAGCGCGGCCAGGCCGGGCTGACGTCTCAGAGACAGCGAGAGGCCCTGTGCAGCGGCGAGGCAAAACCGGTGTGAAATTTATTGGGCCCGGATCGGGTAGCCGTCTGGGTCCTTGCCGCGCAGTCGTCGCCACCACACCTGAAAGTTTGGAACGTTGATCGTAATGATGAAGAGTTTTCGCAATTGCTCAGGCGGGCACCCCAGCGGACGGACGCCGTGCCATGAATGTTCTGTCCGCTGAAATATCAGGCTGCGGTTGCCTCGTGCATCGAGGGCGGCAGCGGTTCCCAGCTCATCGAAGCTTGGACCGGAATGCGGTTTCAGACGCCCCTCGTCATCCAAAATGAGGATATGCCCGCCCCAGTTCGCCTCCCAATCTGCTTCCGTATTGAAATAGAAAATCTGCGTTCCGAGCTTGCGCTGGGCGTCGCAATGCGGTGAGACGGAGCACCCCTCCCAGGCGTAATACCACTCCATCGTCAGAATAAATCTCGCATCACCTGGCAGGTTGAACATGCGGCGCACAAAGCTGCCGTAAACTTCTCCCTGGATTTCAGCGATGAACTCCTTCCAGGGGGCTGCCAACTCGGCATTGGGCGGATAGTGCAGGATGGCACGGTCGTGGCTGCCCTGCCCGTGAGCACGTTTCACTCCTACCCAACGCTTGAAGAGCGAAATATCAGGAAGGGTCTGCCGCAGCCGCTCGTAGCCTTCCAGAGTCAATGGATTCCGGATGTTGACCCATGGATAAGGTCGCCGATTCTGGAAGAATTCGGAGGAGAGGCCTCCCAGCGCGTCTTGATTTAAATATTGCATCGTCCCCTCCTCGCCGCCCCGCTTTCCTCTCTGCTTATCACCGGCAACGCCTCACTTACTCCGTGCGTTGCCTAGGAATCGTTATTGGGAGAGAACCTCGGATGCATTGCTCTTTGCCGGCCTGCCTTTCCATGCAAAGTAAGGCTTTGCCACCCACTTCAAAGTACGAAGCTTTTGCCTGTAAAGATAAGAACTCCAATCCCGCGGAGCGAGGTAGAGCGTGTCACCCGGCTGCACAACGAGGCTGACTTCAATATTCGGTGTCACATCCATTGGAATGCCGTTCCGCCTGCATGCCTCATAAAGGTGCCGGAACACTACAATCATGTCTTCGTAGCGAGGAGACGGCCAGCCTTCCATGTCGGAGCCGATTGTGGGGCGGAAGATACACACAGTCGGAAACGCTCCCAGGCCGGCGATCATGTCGATTGCCTTCAGCGTATCCTCGATGGGCTCGATTCCGGCAATGATTTCGCCCGAGCACGCACCTTTCCCGAGTTTCCGCGCGGTATATTCCAGAGCCCGGAAGAATGCCTCCTGTCCGATGAACTTCTCTTTGCCGGGACAGATCTTTGCAAAAAACTCCGGGTTTTGAAATTCGTAACAAAAACTGAAATGGTCGGCTCCAAGGTCGATCAGCCGGTCGTACTTCCACAAATCGCGGCTGGGTGTCAACTGGACTCCGATCAGCCCGCCCACCCGCGACTTCACCGCCTTCACGTACGGCGCAGCCCGGTCAAGATCGCGGTTGGTCTGGTAGCCGGAATTGAAATGGATAAAGGTGACTCCCGACTCTTTCTTCGCCGTCTGCGCCACCTCGACAACGTCCTCGATGTCTTTCAGCGCGACTTCATTGACGCCCACATTCAGGCCCGTGGTACAAAACTTGCAGTTGTCTGCCGGCGAGTGATACCAAAAGCCGCAGGAATTCGAGATATAGATCCCGAGGTAGGTCCCCTGCAGGACGCCGATTCGCTGCATCTGGATGCCGCGCGCGGTCTTGCGCGTGTACCAGGGCACTTCCGGCGAGAGCCTGACCGGGTAACAAAATCCCTGCCGGTTATCAACAACCTCGAAATGTCCTCCGTCCATGACCAGCCGGTAGCACGACCGCTGCGCAAAGTCCTCTCCGACCGGCACGTTCGCCCAGATATCTTTAAGCGGCCCGGGAATGATGATTTCGAGCCCGCTTCCCAGTCCCGCCCGCGTCCGCACCAGCGGCCGCCCTACCTGCTCCAACGCGCAGGATTCGTCCACGCGAATCCCTTTGCAAAACAGATCGATTTCCAGTTCACAGGGGTTCAGCGGCTCAGTGGGCACGAAAGTGTCCCGAATGCGAGTCGCATCCCCCGGATAAGAAAATGGCTCCCTGACTTTGGTCGTGATTTTTGCCTCAGTTGCCATTCTTGCCCCCATTACG
>JBJKQK010000072.1:0-10862 GCA_046705285.1 Terriglobia bacterium
TCTTCCCCGGTGGCAGCCACTTGGGCGCTCGCCCAGGCTCTCGCCGGTCAGGTTTATCCCAAGCCGCGCCACAACCCGCCCACCACCGTGGACGCCGATCCGTCCAGATGATACATTTGATGCCTCCGGGCACAAGCCGGGTGCCCACCAACATTGAGAAATTTCGCGGGAGAACCCCTGATGCGCGATAGCGACCGAAAAGGCTGCATGATGCCAGCCATGGGACGCCGGCAATTCATGGCTCGTTCGGCCGCCGCTTCGGCCTCGATACTGCTCGGCGATTATGCCCCGGCCGTCGCTCGCGCCAGCAGCGAATCGTTGCAGCAAAAGCTCGCCGCCGACGTCCAGCGGCCGCAGTATCATTTCCTCCCTCCTGCCAACTGGATGAACGACCCGAACGGCCCCATTTACTGGAACGGATACCACCAATTGTTCTACCAGTACAATCCCAACGGCGCCTACTGGGGAGACATGCACTGGGGTCACGCCCGCAGCCGCGATCTGGTCCATTGGCAGCACCTTCCCATTGCTCTGGCTCCGACGCGCGGCGGGCCCGACAAAGACGGTTGTTTCAGCGGCTCGGCTTTCGTCGATCGTGGCACGCCCACGCTGGTTTACACTGGCGTCTGGCCGGAAGTCCAGTGCCTTGCCACAAGCAGCGACGGCATGATCCGCTGGAAAAAGTACTCTGGCAACCCGGTCCTCGCTTCCCCGCCCCACGGACTTGCAGTCACGGGATTCCGAGACCCGCTGATCTGGAGTGAGGACGGCGACTGGCTGATGACCGTCGGCGCAGGCCTCAGGAACCAGGGCGGAATGGTTCTGCTCTACGAGTCGAAGGATACAATCCACTGGAATTACCTCCATCCGCTCTGCTCTGGCCCTCCCTTTGTGCCGTATTCGCGCCCGGGCTTCGCCAAGTACGATCCCGTGGCTGCAGGCGACATGTGGGAGTGCCCGGACTTTTTTGCCCTGGGTAGCAAGCACGTGCTGCTGGTTTCAACGCAGGGTTCGGTCTTTTACTTTATCGGCTCCTACCGCGACCGCCGATTCCATCCCGAAACCTCGGGGAAGGTGGATCTCGGAGAAGTCTATTACGCCGCAAAAAGTTTTGGTCACCAGGGCCGCCGTATTCTCTGGGGCTGGCTGCGCGAGGCCCGGAGCGCCGCCGCGCAGAAAGCGGCAGGGTGGTCCGGCGTGATGTCACTGCCTCGTGTCCTCACTTTGGGTCCCAACGCTGAAACCCTCCACATGGAAGTCCCGCCCGTGTTCCGAGAGCTGCGCGGCCGCCACATCCATCACGGGAACGTCACCGCCGGTCCCGACGGCGTCACGCCGCTCCGCGGCTGTCAAGGTGATTCACTTGAGATGCACGCCACTTTTGTTCCCGGCGGGGCGGAAGAATTCGGGCTGATGGTGCGCCGCAGCCCCGACGGCAGCGAGGAAACACGCGTCGGCTACGATCCAGCCCTGCGAACGCTCCTGCTCGACATGCGCGAATCAAGCCTCAGCCCCCAGGCCGATCGAGCGGTCTCACAGGGACGCCTCGAACTCGCCGCGGATGAACCGCTTGAGCTCACCATTTTTCTCGACGCTTCCGTCATCGAGATTTTCGCCAACGGCCGCGCGGCACTCACGGGCAGGATCTATCCCACCCGGGCCGACAGCCTTGGCGTGGCGCTCTATTCCCGCGCCGGCCGCGCCATGTTGAAGTCTCTGGATGTGTATGAAATGAAACCCATCTCTCCCAATCGCCTGACCACGTAGCGACGTAGACGGCTTCCAGGCATTCTCTCCGCAACCCACATCAAAAGTGGCCAGAAAGCAGTGCCAACTGACAACTCAGAACCCGAGCCCGTACCCGTAGCCTGAATACGCCGATTTGCCATTGCGAATGCTCGACTCTCCGTTGATGTTCTGCCGGATCCATCGGGTTGATAATCCCCGGTCGGGGTGTCATAATACGCAGCCTCGAAGGGGGAACTGACGGATGGAGAGACGTTCTTTTTTGCAGGCCATGGCCGTACCGGCCATGTTGGATGCTCCAAAGCTGGCCATGGGATCGCCGCCATCGATGAAGATCACGCGCGTGGACACCACATACTGGAAGACCCCCTCTGCAGCGCCGTGGCATCCCAACTGGATGTGGGTCCGGCTGCACACCGATGCCGGCCATGTCGGCCTGGGAGAGACCTATCCGCGCAACGAAGCCGAGGCTGCGACCATCCACTCCGTCTGCTCACAGTTTCTTCTGGGGCGCAACGCCCAGGACATCAACCTCATTCACGCCGAACTCTACCGGAGTTTCGCCTTTGACGTCACCGGAGGCGCGGAGATGCGCGCGCTCAGCGCCATCGATCTCGCTCTCTGGGACCTCCTGGGCAAATCCCTCGGAGTGCCCGTCTACCGCCTGCTGGGGGGCAAGTACAACCCACGGGTGAGAGTTTACAACACGTGCTTCCCCTACAAGTACGACTTCAACACCGAGCCCGACAAGATCATGCGCGAGTTGATTGACTTGCATGGCGTGCGCGGCATCAAGATCTGGCCTTTTGACCGCGCTGCCGCTCGCAACCGGCATCAGTTTGTCACCCAGAGCGACATCGAGGAAGGTCTCGCTCCGGTGCGCAAGCTGCGAGACACTTTTCAGGACGAGATTGAGATCCTGATGGAGTTCCACTCCAATTGGAACCTCACTTCCGCCATTCGCATCGCGCGGGCGCTTGAACCTTACAAGCCCATGTGGCTTGAAGACATGCTGCTGCCGGAAAACTTCCCGCAGTACCGCGTGCTTGCCGAGTCCACCTCGCTCCCGCTCACCATCAGCGAGCGCCTGGCAGGCCAGCGAGCCTTCCTGGAACCCCTGGAGGCACGAGCGCCGCGATTCGTGATGTTTGACGTCACCTGGTGCGGCGGATTGACCGAAGGGATCAAAATCGCCTCCCTTGCCCATGCTTTCCAGCTTCCCTTTGCACCGCACACGGCGGGCGGACCTCTGCTTTTTTACGCCTCCACGCATCTCACCACCGCCTCGCCCAACGTATGGATTCAGGAGAGTGTGCAGCGGTTCTACGAATCCGACTGGCCTAAGATGCTGGAAAATCCCATCGTCCCTCAAGGCGGAACCGTGGCCGCCCCCGAACTGCCCGGCTTCGGCATGCAGGTCAAACCCGAGGTCTGGAAGCACCCTTCAGCCATCACCTGGGCCAAGTCCTGAAACCCGTCTGGACGGGTAACACGCATTTTCTCTGCGCGCCGAATCTTCGTCCCGGCTGCCGCTTGAATTGACTTTCAGCGCCTCCCGGTCTGTGAAACCCCAGCATCACCGTAAGGCGCGACAGGCCCCCTCGCCAGGCGGCTATTACAGCTGATAGAAACATCACACGAGAACGTGACAGGCATCACAGCGGCTCGCGATGCTGAGGGGTACCTTGCAGCATAGTTGATTCCGATTGCCAGAAAGATCTCGCCCGGTTTCCGGCGGGCGACCCAGGAATTCATCCATGCCCTATGGGGCCAAGACCACACGGAAGGGATTAATACCATGGCTGAAACGGTAGCTGGAGGAGCCTCCGAAAAGGCTCAGATGTGGAAACCGATGTCCGCCGTTCTCCTGTGCTTGCGCATTGTGATCGGATGGCAACTCCTGTACGAGGGTCTTGCCAAGTTGCTCACGCCAAACTGGACGGCAGCCCCTTATCTTCTGTTATCCCGCGGATTCTTCCCGGGCTTCTTCCATTGGCTGGGATCGAGTTCGGGCATGCTGGGCGCGGTTGATTTTCTCAATACGTGGGGTTTGACCCTGATTGGGATCGCGCTGATCCTCGGCAGCATGACCCGTCTCGCCAGTGTGTTTGGGATCGTGCTCCTGGGGCTCTACTATCTGGCGCAGCCGCCCCTCATCCGAACCGATTACCGCATCCCCGTCGAAGGGCATTACCTGTTCGTCAACAAGACTCTGGTGGAACTGCTGGTCCTGGTCGTCTTCCTTGTCGTCCCCGCAGGCAGCCTGTGGGGGCTTGACCGGCTCCGGCGCAGCCGGCGTTCGCCGAAGAAGGCGGCCGCAAAGAGTGCTGCGCCGACGCCTGCGGCAGTTTCCCTGAGCCGTCGCAAGACGCTCGAGAATCTGGTTGGCGCTCCCGTCCTTGGAGTACTTGGATTTGCCGCTCAAAGGAAATACCACTGGGAAAAAATCCACGCCATCACCGGCGCCACCATCAAGCTGCAGGATTTGAGCCTGAAGGAACTGAAGGGTGAACTGCCCAAGGGTACCCTCGGAAAGCTGAAAATCAGCCGGCTTATTCTGGGCGGCAACCTGATCGGCGGGTATTCCCACTCCCGGGATCTGGTCTACGGTTCTCAGCTTTTCAAGGCCTACAACACAGACCGTAAGGTTTTTGAGACCCTCGAACTGGCTGAGCGCGCTGGCATCAACACCTTTTGCGCCGACCCCAACGAGCTGCCTCTCTTCAACAAATACCGTGAGCTGAACTCGTCTAAAATGCAGACGCTCGTCCAGATCTGGGGACATCCCAAACCGACAGACCTGAAGGGTGTCATCGACAAGGCCATCGACTACGGAGGAACCCTGCTCTACATTCGCGGAGTTGAGGGGGACACATTCGTCAAAAATGCGCGGATTGAGGTGATCGCCAAGGCGCTCGATTACATCAAGAGTCAGGGCGTCCCGGCGGGCATCGGCGCGCACTCCATCGAAGTACCCATCCAATGTGAAAAGGCCGGTCTCAATCCCGACTACTACGTCAAAACCTTCCATAGCGATCAGTACTGGTCGGCGACTCCGCTCAAGGATCGCGTGGAGTTCTCCGTGATAGGTCCGGACCAGCTGGATCACGACCAGTGGCATGACAACATGTTCGACCTCTTCCCGCAAAAGACCATCGCAGTCATGGGAACCATCAAGAAGCCGTGGATTGCCTTCAAGGTTCTGGCAGCCGGCGCTTTCCATCCCAGGGACGGATTTCGCTTCGCCTTTGAAAACGGCGCCGACTTTATCAATGTGGGAATGTTTGATTTCCAGGTGGTCGAGGACGTCAACGTGGCCACCGACGTGCTCTCCAGCCTCAAAGCCCGTTCCCGTCCCTGGTACTCTTGAGCGCGTAACGATGTCTGTAACCAAGCGGTTACGCTGCATGCGCAGGGGTGAAGCGGTCGGGATTGGCAGATGGGAAGTCGGATGAGTTCTAAAGGCCCGATTCAAAGCGCACTTCACCGCGCGCGTGCTTGGGGAGCCGCAAGCCTGCCGGCCCGCTTCTTCCACACTAAACTTCCCAGCCGGTCGTTCCGTTCCATGGGGACACTGGCAACGGTCACGCTCGGCCGCGACAATGCTGACCGCATTGAATCGGTCACGGAACGCATCCACGCAATCTTCGACCGCCTGGAAAGCGAGATGAGCGCCTACCGGCCCCGCAGCGCCATCAGCGAGCTTTCCAGGATGGCGGGGGTGGCTCCCATTGCGATTCCTGAAAACACCTATCGCGTGCTCGATTTCGGCCGGTATTTCGGCAACTTGACTTCGGGCGCTTTCGACACCACCGCCTCGCCACTGGTGAGCCTCTGGGGATTCAACGGGGCTCCGGTTCCGATGGCCGCGCCCTCGGACCAATCCATTCGCGAGGTTCTGAGGAGGGTTGATTACCGCCGTCTGGTCCTCGGTGACGGCACGGCCTTTCTCCCCTCAAAGGGCATGGCGGTGGATGTGGGAGGAATCGGTAAGGGCTACGCCATCGATCGCGCTTTTGACGATTGTCTGGGCTCAGGCGTTCGAGACTTCCTCATCGACTTCAGCGGCAACATGCGTGCCGCCGGTCGTCCCTCGCGGAGAGGTAGCTGGCAGATCGGGGTACGCGACCCCTTCGACGATTCGCGTATCCTGGGCAAATTCGCCTTGCCTAGCGGCCTGGCTGTCGCCACCTCCGGCAGCTACGAGCGCTTCGTTGAGATCGGCGGCCAGCGATTCTCCCACATTATCGATCCCCGCACCGGATATCCCGTCACGGGCACGGCCAGCGTCACCGTCCTGTGCGGCAACGCCGTCACCGCTGACGCCCTCTCCACGGCGTTCTTCGTCATAGGCCTCGAGGGAGCAGTCGAGCTCCTGAAGAAGGTTCCCTCCGTCGAACTGCTCCTCGTGCCGGATCGCTATCCGGCGCGTTTCTCGCTGACGCCCGGACTCGACAAAGCCCTGGTCTCACAAAAAAGTATCTCCCGTTCCCTGTTGACCTGGTAGTCGCGGCGCCGGTCTGGTGCCTTCCGGCCGGCGGCGTGAGCATCGTTTTTTTGGTAATTTGTATGAGTTCAAGGGTGTTCCGCAACCCTTCGATTCTGCTCGCAGGTCTTCACCTCAGTCCGCACCCGCTACTCTTTCGGCCCACCCGTTCGGAGAGGTAAGGCATCCAAATTACTGCAGCCGTCAACTGGTTCGGCTGCGAGGCGCCGCCTCATACTCTCGTGGAAGGAGGCGGGGCTGGTGTTGAGGACTGGAATGAAATCGGGAGAAGAGCGGTCACACAGGATGTTGTTGTGGCGCGTGTGCGCGCCGATATCCGGCCTGGGTATTTTCCTCTGGCTCAGCCTGGGCATGGCCGCTCGCGAGCTTCCGCCGCAGGCTCAATCCCGGGTTGGCGTTCCAAGTGCCCAGACCGGCTCGGCGGCTCTATCGGCAAGCGCTTGGACCTCGCCCCAGGCGGTGGAGCAGCAATCGGCGGGCACCATCAGCGGAACCGTTTTCGACCAGAGCGGGGTCGGAGTCGCTGGAGCTCGCGTGAGTCTGAAGACCCAGAGCGAGCCCACTCTTCAACAGACAGAAACCAACCAGGATGGCCAATTCTCTTTTGCCCACGTGGCTCCGGGAACTTTTCGGCTCACCATCGCCGCCCCGAGTTTCACGACCCAGGCCGTCGCCGGAAACCTGCGTCCGGGGCAGTCTTACACGGTGCCGCGGATCGTGCTGGCGCTGGCGCCGGTTGTGACCAAAGTGAGGGTGACGCCCTCGCGGGCCTTCATGGCCAAGTACCAGATGCAGCAGGAAGAAAAGCAGCTGGTGCTCGGCATTGTTCCCAATTATTACGTCACCTATCACTCTCACGCCGTCCCGCTCGACACCAGGCAAAAGTTCCAGCTCGCCTGGAAGACAGTTTTCAACCCCTATACGCTTGGACTCACGGCGGCCTTCGCGGGAGGTGAGCAGGCGGCGGGCATGTACAGCGGATTCGGGACAGGCGCGGAGGGCTACGGCAAGCGATTCGGCGCCGCTTACGCCACCCTTGGCATCAGCACCTTCATTGGCGACGCTCTGCTGCCTTCAATCTTCAAACAGGACCCGCGTTATTACTACAAGGCAAACGGCAGCTTCTCATCGCGTTTTCTCTATGCGATCACCCGCTCGGTCATCTGCAAGGGCGACAATGGACGCTGGGAGCCGGATTACTCAGCCATCCTCGGCCACTTCGCCGCGGGCGGCATCGATAACCTCTACTTCCCTCGGCAAAATCGCAAGGGAATAGGATTGACGCTTGAAGGCGGCCTGCTGGGGGTCGGGATCGATGCCGCCAATAACCTTCTTCAGGAATTTGTGATCCCTAAATTGACACCCGGCTTCTTCAAACACCATTTTGCGAGACATTGATCTCCCACGGCAGCCGTCGGCTCCGCCGCGCTCCTCAGCCGCCTGGTTGACAACTGACCCGCCTGCCCCAAAGCCCTCGGCAAAGACCAGACACAGTAAGCAGTGGTTTTGATAGGCGATCTCTCGGGGCCCCCCTCCGTGCCATCACAGCCCGGCCGACGCCGCTGCAAGAGCTTCTCGCATCCTGAGGTCGCAGGCGCTGCAGGGCAGGCGCCAGCGCCAGCCGGGGCAACCAACTGGATCGATCCCCACATGATCATCTTCGTCAAATCACTCGCGAACAACCGCCCGGCATCTGGTTAATCATCGCTGCCCGGTAATCTTCAGGGCTTGAGCCTGAGCGTTTTGATCTGGTAAGGCTCGACATGGAGGAGTTGCTCATTCGTGGAACCCAAATTCTGCTCGAGCAAGTTGGTCTCGCGGAATTCCTGCTGTCTGCCGAGGAAAACGACCGGGGTCTCCACCTTTTTCCCCTGAATTTCATACAGGCGCAGAATGATGGAGCCGTCCGCTTGCGCCTTCTTCAGCGCGCTGATGACCACGTCATCTCCTTTAACCGAACAGAAAGAATCAGCGGGAGGGAGAGATTTTGCAGAAACGTCGTCCACAACTTCCACAGGCATCAACGGACTGTTAAAGTCGTGCCCAGCCCGATAGGAGAGCTGTGCTTTCCAGTCCCCGGTCCCCGAGGAAAGTGAGTACTTGAAGTTGTAACGGCCGCTTGGAGGATATTCGAGGGCGATCCGCCGCTTGCCCCGAAAGATCCTCACAGAACCATTCTCATCCGGCTCCCGAAGCATGTCGGCACGGATCAATCCGGACTCAAGATAGACCAGAGGATGGTCCGCAGCCAGCGTCACGCCCCATTCCGGCGAGCCGGCGAACAGCCAGCCGTGCATCTCGCGGTAATGTTCCCATGCTGACTGGTTGATTTCGTCGCGAGCGTGCGGGCCCGAACCCGGCATGACGCTGTTTATGGAGTCGGCGCCGAAGGGAACGCCAAAAACCATCTCCCTGGAATTGCTCTGGTCCACTGGGAAAAGTTGCTCCATCCGAATGTAGGGTAGTCCCCACGTCCAGTCCACGCTATTCTCAATGTCGAGCCGCTTCAAGCCCCGGTAAAGGATCAGCCGCTGCACCACGGGTGTGCGGCCCACGGAGCCTGAAATTTTCAGCACCGCTCGCACCGGGCTGTTCTCTTCGAGTTTGATTCCAGTCACCGCCATCGGAAATGTCACGCCCGTGTCCCGCTCCGGCTGGACGTTGTTCGAGCCACGCTCCTCTTCGGCCACAATCGTCATGCCTTTTGTAACGTCGCGGCCCAATTGCTTATCAAAGACGGTAACTTTCCCTGTCGTTTTGTCCACCGTGACCTTATAGAACTGATTTTCCATCACAGCCGAATCACGCGGGCCCCGCAGCCCTTTTTGAGCCTTGCCAGCCTCCAGACTGACTTGCGCGGCAGGCTGAAACGTCTTCGGGTGCGCGGCCGGAACCAGATAATAAGTCTTGTAACCCAGCGACGGGACGCCGGTGGCCTCAAACACAATGTCCAGTGCCTCCGACATGCTCTCGCTGGTTTCCTCGACGGCGTAGGGCACAACCTGGCCCGCTGCATCAACCAGGTTCATCCCCTTCCGGTACTCGCCGATATTACCCGGCACCACGTTTCCGTACACCGTCACGTGGGCCTTCACAAGCCCGTCTCTCGTCCAGCCCAACCCGTTGAAAACCACGATCGGGACGCCCTTTGCCACAGGAATCCGTACCCGTTCGGCGATGTTCCGCAGCATGTTCCGCCGGATCTCACCGCCGCGCATGATGACGATTTCGGAGTCCTCCTTCTTGCGCGCGTCGCCCATTTTCCATCCCTGTCCCCCATTATTGTGGTCCATGGATTCGATCAGCTTCCTCCACAACAGGTCGAGGTCCGCCTGCGGGTAGGGCGCATAGCCCAGCGCATCATTGATGGCGGAAAATTCTTCAGCGGTGGTCAGAATGTTCGTGGCAGGCGGTGCCAATTGCCAGAGGGCGACCGTGCCGTCTGCTGTGTCTGGCCAGCCCATCGGAATACCGCCGGAAAGCTCCGGCACGCGAGGCGATTTCCCCAGCGCCTGAAAGAACCCCTGCGGCGTTGCAAAGATGAAGTTGTCAGACGGCAAATCGCGGTTGAGCACGCCCAGGTTGGAAACCAGCGATTCCGCTGGCGCCCACAGGTCCATCCCCCAGGGCAGATAAACCGGACCGGGGGTTGTCGCCTGCACTTCACCCACTTCTTTCCGGATCTTTTGGAGCCTCTCCGGAGTCAGGTCTTTTTGCAGTCCCAGATTCACCCCCCAGCCATAGCGGTGCATCCATTCATTCCACACCAGCACCCGTGAACCGTCCGGCGATTTCCAATCGAACAGCGATTTCTTCACCGGCCCCATACGGCTCATCACCAGGAAGGGTATGTCCGCCTCGCGCAGCATCTGCGGGTATTGCGAGAAGAAACCCGGAATGTCGTCCGGCTGGATGGCAAGCGGATTCACCCCGAACACGTCGCGCGCGTAAAGTTTTCCGTACAGCATGTTGCGCACCTGTACTTCGCCGGCCGGAAGGCTGATGAAGATGCCCGCCCAGTTCGGGGCAATACCGATGCGGCCCTCCCTGACCAGCCGTTTCAGGTCCGCAAGTTCCTTCGTGCCCTCGTGGCTCTCGACGAAATTTGCCAGGAAGTTGTCGGTCTCGATAAAAAACCGGAACTGCGGATGCTCGTCGGCTATCTCAATGGCCTTGGCAATGATTTTGTTTCCTCGCGACAACGTATCGGCCCGCGTACCCGCCCAGAACAAGTCAAGGTGCGAAAACGGCGCCACATAAACTTGGCGTCTTGCGCCGGCGCTTTGGGCCGGACAGAGATTGCCGACCAGAAGGAATGCGGAACAGATCAGGAGGGCGACGAAGCGCCCGGAAATTCTCTTGCAATGGCATTTTGGATTTGGCACGTTTCTCCCTCGTGGTGGCAGGCGGTTTGGCAACTGGGGTCCGGGCGTGGCATTCAACCCGCACCGGAGCTCACTATCATTACAAAGGCGAGTGGCTGCGGTCAACTGCATTTCAGATTAGCCCTGAGTTTGTCCTCCCCCAATCGCTCGCGGCCCGCTCATATGTCACAGTATTGGCGCTGCGTGCGCCCGTGGATGGCGCATACGTCGCGCCGTTTGCGATG
>JBJKQK010000073.1:0-98130 GCA_046705285.1 Terriglobia bacterium
CTTCCGCGTGATTACACAGACACCCCAATGTATGCAGCACCCACCGATCTCGGGCTGCCAGGTCTGGTTGGAGCCTGTGAAAGGGTCGATGGGCAGACCTCCCGAGAAATAGCCCGCCTTCACCAGCGCCTGCAAGGATTCGGGCGGCTTATGGTTGTCGAGCGTGTAGCGGTTGATCATCTCGCGCAGGGTTAAGAGGTCATCCTTCAGGACGGCTTCGTGCGAGCGGGTCACGATCCGGCTGTAGATCGGCGCGGCAAACGACGCCATGATCAGACAGATGGCGATCACAACCAGCAACTCGATCATGGTGAAGCCGGCTTGTGATGATCGTTTGTATCGAGATAGTCGTCGTCTCACAGCCTCAAGTTGCCCGTCCGCAGAAGGAATGTTGTTCAGAGCCACTCTGTGACCCTTGCCTGACCTGTAGACTGATTGCTGCTGGCAATGGGTCACGTTATGTGAGTGCCACCCCTTGCCTGTGGACGGCCTGCCCTGATTGCCACCCATTTCCCAGACCGCAGACCTAAAGGTCTGATGTCATGAAGGGGGCGGCTCGATTCGAGTAGGATTTGGTTGATCGACTAAATCTAAATCTCGAAAGGAGAGCCCCCATGGAGAAGTTATATCTGGGAGTGGATTTACACAAGAGGAGTTGTTGGGTGACCGTCCTCGACGCGGACGGCCACCTGCTGGAGTCGCGCCGGCTGGGAACAGAGAAGTGGGAACTATTGGAGTTTTTCGGGAAGGTACGGAAGCCGGCGGCGCTGGCGGTGGAAGCGACTTTGAACTGGTATTACTTTCTGAACGTGGTCGAACCGCTGGGGTTGGATTTGCACCTGGTGCATCCGTGGAAGACGCGGGCGATTGCCAGTGCGAGGATCAAGCACGACCGGCTGGATTCGCGGGTGCTGGCCGAACTGCTGCGCACGAGATTTCTGGCCGAGGCCTGGATTGCGCCGCGCGGGGTGAGGGAGGAGCGGCAACTGCTGCGCTATCGGGTCCACACGGTGCAGTGGGCGACGCGGGCCAAGAACTCGATTCACGGAGTGCTGGACCGGAACGGGATTCGTTCACCGCTCAGTTCGCCGTTTGGCCCCAAGGGGCGGCCGTTTCTGGAAGAAGGCGAGCTAAGCAAGACCGACCGCTGGGAAGTGGACGGGCAACTGGAGAGGCTGGACCTGCTGGGAGCCCAGCTTGCGGCGCTGGACCGGGAGATCCGCAAAAAGGCAAAGGCCAGTCCGGTAGCCCGGGCGCTGGAGCAGGTTCCGGGCATCGGTCCCTTCATCGCCTCGCTGGTGATTGCCGAGGTGGGAGACATCCGGCGATTCCCCACGGCCAAGCACCTGGTCTCTTACACGGGACTGGCCCCCTCGCTTTACGCCTCGGGCGAGCACCGCTGGGGCGGCCCGATCACCAAGCAGGGATCGAGCGTGCTGCGCTGGGCGCTGGTGCAGGCAGCACATCGGGCGGCGTTGAATCCGAGATTCTATGGCTTCTACCAGCGGCAACGGGAGCGGCACGGAACGAGCCGCGCGGCCGTGGCTCTGGCTCGCAAGCTGGCGGTGATCGTCTTCTACCGCTGGCGGCACGCGCTGCACGTGGCCGAAAGTCTGCCACAGGTAGAAAGGGTTCGGGAGCGCACCTCGGGTGGCGCATGGTCGGAACAGCGACCTCTCACGTCTGATTAGGACGCTCCCGGCTGCGAATCGACATCCTGGTCCACGCGACCGGATAGATGAGTGAGCTGATGCTCGCTGACAATTGAAAGGGAAACCGCGTTCAAGCGACAAGGGAAAAGTGTGGCTGCGCTCGCATCCCCCCAGTTTCGGGTAAGGGGGCCTGCTCGCTCCGCCACTCAAAACAAACCACCAAGATTTTTCCCTTGACCCCGCCGCCCCCTTCATAGATGCGCCACCCGCCCAAGAATCGCGGGTGGGGCATACATCACGATGCTTGCGCCGTGTACGAATTACCAGGAGGCGCGAAACAGCAGATTGAACACGGCAAAATCCCCGGCGGGACCGTCGCAAGGGTGTTCGGCACGTACCGAAAAGTGGCCCAATAGCCATGCGACCGTAACCTTTTCCCCCGCTTGCCAGTTATCATTGTGAAGACATGGTGGCTGCAAGACGTCCGGCAAGGAAGCCCGCATTGCAAGCACCCGACGAGCGATTGCTCGTCGAAGCCGCACAGGCCGACCCGTCGAAATTTGACGTCCTGTACGAGCAGAATTTCGAGCGCGTCTACATTTTCATCGCCAGCCGGGTCCACGACCGCAGCACCGCTGAGGATCTTACGTCTGAGGCATTCCACAAGGCGCTCGCCAACCTGCCAACCTACGAACGGCGCAGCACTCCCTTCGTCGCGTGGCTTTACCGCATCGCTTCGAACGCCATCGCTGACCATTTCAAGCGCGCCAATCGCGAACAACAAGCCGGCGACGATACCTTCGACCCGCCTGATCCGGTGAACATCTCCTCAAGGGAGATGAAATCCATCGAACACCACGCCCACCTCTTCCGTCTTGTGGAAAAACTTCCCGAAAATCAGCGCCGGGTCATCTGCGAGCGCTTCATCGAGGAGCGCAGCATCAAAGAAATCGCCCGACGTTTAAGCAAAACCGAAGGGGCCATTAAGCAGCTCCAATTCCGCGCCGTTCAGACCCTGCGCGAGCAAATGGGGGACCGCCATGCCTAAGCGCTCTCCTGCCGAACAGCTCGACCTCGTTATTGACGCCTTGCTCGCGCGTCCGCGGCAACGCCCCGGTCCGCCTCCGAGCGCCAGCGTCGCCAGGCTCCTGACGCTTGTTGGCCCACTTCGCGACCTGCCGCGTTCCGAATTCAAGGCTCGTCTCAAATCTGATTTGCAAAGGAGAGCATCCATGGGTGAAGCAACCGCACCGTCACCGGCCCGCAGCGAATCTCCCGATTTTCGTCCTCCGGATTTCCCGAATATCGCGCCCTATTTCGTCGTCGAGGGCGGAGCTCAGTTCATCGCCTTCCTCCTTGAGGCACTCGAAGGGACCGAGCGGTGTCGCTATATGGCGCCCGACGGCAAGATCATGCATGCCGAGGTCGCCATCGGCGATTCCGTTGTGGAGGTGGGAGATGCCAACGAAGGAATCCCGGCGCGCCCCGCCACGACTCATATCTATGTCAGAGACGCCGACGCAACTTTTGCCCGCGCTCTTGAGGCCGGGGCCAAATCCATCTTCCCGCCAACGAGCGACCATCCTTCCGGCGACCGCTGGGGCGCTCTGCGAGACCCCTTCGGCAACATCTGGCATATCGCCACACCTGGAAGCTGGGCGCTCGGCGCGACAGGAATGCCGCTTTCTGTTCAGCCCTATCTCCATCTCAAGGAAGCTGACAAGCTGATTCTGTTCCTGGAATCGGCTTTCAACGCCAAAGTATTGGGTCTCGACAAATCTCCCGACGGTACCGTACTTCACGCAACTGTGGAAATCAGCGGTGCCACGCTCGAAGTTGGCGAAGCCCACGGCGACTTCCAGCCCATGCAGTGCCTGCTCCACGTCTACGTTCCCGACCCCGACACTCTTTACAACCAGGCGCTTCGGGCCGGGGCTACCACGATTGAGCCGCCACAGGACAAGCCCTATGGCGTACGCTCCGCCGCCGTTAAAGATGCCTTCGGCAATCTGTGGTATATCGCCCGATACGCTGGGGGCCCTCCAGCTTAATCCTCGAACACCGAAAAATCGCGAGTGAACGGCGCATTACGCGGCGATCGTGGTGAGCGTGTGACCCATCGCCGTGGCGCATCGAGATCAGGGCCACGTGCGCAAGCGTGCGGAGGCGGAGAAGCTCTGTGCCCGATTTGGACTTGCGGAGAAACCGGCAACGATGTATACAGGCGTTTTCCTTGTTTCATGATCACCCTTGGCTGCGCAGGTGGCAAGGCCGCAATGCGCCGGCCATTTGAAAGGGCTGGGAGAGATGAAGATGAAACGGCGCGATCTTTTGATTTCTGCCGGAGGAGCGGCGTCGGGACTGGCTGCCTGGGCATCTGGGGTGAATGCGCTTGCCGCGAACCTCGCCCTGCCGAAGGACGCAGGCCCTCGGAAGAAGATGAAGCTGGTGGTCTGCGGGGGCCATCCTGGCGATCCTGAATACGGCTGCGGCGGGACCGTGGCACGCCTGACCGCCCTCGGGCACGAAGTGGTTCTGCTTTATCTGAACAACGGCGCGTGGCCGCCCACTCCGGCCTCCGTTCGAAAGGCTGAGGCGGCCAAAGCGTGCAGGATTTTGAAGGCGCGGCCTGCCTATGCCGGACAGGTGAACGGGCATGCGGTGGTCGATATCCCGCATTACGACGCTTTCCAAAAACTGATTGCCGGCGAAAATCCCGACGCGGTGCTGACGCAGTGGCCCATCGACAATCACCCTGACCATCGGGCCACTTACACGTTGGCCTACAATGCGTGGGAAAAGATGGGAAAGAAATTTGCCCTTTATTACTACGAGGTGTCAGACGGCGAGGACACCCTGCAATTTTCGCCCAATCGCTACATCGACATCACTGAGACCCTGGACCAAAAGCGGGCGGCCTGTTACGCTCACGCCAGCCAGACCCCGAATACGTTTTATCCGCTGCAGGATGCGGTGGCGCGATTTCGCGGCATCGAAAGCGGCTACAAACGGGCAGAAGCCTTTTTGCTCCAGTTGCAGAGCCCGTATGACATCTTTCGGGGAGATGGAAAATCTGTGGCCTGAAGCGGACACCTCTTCTTTCAGCATGGATAAACAAGTCCGTCCGCTTTTGCCTGAATCACCCGTCGGGGGGCCGCAGATCGCCGCTACTGAGAGCGGGAGGGCCGAGATCCTCCCTTCCGTCGACCCATTCTTATGATTTTCCGATCAGGACGCCGGCGAGGAAGACGAGTGCGCCGCCGAGGAGGACTTGCACGGCGGCGGAAAGGGCCGGGGTGTCCATGTAGCGGTGACGGACCCAGGAAATCGTGCTCAACTCCAGCAGAACCACAAAGGCGGCGACGGTGAGTGCAACGTTGAACGGGCTGATCAGGAACGGCAGGGTGTGGCCGATGCCGCCAAGCGTGGTCATGACGCCGCAGACGGCTCCGCGCAGCCAGGGATGGCCGCGGCCCGTCAGGTTGCCGTCATCAGAAAGTGCTTCGGCAAAGCCCATGCTGATGCCTGCTCCTACCGAGGCTGCCAGTCCCACGGTAAAGGCGTCGTGAGTGTTGAGGGTGGCAAAGGCCGCTGCGAAGATCGGTGCCAGCGTGGAGACAGAACCATCCATCAGCCCGGCCAGTCCCGGCTGGACAATTTGCAGCACAAAAAGCCGACGCTGCGCTTCCGCCTCCTGCTCCTTCTGGCCGGGGCCAAGCTTTTCCTGCTCGAGGGTTTCGGCGCGTGTGGCATGCGCCCGCTCCACCTGGGCAAGATCGTCCAGCAACTGCCGGATGCTGGCATCGGTGGCGAGGGCTGCGGCATGCTCGTAAAAACGGCGCGTCTCCACTTCCATGGCGCTGACCTGGGTGCGGATCTTCTGCAGATTGAGCGGTTGGATCAGCCAGACGGGCTGCCGCTGGACAAAACCTTTCACGTCCTGACGGCGAATCAGTGGAATGTGCTCTCCGAACTTGCGGCGAAAAAGCTCCAGCAGGCGATGCCGATGGCCTGACTCCTCCTCGCGCATCCCCTCAAAGACCGCCGCCGAGGCAGGAAAGTCCTTCCGTAGCCCTTCGGCGAGATCGTCGTAGATCCGTTCGTCCTCTTCTTCCAGTGAGATGGCAAGTGCCAGCACTTCTTTTTCGGACAGGCTGCTGAAATTTCTCATCGAAATTCCTCCTTATTGGCACAGGGTTTTCCAAAAACCCCGCGGGCAGGAGCAGGCCAACAGTCTAAATGGAACGGAGCAAAATGGCGATGGATTTCGCCGGCTGCAGAGGGAGATTCAGACGAGCAACCCGCGGGAGCAGTCTTAGAAAAACGGGTGAAAGCCCATGTGGATGTGCAGGCGCATTCCGTAAACGACCACTGGGCCGCGGACCTGATTGTAGCCCGGGTTCCGAACGTATTGAATATCGGGAGCGATGGAAAGACCGATGGGGAGATTCAGGTTGTAATAAGCCTCAACAATCTGCTCTCTGCCGTAAGTGAGGCCGCCGTCACCGAGCATAAATCCCAGGCCACCGGCGGCAAGATATTTCTGATGCTCCCGGGAAATGCCGTTGGAGACGAAAGCTACCCCGGCGTGGTCCCGGGGTCTTCCCCAGAGATTGCCGGGAACCTCGATACCGCCCTCCACCGTGTTGTTGACTTCTGTGAAGGAATAGCTCTCGTATTTCCCGTTGTTCCAGCCGGCGCGGGCAAACAGTCCAATGCCGCGGGGCAATCCCTGCTGCCAGTTCAGGCCGAATCCATATTCGTGCGCGCCCACCTGGCGAACGGCGCTGACTTCGGGGACGGGTGTCAGTCCGGCGCGCCAGGCCGCAAGGGCGTTGGCGAAACTGCCCATGCGGGCTTCATCAACGAACCCGAGCAGTCGCACCTCGCCGTTGGTGGAAGGGCTGTACCCCCAGCTGATCTGCGCGTTTTCCGCCTTGTTGTTGGTGATGTGAAGGTCCAGGTAACGGCCGTTGGGATCTTTGGTCATCAGAGCCTCGGCATAGCGAAAGCTCCAGTTGTGATCGTCGAATTCGGCATAGGCTCCGTAGGTATAACCGGACGTATTGGCGGCGAAGTCCCAGGCGCCGTTCTGGTCGGCGGTCCAGTTCATAAATTGTGAGTGGTCGTCATTGGCATAGGCGTTGTGGTCAAAGAAATCGGCCAGGCTGAATTTGCCAAAATAGAATTCAAGGCGGCGGGCGGGCAGAGAGGAATCAAGTTCGAGGATGGAAGGCGTGTTCTCCACCGTGCCTCCGCCCAGCGGCACAATATAGTGCAGCAGAAGGCGCGACATGTAAGTATGCACGGCGCCTGCGCCCGGCGAAGGTGCACGCGTCGCGTCAAGGTCCGGAAATCCAGCAAGCCCCACAACGCCGCTCAGACCTCCGCCGCGGATATCCTCGACGTCGAAGAGGACTTCGAAATTCCGGGTGACGCGTGCCCCGGTGAAAAGGTCCTCAATGCTGGTGGCGTTATCGTTTGCGTAGTTTTCGAAGCTGTGAGGCCCCGAATACTGGGCGTAAAAAGGTGGGTTGCCTTCCGCAATTACATTGATTTGGCCGCCGGCCCAGAAACGGTTGGAAAGACCGGAAAAGGTCTGTGGATCTTGTCCGAGGGCCTGACCGTGTTTCCCGACGAGCGAAACCTGATCTCCTGATTGGGTCGAGAATGTATTGGAATCCAGTCGCGCGGTGTCTTCGGCCGGTCTCGTGGTGGAAGAACGGCAGGCGCGGGGTGAGCGGCTCGATTGATGTTTTGCTGAAGCAGCGTGTTCTCTTTTACATGGAGGAGTCTGCGCTTTGCGGTGGTTGCCTGAAGCCGGGGAGGGAAATCCTGCAACCGACAGGGCGGCACGACACGTGGGCGGAACAGCGGTAAGAGCAAGAGCTCCGGCCAAAGCTACCCAGACCTTTCTCGAAACCTTCCGGATTTTTGTACCTTTCGTCAGGAACAACTCTCCCGCTTTCTGAAGGACTCTACGTGGTCATCGTCCGGACCATGCAATACGGCGATTCGTTGCTAAAAAGACGCTGTGTTTCCGGCTGCGGGAGGGATAGAACGCTGTGATCCTGGCTGGATCAAGCCCCAACCACTCTCTCGAGATGCCTTTGCTGCCTCCTCGGAAGTCCCCGCTTGAACCTGATCACTTCGCACGCGTTTCGAACAGACTTATCAAAGGCATTCTCGACACGCCCCTCCCAATCAGTCTTGTGGCAGTTCAAGCTGGGCGGAGTCCGCGTTTACCTGATTCGCTGCAGAGAGTTCCGGACGCCGCACGGCATGAGAAGCAGGGGAAATTGCGATGGCCTTCATCAAATCGCGCAGGCTACGCGTCATCAATGAGACACGGGCGCTAAGCTCGAGAAGCATGATGCTCCGGTCGGTGAGGAGCTTGCGGGACATCCGCTTACGGTTAGTGATCCTGCTGGTGAGCAATTCGATCTTTTTTTGTGACCTTGGCGCACTCGGCCTGCCAATCCTTTTCTCCTTCACCCATTCATCGATCAATTCCTTTCGCCAGGACAGGTGGACGCGCGAATTGGGGGCCGGAGGAGAATTCAGATATGCCCAAACGTCATGCGGGTAAACGCTGTGTCCGCTTCTCTTACGCTCGAGGAGGGGCGTCAGCATGCTCGGTCCGACCCCCAAAGAACCGGTTCCGGCATGGGCCTTCAGGCCGAGAATCGAGAAAAATACGCCTATCGCGCCGCCAGCCACACCGACGATGTCGCCGGGAATTCCTGTTCTGTTGTCCAACTGCATCGCCGTGCCGATGATCCCTGACCCGGTGCCCGTAACAATGTTTGCCATCGATAGAAAATCAGTCTTGCGATTCAGACGGTTGGCGAGCCTCTGCCGCAACTCAATGATTTCAGCGCGTTCGTTGTCAATTTTCGCCAGGACGCGATCGACGTCGAGGAAAGCTACAACTACCGCTTCGGTGATCTGCTGGTGCAATGCAAGTTCCTCCACGGACATACAACTCGCCTGATTGCATCCGGCCTGAAGTGCGCGCAGATGCTCGACCAATGGAAAGACGCCGATCTCTTCTGCAATTTGTTCCACCTTGGGCGACATCGGCGGGACAAGAGCCACGGAACGGCGGCCGGAAACCTGTTCCTTTTCGGCAGGGGTTCCGGTCTTTCCGGCCGCGGGCATGATTGGCAGTGCCATCGCAAGCACTGCCGCGGCAATTCTGGAGCGCCCCATACTTCAACCTCTGTAAGCGGCCGGATGACCTTGCTCGCCTTTGCGCTTACAAGAGAGCTTGCTTCGTTCGCCTTACCTCACACAAACCTGCGCATAACCGGAGAAAGGCGATACTCTCATCTGGATCTATCTTCGATTGCGGCAGGACCTGTTGAAGCATGTTCAAAGAAAGCCCCATCAGCAATGGCCAGCCGCGAAATGGCACAAAACCAAGCCATTATCCAGAGGCTCTGGCCACTGAAGAAAAGCACCCCCTTTTAGTTCGGATGCAGGATTCAACCGAAATTGATGCATCGGCAACCTGGCGGAGTGAAAGAAACCCTATGGGAACCTCGTTCTCAGTCTTCGGGCGGGACGAACTGGCCGGCAGAACAGAGAGCTTCCGGCAGGACCCGATGCCAAAGTATTGCCAACTGCTGAATACTTGCCATACAATGGCGAGTCAACCGGAAAGGCCCTTTCACCAAGAAGTCTTCCCGAGAGGGAGAGTCACGTCATCATGGCTAAAATCACAAAGTACGTTACTTATCGCGGAGGCGAAGGCCAGTGGTCATGGCTGCTGCACCGCATCACGGGGATCGGCGTCTTCGTTTTTCTGCTGGCGCACATCGTCGATACTGCGTTGATCGGCTGGGGCCCTAAAGTTTATAACGAGGTTATCGCCCTCTACCGGAACCCGGTGGCCTTAGCTGGGGAAGTGATTCTGGGTGGCGCCGTGCTCTACCACGCCCTTAATGGCATCAGGATTTTTATTATTGATTTCTGGCCGGACTCCACGCTGGCGCAGAAGAAACTGTTTTACGCCGTGATTGCGATTTTTGCGGTGATTTATGTGCCCGCCGCGATTTATATGTTTTTTGCAATGAAGTAGGAGGAACAGATGAACCGAGTAGCTAGCCCAAGGCCGCAAGGCGGCATCGATCTGGCAGCATGGATCTTCATGCGCGTGTCGGGTGTCGTGTTGCTATTCATGGTCCTGACCCACCTGTTCATTATGCACATCGCCAACGATGTCTATAACATTAATTACAATTTTGTTGCGCAACGCTATGCCACGCCTTTCTGGAGAACCTATGACGTGGTGATGCTGTGGCTGGCGCTGATTCACGGAGTGAACGGTGTGCGGGTGATGATTGACGATTACGTGGGATCGCGCGGCTGGCGAGTGATTTCGCTGGCCTCGCTCTACGTGGTGGGATTCATTTTCCTGGCGCTAGGTTCGCTGGTGATTTTGACTTTTAATCCTGCGCGGCCGTTTTAGGGCGTGGCTGCGGGAAGCAAGGAACTGAGGTTTAACGGATGGCCCATCGCTATGATGCTTTGATTATCGGAGCAGGAGGCGCCGGCTTGATGGCCGCGCTGCAACTCTCTTCCCACGGCCGTGTGGCCGTGATCAGCAAGCTTTATCCTACGCGCTCCCATACGGGTGCAGCCCAGGGAGGCATCGGTGCTGCGCTCGGGAACCACGAAGAGGACCACTGGGAGTGGCATATGTTCGATACGGTCAAGGGTAGCGATTACCTGGCTGACCAGGATGCGGTGGAAATCCTGTGCCGTGAAGCCATCGAAACCGTTTACGACCTGGAACACTGGGGACTGCCCTTCAGCCGCACGCCGGAGGGGAAGATCGCCCAACGGCCGTTTGGGGGGCACACGCGCGAGTTCGGCAAAGCTCCCGTGAGAAGATCCTGTTACGCCGCCGACCGGACCGGGCACATGATCCTGCAGACCATGTACCAGCAGTGCCTGAAGAATGAGGTTCATTTCTTCGACGAGTATCATGTGCTGGACCTGCTGGTCGAACAGGGACGATGCGCCGGTGTGGTGGCGCTGTGTCTCGCAACGGGCGAGCTGCACACGTTCCATGCCAAGGCGGTGGTTTTCGCTACGGGGGGATTCGGAAGGGTTTACAGCGTAACCTCCAATGCCCACGCACTGACCGGCGACGGCATGGCGGTGGTGCTGCGGCGCGGAATTCCGCTGCAAGACATGGAATTTTTCCAGTTTCATCCTACGGGCATCTACAAGATGGGTATCCTGCTGAGCGAAGCCGCGCGCGGCGAGGGTGCCATCCTGAGGAACAAGGATGGCGAGCGATTCATGGAGCGCTACGCGCCCACCCTGCTGGACCTGGCTCCGCGCGACATGGTCTCGCGCGCCATGTACCGCGAAATGCGCGAAGGGCGCGGCATTGGCGGGAAGAATTACCTTCACCTCGACATGACGCATCTGGGGCGTGAACTGTTGGACCTGAAGCTGCCGGACATTACCGATTTTGTCAGAACCTACCTGGGAATCGAGCCGGCGAAGGAACTGATTCCTGTGCAGCCAACAGCCCACTACGCGATGGGCGGCATCCCGACTGACAACGACGGCCGCGTGGTGATCGACGAAAAGAAGACTCCGCTGCCGGGCCTTTATGCGGCGGGGGAGACAGCTTGCGTTTCCGTGCACGGGGCGAACCGCCTGGGCACGAATTCTCTGGTCGACATCCTTGTGTTCGGCCGCCGCAGCGGACGCCATGCCGCGCGCTTTATTAAGGAAAACGAGCTGGTTCCGCTTGGAGAAAAGCCGGAAGATCGCGCGCGGGAAACCATCGACCGGCTGCTCCACAGCCAGGGGTCGGAACGTGCCGCGGACATTCGGGAAACGCTGCAGAACGAGATGATGGAAAAGGCCTCAGTCTTCCGCGATGCCGGAACCCTGACAGCCATGCGCGACAAAATCCGCGAGATTCGCGACCGCTATAGCCGCGCCCGGATTGAGGACCGTGGCACGAAGTACAATACCCAGCTTCTGGAAATCTTTGAGCTGGGGACCTTGATCGACCTGGCGGACGTTCTGGTGGAGGGCGCGCTGGCCCGTCAGGAGAGCCGTGGGGCGCACTTCCGGGAAGATTTCCCCAAGCGCGACGATGTCAATTTCCTGAAGCATACTCTGGCCTACCTGGAACCCAAGGGAATTCGGTTGGCCTATAAGCCGGTGACGATCACGAAGTTCGAGCCAAAGGAAAGGAAGTACTGATCTATGCAGGTGAAGCTGAAAATCCGGCGCTTCAACCCGGAAAAGGATGCGCAACCGTGGTGGGGGGAATACAAGTTTGAAGCTGAGCCCACCGACCGGCTGCTCGACGCCCTGAACCATGTGAAGTGGTATATTGACGGGACGCTGACGTATCGCCGCTCCTGCGCCCACGGCGTGTGCGGGTCAGACGCCATGCTCATCAACGGCCACAACGGCCTGGCTTGCAAGATGTTACTGAAGAATCTGGGCTCAAAAATCACCGTCGAGCCAATGCGGGGCTTTCGGGTGATCAAAGACCTGCTGGTCGATATGGAAGTGTTCTTCGACAAGTACAAGGCGATGAAGCCTTACTTTATTACCCACTCGCCGGAGCCGGAAAAAGAAAGGGTGCAGTCGGTTGAGGACCGTGAGAGGTTTGACGACTCGACCAAATGCATCCTCTGCGGGGCATGCACCACGTCATGCCCGTCGTTCTGGGCCAATCCGGACTATGTAGGTCCGGCCGCCATCGTCAACGCTCATCGCTTTATTTTCGACAGCCGGGATGAAGGGAAGGATGAGCGGCTCGCTGTCCTGAATACCATGGAGGGCGTCTGGCGTTGCCGCACGATCTTCAATTGCGTTGAAGCCTGCCCCCGAGGCATCAACGTGACACGCGCCATCGGGGAAGTTAAAAAGGCTTTGCTATTCCGCAAGGTTTGAGCGTACTCGTTTTCCCTGCCTGATCGAATTCCCTTTCAGAGAGGGATCCTTCGCCGTTTCGGAGGTCACTTCAGCGTCCGGTCGAAAAAGGCCAGCGTCCGAGCTCTTGCGTCACGCGCGGCTTCCGGGCGATAGCGCCCTTTATTGTTGGGGTTCTCGAAAGCGTGGCCGGCGCCGGCATAGATTTTGGCATCAATCTTCTTGCCTGCCTTCCGCATCGCCTTTTCAAAAGCATGGACGGCAGAAGGAGGAATGCCGCGATCGTCAGCGCCGAAATTTCCCAGCAAGGGCGCCTTGATCTTCTCAATCAAGGCCGGATCGGTTACCAATTCGCCGTAATTCACGACGCATGCGGCGAGGCGTGGCTCATGGATGGCGAGTTGCAAAGAATAGCCGCCGCCCATGCACCAGCCGATCGAACCGATCTTGTCCTTTTCGACGTTCGGCATAGCGGCCAGAAAGTTGTACGCGGCCGCCACGTCGCGGATGGCGCGTTCACGAGGCATGCTCTGCATCAGCTTGCGCGCCTCGGCTGGCGTCGTGGCGATTTTGCCGTGGTAAAGATCCGGCGCGAGCGCCACATAGCCGTGCTGGGCGAACTCCCGAGCCTGCTCCTTAACCCAGTCATTCAATCCCCACCATTCCTGGATGACGACCAGTGCCGGATGGCGGCCGGGCGTGCCTGGGACTGCCAGATAGCCCGAAACAGTTTCCGGGCCGCTTCTGAAATGCACAGTTTCAGTCCTGACGGCAGCCTGGGCGCCCGAAAGGGGTGCGATGAGCAGACCAAGACAGACGAGCAATCCAATTCGACTCATTGAATATCTCCCCAGTAAACGCTTGGTGTGAAGGCAGGTCTCATTATACTCTCCGAGCCGCTGGTTTTCATTAGTTTGGCACCTTGCTCCAGCGGCTCCTGGCAAACGCCTGTGGACACAGAGAGCATGAGATATCGAGGCAGCAGACAGAAAAGGTGGTGGCAAGGAGCGCACATGTGCCATGGCAGAGCGTCTGCGCGGCAAAGCGTGGCAAAGGAGGCTGACGTTTGTAGTATAATCGGACTTTTGGTGCTGGCCTGAAATTGACCCTGTTCCTCCCGAATCTGTCTGTTGAATGGGCATCGTCATCGGGACGGCTGGCATATTAAGTTCCGCATGAAATTTTCTCGCCGCCACATCCTGGGCTCGGGAGCGGCCCTCTTGGGTTCGAAACTGATGGAAGTGGTGACCACGCCGATCTGGCGATGGTCAGGCATACCCGTCCTCGAGGCCGCGCAAGTTTCCAACCCAGCGACCGGGTCACCCGTAACGTTCGTTGATGTTGCTAAAGAGGCGGGGTTGGATACGGTCACCGTCTGGGGTGGAGTTCATAAGAAGAAATACATTGTCGAAGCCAAGGGAAATGGTATTGCCTTTTTTGACTACGACAACGACGGCTGGATTGATATCTACCAGACCAATGGAACGAGGCTCCGGAATTTCCCTTCCGGGCAGCCGCTTCCCAGCCTTGACGACCCCAACTACTTGCAGCAGATCGATCTGACGTGGCCTCCGGGCAAAGCCCCCACAACCCATCTTTACAAGAATAATCGCGATGGAACTTTTACCGATGTGACGGAACACTCCGGGTTGGCCCGTACGGGGTGGCAAACGGGCGTTTGCATTGGCGACTACGACAACGACGGTTGGGATGATCTTTTTCTGACGTTCTGGGGCCACAACATCCTGTTTCGCAACAATGGCGATGGCACCTTCACCGATGTCACCAAGAAAGCCGGCCTTTACCAGGACCCGGTTCGATGGGGCACGGGATGTACCTTCCTGGACTATGACCGCGACGGGTTTCTGGACCTGTTTGTCGCCAATTACATTGTGCTGAACCTTGCAAAGGTTCCAAGTCCGGGCGAGACCGGTTTCTGCCAGTGGAAAGGCATCCCGGTGATGTGCGGCCCGCGCGGGTTGCCGGGGGGATCGAACCTGCTTTTCCATAACAATGGTAACGGAACCTTTACCGACGTGTCGGAAAAGGCAGGAATCCTGAAGACGGGCCCGCGGTATTCGATTACGGCCGTATCCTACGATTTCGACAACGATGGCTGGCCAGATATTTACGTGGCCGTCGATTCCGAACCGAGCATCCTGTTCCACAACAAGCATGACGGCACGTTTGAAGACATCGGCGTGATGGCTGGTTGCGCCTATAACGAGGACGGTCAGGAACAGGCCGGCATGGGCATCGGCGTGGGCGATTACAACTGTGACGGCTGGTTTGACATTTTCAAGACGAACTTTTCCGACGACACCTCTGACCTTTATCGGAACAATGGTGACGGCACTTTCACAGACGTGACTTATATGGCGGGAGTGGGGCAGGACACTCAGGACGTCAAATGGGGATGCGGGTTTGTGGATTACGACAATGACGGCTGGGTGGATATCATTCAGGTCGATGGTCACGTTTACCCTCGAATTGATCAATACCATGTGAGCCAGACATTCAAAGAGCCTCGTGTCGTCTACCACAACCTGGGGAATGGCAGATTCAAGAATGTTTCAGCGGAAATGGGACCGGGAATTACAGAGCGCTTTTCCAGCCGTGGATGCGCGTTTGGCGATTACGATAACGACGGCGATATCGATGTTTTGGTGAGCAACATGAATGACCCGCCCTCGTTGCTGCGCAACGAGGGTGGCAACAAGAACAACTGGATTAAGATCAAGCTGATTGGGACGCAGTGTAACCGCACGGCTATCGGCGCGCGGGCCTGGGTGACAATCGGGAAGCATCGGCAGATGGATGAGGTCCACAGCGGAACGAGCGTCATATCCCAGAGCGATCTGCGCCTGCATTTTGGAGCTGGTAAAGCAACGAAAGTGGACCTGATTGAAGTGAAGTGGCCGACAACGCAGAAAATCGAAAAGTTCGCAAACCTCGACGTCAACCAGATCCTGACCATCCGGGAAGGCCATGGGATCATCAAAAAGACCAAGCCGGGCGCTTGATCTCGTCTGAGCCTCTTTGCAGGCCGGTGATGGTCTGAAGGCGGTTTTGAGTACAATTCGATCGTCGAAAGAAAGGACCGGCAGAGAGTTTTGCCGGTTTCTCATTTTGCGCAGCCTTGTCGGTTCGGCATGTCGGGCACGCGGTCAGTTGAGTTCACTTCGGGAAGTGGCTTTGTGGCCGGCCGTTGTTTTGGCGTTAGCCTGTGCCGCTCCCGCCCCTGGCGCTGCCCGGAATGTGGCTCCCAAGATCACACAGATTCAGCCTTCGCACGCTCAGCCGGGCAGCCATGTCACGGTGAAGGTTGAAGGTGAGCACTTCAACTCCGGAGCATACGTTTCTTTCTCTGACCCGGCCATCCACGTCCTCGCCACCCGGCAGGTGAGTGAGACGCAGTTAGACGTGGACATCGCGGTAGGTGAGACGGCGAAGTCGCAACAGGTGATCCTTTACGTTGCGAATCCTTCGGGCGAGTCAGCTCAAACCGCTTTTACGATTGCTTCCGGCACGACCAATACACCGGAAGAGGCTCGCTCATCATCGCCGGAAGCACCTATGGTCAAGAAGGTCGAGCCTGCCATGGTTGAGCCCGGCAGCAAGACAAACATCAAGGTGACCGGAAAAAACTTTAAGGAAGGGGCGAAAGTCGCCTTTTCAAATCCCGGGATTCGCGTACTGGGAACAGAGTTCAAGAAGTCAACACGGCTGATTGCGCAAATCGAAGTCGCATCAAATGCGCCGACCGGCAAGACAAGCCTGTTTGTCATCAATCCTGACGACAGCGAAGTTGAGACAGGTTTCGAGGTCGGTGGAGGGAAATCGGCGAAATCTGGCACCGCGGCAAATGCTCCAGCTCAGCAATTCAGCGTTTACAACCTCGGTGATGCCACCAGCATTTTTCAGAATCCCGGCAAAGCCAAGGGCCAGTTGGTTGTGGAAGGCGGCAAACTGAAGTACGAGCAGGATGGGAAAGTCGTCTTCACAGCAAAGTCAGGCGATATTCAGGAAATCGCTCCTAATGTGCTTTTTGGATTGAACACCGGCACGTTCCACATCATCCTGACCTCGGGGAAGACGTACAACTTTGTTTCCTCGTCGCTGACACCTGCTGAAACAAACTCGATTGTGGAGTCGCTGCGCAGCGCGCTGAAATGAGTGCCTGTCGGAGGCACGTGTGGAGTGTGGACTTGCAAGGGGGTTGACGGCCTCAGCCGGCATGCGGCTGTCCCAGTGAGGAGACCTGGGTCGATTTGTCTTCTCGGTCCATTTCCACGCGGGTTCTGGGCAGACACTGCGGATACTTTTCCTGAAGAAATGTGATCAGTTTTTCGCGCACCAGGCAGCGTAAATTCCACGAGGTCGGTGAATCCGCTGAACTCATCAGAGCCCGCAGTTCCATCGTATGCTCGCTGGCATTCGTTACCTGCAGTACCCAGGCTTTTCCGTCCCACATGTCGGTCGATTTGAGGATCCTGAGAAGTTCCTGGCGGATTTCTTCCACGGGAACGGTGTAATCGGTATAAAGAAAGACCGTTCCGAGGAGGTCTGCTGTGACGCGAGTCCAGTTCTGGAAAGGATGCTCGATGAAGTAAGAGATCGGCACGACGAGCCTGCGCAGATCCCAGATTCGCACCACGACGTAAGTAGTAGTAATCTCTTCAATCCAGCCCCATTCACCTTCCACGATGACGACGTCTTCCAGACGGATAGGCTCTGTCAAGGCGATCTGCACTCCGGCCAGGAGGTTGGAAAGCGTCGGGCGGGCAGCCATGCCGATAACCAGTCCGGCGATGCCGGCAGACGCGAACAGGCTGACGCCGAACTGGCGAATGCTCGGGAAGGTCATCAGCATGACCGAAAAAGCAACGATGCAGGAAACAACAATGGCCGTCCGCCGCAGGACGTGAACCTGGGTCTGGATCTTCCGAGCCCGCAGATCGTCGCGAACCCCGATTTTGTACCTTTCAGCGACAACGTCTTCGAACACATCGATCATGATGATCGCCAGCCAGGCTACCGAAGCAATCATCCCCAAGGCGAGGATGTGACGGATCGCACCGATGGGACCTGTCGGCAGCGACGTTGCCGGCAGCGCCAGGAATAAAGCTAACAGGGGAATGATCAGCTTGGCAGGCTTGCGGCCGTGCTGGACCAGGGAATTATCAATCACAGTGCCAGTTCGTCGCGCGAACCGACCAGCTACCGAAAAGAGGATTTTATGGACAATCCAGGCAATGATCAGGGCTCCGATGATGATTCCACCGGAGATCGCCCATTCGCGCCAGTGGTTCAAAAGGTGGGTCATTTTTCAGCGCCTCCGTAAAATAAACGCTCTAGCCTACGCCACGTCTGAGGAGTTTTTCCCTCCACTATGCTACAGCTTTGAGGCCACCTTTAATATGTTATAGTTAACTCTACACATCAATTTTCTTGAAGTGTACGGGGCTTTGCAGTGAAACGTTACGGAGAGCATCGCTTTCCAGGCAAACTCTTTGTAGTGGAAGGGATCGACGGCTCAGGGAAGTCGACCCAGCTTACTCTGCTCCATCAGTGGCTGCGGGCCGAAGGGTACGGAACGGTCTTCAGTGAATGGAACTCTTCTCCTCTGGTGCGCGACACGACGAGACGGGGCAAGAAGAAAAAAATGCTGACTCCTGCGAGCTTCTGCCTGATTCACGCCACCGACTTTGCGGACCGCATGGAACACAACATCATCCCTTTGCTGAAGGCCGGCGCGATCGTGCTCTGCGACCGGTACATCTATACGGCATTCGCGCGCGACGTTGCCCGGGGGATGGATCCAGGATGGGTGAGGGAGCTTTATGCCTTTGCCGTCAAGCCAACCTTGGCTTTCTACTTTCGCACCCCGCTGGACGTGGCCATGAAGCGCCTGCTGAACGGACGGAGCGGCTTTAAATTCTATGAGGCGGGGATGGACCTTGACCTGAGTGGCGATCCCGTGGAGAGTTTTGAAATCTTCCAGGGTCATATTCTCGGAGAGTACGAGAAGATGATTCAAGAGTTCGAACTGACCGTGGTGGACGCGACGCTGCCGATCGAAGAGCAGCAAACGCGGATGCGGCAACTGGTGAAGGCAAAACTTGCGCAGGCCAAACGATTGAGGGTGGCGCCATGAGGTCAACCTATGGGGTGGTTTTGCCCGACATGCGACTGGAGAATCTGCCCGGGAAACTGATTGTTATCGAAGGAACAGACGGCGTCGGGCGCTCCACGCAGATCGCGCTGCTGAAGCCCTGGCTCGAGCAGCAGGGGCGCGCCGTGGTGGATACTGGCATGACGCGCTCTAAGCTGGCCGGGAAGGGAATTACCCAGGCCAAGCGGGGCCACACGCTGGGCCGGATCACGCTCAGCCTGTTTTATGCCACGGATTTTGCTGACCGCCTGGAAAATGAAATCGTTCCTGCGCTGCGTGCGGGATTTGTGGTTCTTACGGACCGTTACATTTACTCTTTGATCGCCCGCGGGGCGGTTCGCGGTATGGAACCTTCCTGGATCCGGAACGTTTACAGCTTTGCGCTGGTTCCTGACGCGGTTTTCTACCTCCGGATCGGTGTTGACGACCTCATTCCGCGCGTAGTTTTCTCAACGGGTTTTGATTACTGGGAATCGGGCATGGACCTGCATCCAAGCGAAGACATGTACGAGAGCTTCCGGAAGTACCAGACAGCCCTTCTGGGCCAGTTCGAAAACCTTGTCGAGGAATATCACTTCAAGGTTGTCGACGCCAGCCAGGACATTCCCGTTGTGTTTAACTGCCTTCGGGAAGGGATCGGCGAGGTTCTGGCTCAGAAAGAGCAATCACCTGAAGGCGTGAGCATTCAGGCATCCCCCCAGGGAATGGTCGCAGGTAAATCCCCGGCCCACAGTGATGACGGCTCCGGAAGCTGAAACATTGTTCAGACGCTTCCGCCAAAAAGAGCGGCTGGAGAATCCACCACCCTCTGCACCCATCCCCGCGTTTTCAAGAAACCTGTCTTATCGCGCGTCATTTCAGAATACTTTTCCTCAAGCCTGGCCTTCTGCGCTCGATTTCTAATGATTAATCGCTCGATCTGTAGCGCCATTCCCAGGTGATCGCGCAGAAAGACGGGGTCGGCAATCATTCCAATGACGGTCTCTTCAAACACGACCAGATCATGCCAGTTTCCGAGTTGGGTCTGAAGGCTTCGGAGCCAGATCAAGACTTCCTTGCTTCCCGAAACGTCGAACTCATGAATGACTTCGACCAGGTAGCGCACACGCTTGGCTGCAATCCGCGTGCGGTGGAGAGCCAATGAATCGGGCTCCTGACGTGACTGTGTGATCTCGCCTTCGAGGGCCTTCCACACGTTTTCCAGAGCTTCGGCGATGCGAGTGTAGAAATCTTCGATCGTGAGACCCTGCCCGACACCGGAATCACCCGAATTTTCGGACGCCGGAATGGAATTCCCTTCGGCAGGAAGCCATTCCTTCATGTGTACATAAATGGCCGAAAGATTGGCCTTTGCGAGTTTGCGCAGAGACTTTTCCAGCCTGATAGAACGCGATTTTTCCAGATATTCCCTGATGGCCTCCCATGCTTCACGGCGGGGCGTGCGTTTTCGCGCAAGCGCTCCTTCGACGCGTTCCATCAAAACGTCATAGTTCCTGACTTCCGAGAGAGAACGGCGGCAGCGCTTGAGGCCCCGGAACAATTTGCGAATCTCGCCGGGATGTGGCTTGGGACAAATCAGGCCAAGCAGTTGTTGCAGACGCCGGGTGGCCACCCGCAAATCATGGATGGCTTTGGGATCGTCGCCCTGCAAAACCTTCGGCTCGAGTGACATACAACGGTCAAGGTGTTTGATGGCAAGGCGGAAGACACGAGCCCACTCAGAGGGGACTGGAGCGCCTGTGCTCTCCCGCGGCGTTTCGTACCCGTTGGCCTGTCTTTCCAGGCTGACCTGATCGTCAATCTTGTCTGCATGCCGGTTTCCGGAAACTGAAGGCAACAAAGCGCCGAAGGGAGCGGTGCGACCAGCGTGTCGGTTTGAGTGAGCCATATGAGGTGCCCGGCAGAACGCGGCCTCTTGCCTGTCCGGTGCCTGGCAGCACGCCGTGCACATTGCCGGTGGGAGGCAACCTCCTGCAATCACATGAGCCGATAGACCCAGTTTACAGGCAAGCTCGAACCAATACAACGCCTTGGGCAGGTTTTCGCTTTTGGAGTGAATATGTGGGTCTAAGGCGCACTATTACGGGCAATAAGTGCCCCTGGCCGCCTGTCTTGTTACTTGTCGGCGAGCCGAAAATGTGACGCTCATCACTGCGGTGACCGCTTCTCTGCCCTAGCCTTATTTGGAGAGCTTTCATATTCTGGAGGAAACGATGGCAAGAGCCAAACGGACAATTGACGGGAATGAGGCTACGACGTCCACAGCCTATGCAGCAAGTGAGGTGATTGCCATCTACCCGATCACGCCTTCATCCGGCATGGGCGAACTGGCCGATCAGTGGACGGTGGAAGGGAGGCCGAACATCTGGGGAGCCATTCCTAAAGTTATGGAAATGCAGAGCGAAGGCGGAGCTGCTGGCGCCCTGCATGGGGCGGTTCAGGCCGGGGCGCTCGGCACGACTTTCACATCTTCCCAGGGGCTTCTGCTGATGATTCCCAACATGTACAAGATGGCGGGTGAGTTGACGCCTGCGGTCCTTCACGTGGCGGCCCGAACCGTGGCGACCCACGCCCTGTCTATCTTTTGCGATCACAGCGACGTGATGGCCACGCGGGCCACGGGTTTTGCCCTGCTGGCTTCCAACACCGTCCAGGAAGCCATGGACCTTGGCCTGATCGCCCACGCAGCAGCTCTGGAATCGCGGGTCCCATTCCTCCATTTCTTTGACGGATTTCGCACTTCGCACGAGATTTCCAAGGTTGAGGAGGTTACCGAAGGCGACATCAGGGCGCTGATTGACCAGCAGTCTGTCCTTGCTCACCGGGAACGCGCGTTGTCGCCCGACCACCCGTTTATCCGGGGCACAGCGCAGAATCCCGATGTCTTTTTCCAGGCGCGGGAAGCTGTCAATCCGTATTACCTAGCCTGCCCGACGGTGGTTCAGAACGTGATGGACCGCTTCGCGAAGATCGTCGGGCGGTCCTACAACCTGTTTGACTATGTCGGCGCTCCTGACGCTGAGCGCGTGGTTGTGATGATGGGGTCGGGCGCGGAGGCGGCCCAGGAAGCAATTGAACATCTGGTTGAGCGAGGAGAGAAGGTTGGCCTCCTCAAGGTGCGCCTCTACCGGCCTTTTTCGTTGGAGCACTTTGTGGGCGCTTTACCGCCAACAGTAAAGATCATTGCGGCTCTGGATCGCACCAAAGAGCCGGGAAGCCTCGGCGAACCGCTCTACATGGACGTGATCACGGCTCTGAACGAGGCCGTCGGGGCCCCTGACGGGAAATTCAGCGCGGCTCCAAAGGTTATTGGCGGCCGCTACGGGCTCTCCTCCAAGGAGTTCACTCCCGCCATGGTCAAGGGCATCCTCGACGAAATGTTGAACGATAAACCTCGGAACCATTTCACCATCGGCATTCACGATGATGTCTCGCACACCAGCCTAAGCTATGACCCCGAGTTTTCGACCGAGAATCCGGAGGCCGTACGCGCGGTCTTTTACGGTCTGGGTTCCGACGGCACGGTGAGCGCCAACAAGAATTCCATCAAGATCATCGGTGAGGAAACGGAGAACTACGCTCAGGGCTTCTTTGTCTATGACTCGAAGAAGTCCGGCACGATGACGGTTTCGCACCTGCGATTTGGGAAGAAGCCTATCCATTCCACATACCTGATTGACAAAGCCAACTTTGTTGCCTGCCATCAGTTTGGATTCCTTGAGAAGTTCGACGCTCTTAAAGCTGCGCAGCCGGGATCGACCTTCCTGCTGAATTCTCCTTACGGGCCTGAAGATGTCTGGGAGCATCTTCCCAAGACGGCGCAGGAGCACATTGTCAACAAGAAGCTTAAATTCTATGTGATCGACGGCGTCAAAGTGGCGCGGGATGCGGGCATGGGAGGACGGATCAACACCGTCATGCAGACCTGCTTTTTCGCGCTCAGTGGCGTGCTTCCTCGCGATGAAGCCATTCGAGAAATCAAACACTCAATTGAGAAGACCTATGGCAAACGCGGGGAAACGATTGTTCAAAAGAACTTTGCGGCAGTGGATCAGGCACTGGAACATCTCCACGAAGTTCCTGTTAACAAGCAGGTAACCAGCGGATTCGATATCCAGCCACCTGTTCCGGCGCAGGCGCCGGAGTTCGTTCGGAATGTTACCTCAAGGATCATCGCCGGCGAAGGCGATTTGCTTCCCGTCAGCGCTTTCAGTCCTGATGGCACGTTTCCTTCCGGGACGACGCAATGGGAGAAAAGAAACATTGCGCTTGAGATTCCGGTGTGGGACGAAGACCTGTGCATTCAGTGCGGCAAGTGCGTCCTGGTATGCCCGCACTCAGTGATCCGCGCTAAAATCTACGATTCGAAGTGGCTGGAGAAGGCGCCGGCCACCTTCAAGTCGAGCCCGGCACGATGGAAAGATTTCAAAGAGTTGCGTTACACGCTGGCAGTTGCCCCTGAAGACTGCACCGGCTGCTCATTGTGTGTCCAGGCCTGTCCGGCGAAGAGCAAGAGCGAAGCTCGCCATAAGGCCATCAACATGGAGCCTCAGGCGCCGTTGCGGGAGCAGGAGCGGGAAAACTGGAATTTCTACCTGCAACTGCCGGAAATGGATCGCCGTCCTTTGAGCCTGGGGCAAGTGAAGGATGTGCAATTGCTGGAGCCGTTGTTTGAATTTTCCGGTGCCTGTTCCGGCTGCGGAGAGACGCCGTACATCAAGCTGATGACCCAATTGTTCGGGGACCGCTGCCTGATCGCTAACGCTACCGGATGCTCTTCGATTTACGGTGGAAATCTTCCCACGACTCCTTACACCATGAACCACAAGGGCCTGGGCCCGTCTTGGTCAAACTCGCTTTTCGAAGACAACGCGGAATTTGGCCTTGGCTTGCGCCTGGCCGTTGACAAGCAGGCCGACTACGCACGGTACTTAGTGGGACAGCTTGCCGGACAGATTGGAGAAGAGCTGGCTGCCCAGATTCTGGCCGCCGACCAGATTACTGAGGAACATATCAATAAACAGCGCGAGCGCGTTCAAGCACTGAAAGAAAAGCTGCGCAGCCTGAATACTCTCGACGCCCACAACCTGCTGAGCGTTGCGGATATGCTGGTGAAAAAGGATGTCTGGATTGTTGGTGGAGACGGCTGGGCTTACGACATCGGGTACGGCGGCCTTGACCACGTGCTGGCTTCCGGCAAGAACGTCAATGTTCTGGTGCTGGACACCGAAGTGTACTCGAATACGGGCGGCCAAATGTCCAAAGCGACTCCGCGCGCTGCGGTCGCCAAATTCGCCGCGGGCGGCAAAGAGAATCCCAAGAAAGACCTGGCGATGATGGCCATGACCTATGGCAATGTCTATGTGGCGCGCGTAGCCATGGGAGGGAGCGATATGCAGACGATCAAGGCCTTCCTTGAAGCCGAAGCGTATGATGGCCCTTCGATGATTATTGCCTACAGCCACTGCATCGCGCACGGCTACGATCTGGCTTTTGGGCTGGAGCAGCAGAAAGCTGCAGTTCAGTCCGGTTACTGGCCGCTCTTCCGCTACAACCCGGCGCTGGCCAAGGAAGGCAAGAACCCTCTGCATATTGATTCCCGGCCGCCGTCGATTCCGCTTGAGAAGTATGTCTACAACGAAACTCGCTACACCATGCTCGTCCATGCCCGACCGGAAGTTGCCAAGCAGGCTTTGAAGCTAGCCGGTGAAGATGTGAAAACCAAGTGGGAACTCTACGAAAAATGGGCGGCGTCACCCACAGTCGAAGTTGCCAAGGAAGTGAAAAAATGATTGACTTGACCACGAAGTACCTCGGACATGACTTGAAGAGTCCTCTAGTCGCCTCCGCCTCGCCGTTATCGGAGGAGATTGACAACCTCCGGCAGATGGAAGATGCCGGAGCGGGGGCGATCGTGCTGCACTCTCTGTTCGAGGAGCAAATCATTAAAGAAAGCGAGGAATTAGATAAGAGCCTCTCAGCAGGCACTGAAAGTTTTGCTGAATCTCTGACCTACTTGCCAGAGGTTACGCAGTACAAACAAGTGCCGGATTTTGGGGCGTCGAGCAGCGTGCCGGATATGACGCGCTACAATCGTGGCCCGGAAGGTTATCTGGAGTATGTTCGTCGGGCAGCGGAGACTGTCAAAATCCCTGTGATCGCGAGTCTGAATGCCACTTCGGCGGGCGGATGGGTGAAACATGCCCAGAAAATCGAAGAAGCCGGAGCCTCAGCTCTCGAACTCAACATTTACTTTTTGGCGACGGACGTGAACATATCCGGCGCCGAGATCGAAAAAAGGTATTGTGACCTGGTCACGCAGGTCAAGAACACAATTCACATTCCAGTTGCTGTGAAACTGGGACCGTACTTCAGCGCCATGGCCAATTTTGCAAAGCAGCTAGACCAAGCCGGGGCGGACGCTCTGGTGCTGTTTAACCGCTTTTACCAGCCGGATTTTGACATTGAAAATCTTGAGGTCGTACCGAGGGTTAGCCTGAGCACCTCACAGGAACTCTTGCTGAGATTGCACTGGGTTGCCATCCTTTACGGTCACGTGCGGTCGGATCTTGCCGTCACCGGTGGAGTACACGCGGCAGAGGATGTACTCAAGGCCATGATGGCGGGCGCACGGGTGGCGATGATGACTTCGGCGCTGCTGCAGAACGGCATCGGCCATCTGGATCGCGTGCGCGAAGATCTGATCCGATGGATGGAAGAGCACGAGTATGAATCGATCCGCCAGATGCAGGGTAGCATGGCCTTGCGCTCGGTCCCGAATCCGGCAGCCTTTGAACGGGCCAACTACATTCGTGTGCTCGGCTCTTATCGACTTCATTCGTTTGGTCCCTGGCGCATGGGGATGACGAATGGAGAATAAAGCGCCCGAGGCCGCCGGGGTTTCCGGTTTGGTTTTGAAGTGATGCCACACGCCTGAGTCCCGATGTGATGAAGGGGAATACGAAAGGAAGGTGGCCGGTCATGCGTTTGTTTTATGCTTTAGGCATTTGTTTTTTCCTTCTGCTCCCTGGCGCCGCGTGGGCGCAGGAGAAGCAGCCACGACAAGAGAACCACTCAACCCAGACAGCTCCGTCCTCAGCGAAGGCGCCAACGGCGCCGCACGTGTTCGTCTTTACGCCGGAAGAAAAGGCTCGCAAGAATCCGGTGGCGTTTACCGGGGAATCGGTGGAAAAAGGAAAGAGTCTATACATGACGCAGTGCGCGATGTGCCACGGGAAAACCGGCAACGGCAAGGGCGACCTCGCTACGGTAATGCATGTCTTCCCGCCCGATTTCAACCAACCAGCCACGCTCTCTAAACGAACGGATGGAGAGTTGTTTGCCATCATTGACAAGGGTTCATCATCTATGCCCGCTGAGGCGAAGAGATTGAAGGAAAACCAGATATGGGATCTGGTCAATTTTCTGCGTAGCATGCAGGGAGAGAAGCCTGCCAAAGCATCGAAGGCGACCCCGCCAGGAGGTGTACAGCCGTAGACAACTTTCAGGACCTCGTATCATAGGGACTATTACAACGACATCCGACCGGGTTGCGCTGACGCTCGCCAAATACGACTGTCGGGGCAGATGACCCGGCTCGGGATCGAATTTCTGTGGAGGTTCTGAACATGGTTGACGGTTCCCTATGGAAGAAGGTTGCACTGGCTTGCGTTTTGATGGTAGGCTCGGCGGTCCTGCTGCGCGGGCAAATGCCGTCTCACGTTCCTATCCCAAAGGACAACCCTCAGTCTGTTGCAAAGATCGAACTGGGCAAGCAACTCTACTTTGACCCGAGGGTTTCAGCTACGGGGGCAGTTTCCTGTAACTCGTGCCATAACGTCATGTCCAATGGAACCGATAATCGCCCGGTTTCGGTTGGTGTCCATGGCAAACTTGGCGGTCGCAACGCACCAACGGTTTTCAACTCGGCCTTCCGGACAGTGCAGTTCTGGGATGGGCGTGCTGCAAGTCTGGAAGAGCAGGCCAAGGGTCCACAGACAAATCCAGACGAAATGGGAATGCCCAGCGGAGAGGCCATTGTGGAACGAATCCGGGCCATTCCGGGATACCGGCAGGAATTCGCAGAGGTGTTCGGCGGCAGCCAGCCCGTCACTTTTGAGCATATTGCCCAGGCCATCGCCAGTTTTGAACGAACCCTGATTACTCCCGGCAGCCCGTACGACCGTTACATGGCGGGTGACAAATCCGCCCTGAGCCCGGCGGCACAACGCGGGCTCAAGTTAATGGAGTCAGCGGGCTGCACGACTTGCCACAGCGGCCCCATGTTTAACGGACCTGAGCAAGCGATGGGAACGGGCTTCTACATGAAGTTCCCATTGAATGCGGACAACGCGTATGTGAAGAAATACGACCTGATGACTGACACGGGCCGCTATCAAGTGACCCATCAGGAAGCCGACCAACACATGTTTGTCGTGCAATCGCTCCGGAACGTGGAAGTGACGGCGCCTTATTTCCACAACGGATCAGTGAAGACCCTGAACGAAGCCGTCCGGGTGATGGCGAAGACACAGCTGGATAAGACCTTTACTGACAGCCAGGTTCATGACATCGTGGCATTTCTTGACAGCTTGACCGGCAAGTTTCCGTACATCGCCATGCCACGCTTGCCTGAGACTTCGAACACCACGGTGCTTGAAAGGTGAGCGCGGTGGGATAGGGCCCGGCTCGGACAATCGAACCGGTGCGTACGAGCCGGGAAGACTCTGCTAACCGATCTTTCGCATCACGCGGGGTGTGAGCCACCACACGAGTTTGCCGGGAGGACGGGGAGGGAACTTCTCGAAATCGATCCGGCAACATCCGCCTTTTTTGAACTGAAAACTGGCACGAGCGTTGCCGATTAACCTGGCCACGCCTTCGCTGAGATCGGGCTCGTGACCCACCACCAGGACGCTGCGGTGAGCCTCCTGCTTGCCCAGCCAAGTCACCAGAGCCTGCAGTGATCCGCCGGGCATCAGGTAATCCGAAGATTTCACCTCGATGCCCGGGCTGAGAACTTCTGCAACGATCGCAGCGGTCTCGGCGGCTCGAATCAGCGGGCTGCTGATCACCGAATCCACACAAAGCCCAAGTCGGAACAAACCTTTTGCAATGTCCTTCAGCTTCTTCTTGCCTGCAGGCGTCAGAGGACGCTTGCTGTCGTCAGGGAAATTAGGATCGCCGCGCGCTACGGCAATTCCGTGCCGCATCACGTAGAGTTGATAGCCTTGAATTACTTTGCTTCCAGGAACATTGTCGGAGGGAGGCATGATTTCCTCATTGGATAGCGAATGAATTCCCGCGACTTGCTTCAATTCTCCAAACGCTGGTATTCAGAGGGCCAAAGCCGCTCAAACTCCTGCTGATAAGCCAGAACGAGCTCTGTATCCCTGATGATCAGCATGTGATCGTAATTCTGCTCTTCCGATTCAACCGTCCAATTATAGCTCCCGGCCAGCACGACCCGACGGTCCAGAAGAACAAACTTATGGTGCAATTTAGATCCCTTTCCGGTTTGCCCATAAATTGCGCGAAAGGGAAGCGGGTTCTCGGCAAGGAGTTTGCGCGTGGCCGCTGTTTCCTCGTATTTATTCCGGTCGACCAAAAGGCGCACGCGAAGCCCTCGATCCTGTGCCTGCCCGAGAGCTCGGACAAGCCGAGGATTTGTAATCCGATACATGGCGGCATCGACGGTTGCGCGAGCTTCCTGGAGGAATTGCTCGATCGCTCTGCTGACGGAACCTTGCGAGGTAAATAAGGTCTGGTTTCCCGATCCCTGCATAAACTTGTATTCTATTCTGCTCCCGAGGCCAGATTCAAGGATGGCGCACCGGTGACCTGTCTCCGGGGATCCGCCGCAGTGCTCCAAATGGTGATGTCTCAACTTTTTCTGCGACGTAGCAGATAGAAACAACGCGGACCGACCGGGTCTGCATCTTCGGTGAAGAAGCTCTCCACCCGGTAATCTGTCGAAAGATAATGAAGAAAAATCTTTCGCGTTTGAAAACGCCAGCGCTCTGCCAGCGCCAGATCCTCCGCACGCATTACGTCCGTATCGGCAGGAATCTCCACCAGCAATTGAGGGGCATTGTGGCCAAGTTCTATCTTCCGGTTCACAAGGAATCCGCTGCCGTTGCGGTCGGTCTGATTGACTCTGGGCGCATCCGGGATTCTCACTTCACGTTTCCCTATTGTGAGACGGCGCTGCACGCTCTCTGACGCTATCCGCCAGTTCACGATGAACCTGTCGCTCTCAAGCCCTCGCTCGATCTTGCTGGGGAAACGGCCGTAACAATCCACAAGGTATTCTTCCACGCGAGAGTCCAGCCGACTCAGGTTCAAGCTGGCGTTTCGGCTCTGGAGAGGGTCGTAGGTCCAGCAGATGGACCGGATTCCCTGGCGAAGCGCGAGATCACGGTGAGCGAGCTTCAGGCGGAAACCCAGGCCTTGGCCGCGGAAAGGCGACAGGATCCCCATCAGGTGTGACCAGTGAATGGTCCTGCCTCTGCGGAGGCCCATGAAGGCGTAAATGAAACCGACGAGTCTTTTGCTTATGAAGGCACCGAGTACTGTTCCGCCGAACTTCTGCGTCACCAGCATCGTCTCAGCAGAAACGCTCAAGCCTCCCCAAATAGATTTCTGCAGACGTTCGGACTCTCTGAACTCTTCGGGTTCCTTCAGGGGCTTTATCCTGACCCTCAGCATCGATCCTCACGACAAGTTTTTGCTGGCCTGAGGCTGTGAAAAGAAACTGGGCTTACTGTCGGTGACCTGGAACTCACTTAATAACCCTGGACCAGGGCACCTGGGCCATCACCATGAAGCAAGAGGATTCCCTCGACCCCTCAAAGTGAAACCTGAAAGTCTTTCTTTTGCCGGTTCAAGAATATGTCAACCTAAAGGGAAGGAGTTGAATACGTGAGGCCGAGATCGAGCCCATCTCTTTCCTATTCACCGCACATCCCGCGCCGAGGCGCTCCACAGGGACAGGGTCCGGATTCGTTTGACAGTCCTTCGTGAGCACTCCCTGAAACGGCAAAAACCGACAGCAACTTCTCGACTTGGGAACTTGAGCACTTCTTGCACAAAATCTCAGCATTGGGTGAGTATGAAATCCGTTCGAATTTCGACCCGCAATCCCGGCACTGGTATTCGAAAATAGGCATCCTTGTCCTCCTCAACCAATATAGCCAAGCTCCCCGATGATTTCAATTGCGCGCTGGCCAATAGCACTTAAACGCTAGACATAAGCAGTGGAGTACTTCTGGCAGAGCGACTTAATCTTGTCCACCAGCGTGGGGACACCTATCAAGGGAGGTTCTTTTCCTTCATACTCGGCTGACATAAAGCCTTTGTAGCCGCCATCCCTGAACATTTTCCAGACGCGATCCATGTCAATCGGTGTGCCATCATCAAAGTGGTCGCGAATATGGGTGTGGGTGGCATAAGGAATACAGGCTTTGATTTGGGCGTAGGCATCCTCGGTGGCAGTAGGAATGAAGTGGGTGATGTCGAGATTGATCCCTGCGTACGGAGAATCCACCCGGCGCATGATATCCAGGCAAACGTCAGCCCGCTGCGTGACGCCGCCGTGATCCTCAATGCCGAGCATGATCCCCTTTTTACCCGCATATTCGCAGGCAGGCTTCATGGTTTCGACCACCCAATCAGTCGCTTGTTTCACATTTGCACCGGGAGGTAGCTCGCCTGCAAAAACGCGTAGGTGTGACGCGCCCAGGCGGTCTGTAACATCCACCCACTTCTTGATATCGGCCAGAACCTGGAGCCGCTTTGCTGCATTGGGCTGAACCATGCTTGATCCGCAAGCCGCGCCGGAGAACGGCACACCACTCTTAAAAGCGAGATGCCGAAGGTCGTCCAGATAGGCGGGGTCGGTAGACTTGAACCAATAGACCGTCATATCCGCCCCCACCGAGCCCATCTTGACGACCTCGCGGATAAAACCCTGCATGGTCATCCGGTCACTCTTCAGGTCTTCCAGGAAGGAGTATGCACAGCAGCCGGGGAACATTCTGGCCATGGACTTTGCATCCTCATGGCTGGCACTTCTCTGGGCTGCCCCAGCCTGGAACGGCACACCCATCCCAGCCCCGGCGTATGCCGCTGCTCCAGGGGACTGCAAGAAACCTCTCCTTGTGAATTTCCCATCCATTTCGACCTCCAGATTAACGCAGTGTAAGCGCGGCTACACCCTTATCTCGCATCTTGTAGACGACGTGGACGTTACAATAGCCGAACTTCCTGCCTGTATACCACAAGAGCCCTGTTTCGTCATACGATTCCATCATGCCGTCGACAAGCTTGAAACCCGCCGGTTCCAACGTGTTCCCACCCATCTGTCTTCTTTCCGGTGAAAAGCTGTTTCCAACCCCTTTCCCGGGTCTTACCAGGCAACATGGTAAGTTCAAGAACGGCGTAACACAATGGTAAGCCCTTCTCCATAAGGCAGTTGATTCTGACAGACAGTGGTCTAGCTCATGATCAGGCGATGGGATTCGCTGCGAGAACCGGTGCAGGCTCCCTTCGGTTCTCCCGCGTAAATCAGGCTCAGCCAGAATGGAATTTCTTTGCGCGTGCGATCGGGTAGTGTAGCATATTTAGCGTTCCAGACAAGCTGATGAGGAGGGAAGCATGAAATCCTACCTGGTTGTTACTGTATGTGTGTTTCTGAGTCTGATGGCTGCAAAGCCAGCCAGCGCTCAAGGTGTCTTCAAAGTTGAAAAAGGAGAAGCCCTTAATAAGATCGTCCCAAAAGACTTTGTGCTCGAAGAGAATGCAATTCCAACTCAAAAGCGTAATTCGGTGCTTGTTATTACGCCCTCCGGCGCACGAGTCGTTGCAGGTCTGCTTGACACAAGCGGTTACAGTTCGCAGGTTCAGGAGAAATATCTTGGGATGCTGATAACCGAGGGAAGCCTTGAGGTGTGCGGCCATCACCTTGCTGTCGGCAGTTACGGATTCGGGCTTGCAAAGACGCCAGGCGACCCGGAAGCACATGCCGCAAAATTCATCCTGTATAACCAGGCTGGACAGAAGCTGTCAGAATGTACGGCAAGCTGGGACGCAGAAATCAAGAGTCCGAGGCCGCTTGAAGTGGTAGTCAAGGGCAGGACAGCTCGCCTGTACATGGGCCGGAACTGGGTTGAACTAAGGTAAACAACAGAGACTGATTTTGAACGAGCCAACCCATTGGGGCTGGCGCCTGGATGACAGGGGGGAATGGGCCCGGTGGGGGCGCGTGGCGAGCTGTGGCTCGTGTATAATTAGTACAGGCAACTGAATCGCGACGCGCGGACTAAGGCACACCAGCAATTGGGGATTAACAGGGATTTGGGGGCGAGGCGGGCACGATTTAATGAATCATTCGAGCAACTTTTTATCTCTGATTGTCCTCTATTTAAATAACCGTAGGAGACGAGGGAGTCAGTCCAGGAACGGCACAAGGCATGGATAGCGAGATGGCCCATCGGTCGAAAGCCTTTTTCAAACCAATAGTCGCTCTATTGGTTTTGTTCGGCTTCTTTGCGTTGCCATTATGGGGCGCACAGCCTCTGAGCAAAGACGACATCACTCTTCTTTTGATTGGTGGCGCTTCGCAGCAAAAGATGATCACCCTGGTGGAGCAGAGGGGTGTCGACTTCCAGTTGACGCCGGACCTCATCCAGGAATTCCATAAGGATGGCGCTTCTCAGGCGCTGATTAATGCAATTATCAAGAGCAATCGCGTGAGCGCGGCGAAGGCTTCCAGTCAGGCAGCGGCGACCCCAACGGGCGAATCAAACTCGGGGTCGACGTTAGGGCCTCAGTTGCCCGGCTTCGGGCCGCAAGTGTCGAACATTTCCAATCCTCCTCCAGCAAGCAGCCAGGCCGCCAATTCGGGGTCTTCGACTGTAGAGAAAAAGGTCAATCAAGTGATGGCAGGCCTTGCCAACGGACCTTCTCAAGCCGCCCAGGGTGAGCAGCCGCCTCCCTTAACTTCCGGATCGAAGAAGGCAAAGAAACCAGCCAATCCCATTTTGAGCAACCCGAGTCCGGCGGAAATTCAGAAGATCATCAAAGCCTTTGCAGCCAAGGAGACGATGTTCAGAGAGGCTCGGGACAACTACACTTATCGCCAGATCAACAAGGTTGAAACGCTGAACAGCGATGGCCAGGTTGATGGTATGTGGCAGCAGAATTGGGACATCCTGTTTGACAATAACGGCAAGCGGATCGAAAAAGTCACCTATGCACCTCCCGGGGATCTCAAGGGAGTCTTGATGACCGAGCAGGACCTGGTGGCGATGCGCAATACCCAACCGTTCGTGCTTACTACTCAAGACCTTCCTGATTACGATATCAAATATCTCGGTCATGTTAGGCTGGATTACCTTACCACCTACGTCTTTTCAGTCAGGCCAATAAAAATCAAGAAGCATCACGAATACTTTCAGGGAGTCGTCTGGGTGGATGATCACGACCTGCAGATTGTCAAGACCGAGGGCCGCCAGGTTCCTGAAATCAGGAACAGGCACGGCGAAAACCTTTTCCCGCGGTTTACAACCTGGCGGCAGCAGATCGACGGGAAGTTCTGGTTTCCCACCTTCACGCTGGCGGATGACACGCTGTATTTTCCGCAGGGTCCTGTCCACATCAAAGAGATCATTCGTTACACGGATTACAAGCAGTTCCGCTCAACCTCGGTGATCAAGGCTGTACAGGCGATTAATCCCAACAGCCCGAATCAGCCTCCGAGCGGGTCCTCATCTTCGTCCAAATCGTCTCCCAAGCACTGAGTTCGTCCACCTGGATGGACCTGGCTGCTGGTAGAATCTTCTGCATGAAAATACCAGGTGTGAGCTGGCGAATCGTGCTGGTGCGCCCGCGCAATCCCCTCAACATTGGCGCCGCAGCCCGTGCAATGGCCAACTTCGGCTTCGACGACTTGGTGGTGGTGTCCCCATTTGATCCTGTTTGGCGGGAAGCGCGTTCCGCCGTCGGCGCTGGGAATGTGCTGAAGTCTGCGCGTGCCGTGGACCACCTTTCGGAGGCGATTGGAGATTGCACCGTCGTGGCCGGCACAACTACCGGTTCCAGAAGGAACCTGGATCGAGATCCGATTCCACTCACCGAATTCACATCAACGCTATCAAAACTCCAAGCCGGCACAAAAGGGGCGATGCTTTTCGGCTCTGAGAAGACCGGCTTGCTGAATGATCATCTGAGCTATTGTCATATGCTTGTGCGAGTCCCCACAACGGCGGACTGCCCCTCGATGAACCTCGGACAGGCGGTGGCCGTTTGTTGTTATGAACTGGCCCGTGCCGGCGGTTTTCCCCGCGCTGCGGCCACGGGGCACGTGCACTCTTCCCTGCCGGCCAATTCGCAGTCGCTTAACCACCTGCTTGACCGGGCTGCCAATGTTCTGGATTGCGCCAGCTATTTCAAGCCAAAGGGAAGGCACGCGCAACTTCTAAAGTTGCGCCGACTGCTGCTCGACCTTGGCCTGAGCAACCACGACGTTCGCGTACTGGGAGGTGTTCTGGCGCAGATCGAGTGGAAAATGAAGCTTCAGTAGGCAGAGGGACAAAAGGGCAGACCCCAGCATGCCGGCAGCCTAGTTTTCCCGGATGGTTGGCTGTAGTTCGATGACGGGAGCCAGCGGCTGCTCAAAAGCGGGCTCCGTCTGAGGATCGCGCCAGTTGTCCAACAGGGCAACGTGTTGGACGCACTGAATGGTGCAGAGCGGCGCGCAGGATTTAAGCGTGTAATATTCGTGATCGAGGTGCTGCACCGTGTACTTCTCCAATGGGATGGCCGGATAGCCGCGTTGCTGCGAGCAGTAATGGACCAAGCCATCCTCGCAGACATAGAGGTAGCGACTGCCGGCCCGGCATCGCCAATCGCGGGGAATCCCTTGGGCTATGTACTTCTGATATCGGTTAAATCTTGAATACGAACGCTTGCCCCAGCTCATGATGGTAGCGAAAATCGCCTGTTGTTTCGCATTGAGCGGGCGGAGTTGTCCCTCATGGTCGTGCAGGACACCGACGGTGGAAGTGAAACCAAGTTCAAGAGCTCGCCGTGCAACATTGAGCGCGTCTTCAGGGTCACGCACGGCACTGCCCAGAACGGAATTGATATTGACCTGAAAAATGGCATGCTTTGCCAGAAGCTGCAACTTTTGGTCCAGCACCTTCAGGCTCTTCTTTGATACATCGTCCGGCTTGACGTTATCGATGCTGATTTGAAGATGCTCAAGCCCGGAGTTGTTTAGCGATTCGATGCGGGCGCGCGTGAGGAGATATCCGTTCGTGATCATGCCTGCGATCATTCCGCGACGCCGAATATGCCGAATGATTTCCTCAAGCTGCGGATGGAGGAGAGGTTCACCCCCACTGATGGTGATGATGCTTGTTCCCAGCTCAGCCAGCCGGTCGAGACGGCGAAACACTGTTTCAAGAGGCAGCGGCTTGGAGAAGTTGTCATACTCGTTGCAATAAGAACACGAGAGGTTGCAACGGCGGATGGGAATAATGTGCGCAAGAACAGGATGGTGTGTAGAAATCAAGGCCCCGGAGATCATGCGCAGTTCACGCAATCGCGTACGAATAAACCGTGCTTTCCGCCTCAGTACTATTCTGTTCATGACAGTTGAATGTCAGCACACTTGCAAACAATACGCCGCCCGGCCCCCGAACCCCCAGCTTATGCCAAATAAGCCTTATGGGAACTCCGGCCACCAAACAACCCATTATCCCCTTTTGTACTATATATATACGATAGGAGAGTGCCAATCTGCAACGAATTCACCCTAAAATGTTGAAAACGCCAGTCGAAACGTCATTTTTGGCTTTGAATTGGCCGGGTCGGTTGTCCCGGCACGCGAGACATTGTCGAACTCGAAGCCAAATCCTATGGCATCCTGACGCGTTTCGCGCCCTTGGCGGCAGGGATCGCGAAAGTGGATGATGGTAGTCTGCGATTGACCACGACGGAAGTGTACCGAGCTATCGAATAATCCCCGCCCGCCTCAAAGAACTTCTGTTGGATGGGTAGCCAGGATTCTTCGCTGATCCAGAGCTGAATTTTCGAAAGCTGGGCGGCAAGACTCGCTTTGCGTGGAGTCAGTTCCAGTACTGCGGTTGTGTCGCCACCCAGTTGCTCCTCCCTCAAGTACTTCACGTCATAGACCTTCTGCATCTCCCTGGAGTCGGTTCCGAATCCAAGCAAAAAGAGTTGCTGAATGAGGGAAGAATGCTTTCTCAGATCGTACTCCTGAATCTGGTTGATCCTCGGCTCGTAGATTTCAGCTTTATCATCCTTGAACAGGATGATTTTCGGAGCCGGCTTTTCAAAATTGATCAGGACGTCAGGAGACTTGGAATTTCGGAAGTACATTTTCCCGGAATCCGTCGAAAAGTTATTCACCAGGACGGTCACTTTGGTGTATGCAAGATCTGCCGACAGCGTTCTTAGCTGCTTCGATCTCTCATTCATGTGAAAAAGAACCTGAGAGAGATCCATGGATTTCTTTGAGCCCCTTGCGAACCCAGGTGCAGCCGTCCCCAATAGAAGAACGGCCACAAATAGATCAACTCCTATCGACCTTAAGCAGTGTCTCATCATGCAAATCTGTCTCTGGGATTACGATTCCTCTCCGCAGGCAAGGGATACTTTGTCAGCGTTTGACCTCCACCGTGTAGCCGAGGACCACGTCCTCTTTCCCCAGAATCGGTCTGACGGAATCTATGACGAAAGGCGGCTTGACCCGTTGAAGGAGCAGTTGGTGAAGAGCTTTTTGAGGTGGGGTCCCAACCAGTGAATCCACGAGCCGCGCATCAACCTGGTACACCCACATGCTATTCGTATGACTGACTTCGACAATACCCTGAACGTGCCGCAGGTCACTCAACTGGAGCCGAGGACGGTCATGGAACCAACTGGCCGGGGTGAGGAAGATGAAAGCCAGAATCAATAGAACGATAATGTCGTACTGCCAGCTTCCCCGTTCATAGGACCAGAAGATCGCCCGCCTTAAGACAAGCTTGATCATGTTCCAAGGCCCGGAACCTCGTTGGCCAGCTTGCCGGTCCCTGGGGCGAGGAATGGTTGGTCCGCGAAAATCGCTGCTTGACGCCATACAAATGCAAAGCGAGATAGATTAACGGCAAAGGCGACACGAATCAATCAGGAATAATCCGCCCGTCTCGCATTCGAATAATCCGATCGGCGACGGAAGCCGCTTCGGGATTGTGGGTGATCATCAGGATTGTTTGACGGAAGTCCCTGTTCAGTACTCGCATCATGTTCAGCACAACCTGGGAATTTTCTGTGTCCAGGTTGCCGGTTGGCTCGTCAGCCAGCAGAAGCTTCGGCTCACAGATTACTGCCCGCGCAATGGCCACGCGCTGCTGCTCACCTCCGGAAAGCGCATAAGGTTTGCGATCCAGTTTGTCCTGGATGCCCAGCATTTGTGCCACCGCCTCAAATCGGTGAGGATTAAATCCGTCGCCTTGAATGTGCTGAGCGATGGCGATGTTGTGCCTCGCTGTCAGTGTCGGCAAGAGATTATATCTCTGAAACACAAAACCGATTTTGTGGCGGCGGAACTTCGTCCGCTCTGCATCATTCATGTGTGTGAAATCGTTCCCGTCCACAAGCACGAGCCCACTGGTAGGCCTGGTCAACCCTCCAAGAACATGCAGCAGTGTTGATTTGCCACAGCCGGAGGGTCCCACAACTGCGACAAATTCTGCTTCCTGGACCACGAAGTCTACACCGCGCAAGGCCGGAACATCCACCTTTCCGACTCGATAGGTCTTTTTCAGGTTTTCAGTTGAGATAATGGGTTGCATACAGCCAATTCGGTCCACTCGTCTTGTTTCTTCGCCAATTGTTGCCGGAAAGGTTGAGCCCATAAGATTCCAGAATTCCCCTTATTCGTATGCCAGTGAATCCACCGGATCAAGTCGCGCTGCGCGTATTGCCGGGTAGAAGGCGCCAAGTAACGAGCCTCCAATGGCCAGCAGCCCTGCCCAGAGCGCCCAATGCAATGTTAACTGGACGGTTAAGGTCGGAAACGTGGCCACGATCACCTTCTTTGCCAGCCAAGTCCCGCCGTACCCCACAAGGATGCCTAAGACGCTGAGCAGACCTGCTTCTCGCAGTATCACTCCTATGATATACCTTTTGCCAGCGCCCAATGACTTTAAAATCCCTATTTCCCGCGTTCTCTCGGTGATTGTTGTGTACATTGAAAGGAAAATAACCAGGAAACCGATCCCTACCGCGACGGCAATCATGGCGGTTATAAAAGCATTTAACGCCGGAAGGTCGTTGGAGGTCATCAGTGACATGTACTCCTTGATCGAAAGGATCTGGTGCTTGGGGAGTAGTTCCCGGATACTGTTCATCACGGCCGGCGTGTAGCCGGGATCTGTACACTTCACATAGAAAATCGAAGCCTTGTCGCGTGCTCCGGTTAACTCCTGGGCGGTGGCTAGCGGGATGAAGAGCCGCGCTCCCTTCCCGTGTTCAACAATCCCAGCCACGTGAAAGTTATGGTTCAGCAGAGTCAGCGTCTGGCCCACTTTGACATCATTCGCCCGCGCGTACCAATCATCCACGAGAATGTCATACGGGTTGGCAAAGCTTCCGCCCTTAAGATAGTCAAATCCCCCGCTAACTCGATTAAAGCTCGGCAGATCAATTCCATAGATGAGGTTGATTCCCCCATGGGTGTTGAAGAGGAATAAGACGGGGGCTACAGCCATAACGTGCGGAATTTGCGCGAGCCGGTCGCCGATCTGAACAGGCATAGGAGCTTCAGTCAGGCCAAAAAAGAAGGATGCTCCCGGTGGCTGAACCATGATGTCCGCGCCTACTCCCTCGACGCGCTGAGCGGTCTCATGCAACATGCCGTGCGTCATTCCCACTACGAGCATGACCATCCCCACCTCAATAGCTACCGCCAGCACGCTCACCAACGTTCGTATCGGCCGGTGGAGGATATTCTCGATGATCATCCTGTAGACCACAAGGCTTCTCCAGCTATTGCCCTCCACCCAACTCGACCAAAGTCGCGTTCGGTGGTTTCTTTAATATGAATTTCTCCGGAGGGATCGGTTGATTGAACGTCGCCTTCTCAATCTTGATCGAGAGCTTGTAATCTTCCGCAGGCCGGTTCAGCGTGATTTCAGTAGGATACCTCACCCCCTGGAAGTCGCGGTAATCGGAATAGAGTACGTCTTCGAGAAGAGATCCATGCGGTCCGTAAAGCTGAAGGCGTGAGATGCGCAGATCGGACCGATCGAACCATACTTTTCGCATCAGGCTCAATTCTCCAGTGCTGGAAGACTCCACTATGTTTACGACGTAGTACAGTGCGGTTGAGGTTTCCACCTCTTCGTTAAAATATCTCTCCGTCGATTTGTCAATCGGTGGGATCAGCAGTGCGTCCAGGATGTGCTGAGGCCGGAGATTCTCCAGCGGCTTTTTCGAGGGCCCATGGTAAGTGTCGCTGCCCACGATGAACTTGTTTTTAGGAGGAATAAAGACGCGGAACTCCTTGCCGTCGGAAACCATGTCAAAGATTTCTGTCTTCACGACTGGCGCTTGTCCAATGATGCGAATCATTGCGGGTTTTTTCAGCAGGATAAAGCCGCCGACGTTCTGGTATTCCTTGATAACTCCTGTATAAACCGAGCCCGTCGTTGGCTTGAACTTGACCGTCGCCACCAACGTCTGGATGTCCTGGCTCCATGCATCAACCTCTTTGACAAGCTCAGTAAGGGTGGCTTGTTTTGGGGGTCCCGCCATATGAGGCAGAGAAACATGGATGGTTCGTCTGACGGCGCAACCCGATCCCCCGACTACCATGGCGAGGAGGGTCAGAACAACACTGTAACGTCGGGCTGATTGCAGGAACTTGCGGCTCAAATCGCACAACCTCTCATGCTACCATAGGCATTATTGCACGTCAATCCCAGTCTTTTGTTATGGATGCGAGAAGGCGACCTGGAGTTACGGATCCTTCAGCCAAAATCCGAATCCTTCCGCCCGTTACGTCTCCGCTGAAGCTATATGCTGATGAAAAATTGGCAGACCGAAGCTTTGAAAGCTGTTGAATCAAATCAACAACCGCCCAAGGCGGTCTTGTAGGCCTCAATGTACATTCTGGCTACGTTCTTCCACCCAAACTTTGCAGCCCGCTGTCTCCCGCGAGAGCGCAATTCGGACATCAAGGCGGAGCTGCCCAGGGCCTCCAGAATCCTTTCAGCCAGAGCTCTTTCATCCGACGGATCATCGTAATAGAGCGCGGCATCTGCCGCGACCTCCTCACTGGCTGGTATTCGGGACGCGACAATGGGCAGTCCGAAACTCATCGCTTCCACGAGCGGAATTCCAAACCCTTCGTAACGCGAAGGGTATACAAAGAGGCTGGCTAGCATGTAAAGCAAAGCCAGTTCCTCATCGCTAACATAACCGGCCAGAATGTAACGGTCGGGTATCGCCTGGCGTTTGATCAAAGTCTCGATCTCAGAAAAACCGAAGCCCGGCCTGCCCACCATCACCAACTGCAGATCGGAGCTTTTTGCAATATGTGCAAACGCCTCAACCAGGGTGGTCACATTCTTGCGCCGTTCCAGCGTTCCGACAAAAAGCACGAAGGGTCTTTGAAGCCCCAGCCTCTTTCGCAATTGTCCGGACAATTCCTCCTGGGTCCGAGCAGAAGGCCTCGGAAGGAGCGGGTCCGCATTCCAGGCAGTTCGGACCATCTTCTCCTTCAGGCTGAAACGCTCGATGACCTCGTTACGGATGGCGTCAGAAGGGCAAAGGACAAGATCTGCAAATTTCACGGCTTGGGGCACGACAGCGCGAATGTATCGTACGTAAAAGGGCGAAAAGGCTTCGGGAAGTTTCCAAGCAGTCAGATCATGGATCGTCACCACGTACTTGGCCTTCGATTTCCGCGAGTGGGGAACAAGGTGGTTGGTAAAATGGATGAGATCAGCTTCAAGCTTTCTTGCCTGGTTTTGAAATCCGGTTTCCAGCCAGGCTGCGTAAACTGTCCGCCGGGCAACCAGCGGACGGACCTTGCGTATGAATCTCCGTTCGGGCTGCGGCAGGAGCTCGACCGCCGGATGCCTCCTAAGCTCGTTTGCAAGATTCTGGGTGTACCGCCCAACGCCTGTTCCCTTCTCAACCGAGAACCCATCCTCAAGCAGAATTCTCATTTTCTTGGTTCTGTCCTACCTGCAGGCGTAACCAGCAGACTTTAGTCTCCCATAAATTGCCGAACTCATCCAACTTCCCGGAACGCCTGGATAACCATAGGGGACCATGAACCGGCTCATGCTGAAGAATCGTTACACCTTCAATCAAACGTGGAGCATTGTTGACTGAGGGTGATTCGATTGTGCCCTCCCACGGCGACCATTTCTGTAAGGGACGGTATGTGTACTTCGAAAGGTCAGGTCGAATACAGAAATCGGTATGGAGTTCTTTCTGCTTTCAAGACCCGAATTCGAGAGCCAGCCATTTGCAGCATCATTTCCACGTAAAGAAAGCGCTCATGTAGCCTATCCGACAAAAACGGACCCGGCCCAGCGCAACAAGAGATCATTCCAACGCGTTTGAAAGGCGGCCATCGAGAATTCCCGTGCTATCGTTTCACGAGCGCAGCTCCCCAGGCGCCGGGCAAGCTCAATATTTGCCAACAGTTGATTCGCGCGCTCGACCGCTTCGGCAACGTTTTCGACCAGGAAGCCGTTTTCCCCGTTCCGGATCGGCGTCGAAGGATGTTTCAGGGCGATCACCGGCATTCCAGATGCCATTGCTTCCAAGACGGCCAGATTATAACCATCCTCAGGTTCACGCGTAAGGTTCAGATATGCACGGTAACGACGGTAAAGCGATCGGAGTTCGTCCCAGTCTTTGGACGGACGGCAGCCTGGAATTTCCGGATTATCGCCCACAATCCTGAGGGGAACTTGGGCATTGATCTCGAGCAGATGGCCGAATGCAAAGTGTTCCCGGTGGAGCATGTTGCCGACGGTGAGAAGTGACGCTTCCGTACCTTCGTAAGGCCCCATTTCATCCAGAGGTATGCCTTGCTTAATTGTTGTCCCATCCAAACCCCAGTCCGACCGCGCGTAAGGCGAGATGAATACCAGCCGCACCATTCCGAGTCGCACCAATGATCCAAGCGCGACGTTCGAGTATAAGGATTTCACGGCTCCTCGCAGGCGGCTTCGGCTGAATCCGCCTCTGCCTCTTCTCCCATGGATGACCTGGATATAGGGCTTGCGGTGTCGAAGGCAATACGGGAGAAAGCGGGCCACGTCACGCCGGATATCATGTCCAACCACTGCATCGAATTTTGCAAAATCCCGCCGTGCCGCCGGCCACTCGATGCGTTCGAAATTGGCGGGCAGTGGGCGATTGTGCTGGACCCACTCGTTGAGAACCGACCAATGGTGTCCTATCTTTGACAGATTATAGAGATAGCCCGTGTGCCGGTTGACGGTCATGATATGAAGATTTGGAATCTTTGCCATGCTCAACCTGGGTTCGCGACCGGATCTGCGGAACATCTCTCACGGCACACATCGCGAAACAGTTGCTCGTAGGACGCGACCACCCGGGCAGGTTCAAAATCAACCACGCGTTCGGTCGCAGCTGAGACAAGTCGCTCTCGAAGCGGCGGGTTTGTGAGAATGCTTAGGATGCCTCTTGCCAGCGACTCATCATCAGCAACAGGAACCAGAATCCCACACCTGCCGTTTTGGAGGACCTCGGCGGGTCCTGTTACACAATCGGTGGAGACTACGGGTAAACCGCAGGACATCGCCTCGACCAGCACGAGACCAAACCCTTCACCTCCCAGGGATGGGAACACGAATACATCGGACCGTGGCATGTAACAATACTGATTTCGCTGATAGCCGGCAAAGTAAACTTTTTCCTGCAGCCCTTTGCGCCTCACTAAGTCACGGATTCTGCCCTGATCAGGGCCTCTTCCAACTATGATTAGTCGAGCATCGATTTGTTTGAGCACGCGTTCGAACGCACTGATCAGGTACTGCAAGCCCTTCAGTACCTCTATCCTTCCAACCGAAAGAATGACAGGCTTGTCCTTATGGATTAGCCAGGGATGATTGACAGGCTCAAGAGAGAGTTTTCGAATGCTTTCGACGTCGACAGGATTGGTGATCGAAACTACCTTGCTCTCCGGAAGTTGGAGATTGTGCACGAGGTATTCCCGCACTCCGTCGGAGATCGAGACGACCCGGTCGGCAAGCGGATACAGGATCTTATTGAGGAGACTCATCAGGATTGAGGTAATTCGGTCCTTGCGAATCTCAGGGGCTCCGATTCCGTGTTCTCCAATGATGATCGCCATTTTCCCGCACGTCAGCTTGGCCGCCAGTATCAATGTCCAATTGTTCATTGCTCCCATGCCAACGACGAAATCAGGCTGTTCTTTACGGAGGACCCGCCGTAGACGAAGCATTGCTACAAAGTTAGCTGCCAGTTTATGTATCAACCCTCCGCCACCCCTGACCCCGAGAACATGCTCAGAAACTCCCTCGGGCAAGGGGAGCCCTCGCTCCTCGGCGTAAGTCACCAGAATCGGGTCAAACACATCTCGGTCCAGGTACTGGAGAATTGTGGAGAGCACTTGTGCATTTCCGCCAACCTTGAAGTCATAGCACATGAACAGAATCTTGTGCATAGAATGCTTTCCTTATTGTCTCTGCCATGGAGCACTCTTGGTCCATGGCGCACACTTTGGAGCGTGTTCCTGCTTACCTCGAACGGAAGGCAGAGCCTCGTCGCCGGCAGATGAGCGATATCTCCGAGCTATCGGCAACAGGAAAAAGGTACAAAAAGGAAGAAGCAGAATCAGTGGGGGAACAAAACCCAACAAAGCTCCCTCCAGACCTACTAGAATGGTTCCCGAAACGCTTGCAGCCATAACATAGCTTATAATGCTCCCCCAGAAAACGACGGTGACCACGCTCATCGTTTCCTGCCGCAGGAGATACCTGTGAAGCCAACCATACCCCAGCCCTTGCACAAATGAGTAGATCAATAAGCCGATCAACCCCCATTCCACGTACCCGGTTCCGTCGAGCGTCAGGGCTGCCGACAGCCCTGTAGAATGCGTCGGCAGGTCGGTCATCAGGTCGAACACATATTCCGAGAGGATCGGCGTCCTAGTCTGTCCCGTCAATTGCTCCTTAATCCGCTCCAGTTCAAGACGCATTGCTCCGCCGTGCATAGGACCGAACCGATCCGAGTACTTAATAATGAAGTCCAAAGGCTCAGCGGCTTCTGATGTGAGTCGAGTGACAAAGGTCTGAGAGATGCTTCCAGCCTGCCAGTATCCCTGGCTTGACATCAGGCGGACCGCTACAATCGCAGCGGATATGGGGACTACGACGATAATGAATGGCAACACAGAATTTCGAAATTCACGCTTCTTGTTCAGATAGAACAGCACGATATTGAACCAGATAAACACCATAATAGCGGCGGCCTTCGTAGCAAGCAGGGATTGGGCAAGGATAGCCAGCCCTAGTCCCAGGAACATCAACGCCTTCGCTGCTCGTGATCCCGTTTCGCGATGCACTGCCCAGGCTATGAGCCCCAGACTTGCGTAACAACCGGGACCGAATACCGTCATAAGACGGTTAACTACTCCGCTGGTAGATTGAACCCAGGCCATGGCAGGAAAACTTGAGAAGATTGGAAATCCCTGGCTTGAAAAAAAGACAATCGTGATGAAGGTTGCACCAATCAGCGACACGGAAAGGCCGATGTTCAAGGGCAGGCGCGGAAAAAGCAACCTGATCCCGGTGGGCCGAGATTGCCGATCTGCTTCTGGACGGGGTTCTGGGTTTTTGCGGCTTGAGTGTTGGCCCTTGTTCTTGATTCTTGTGACACGACCACGATACAGCAGCACAAAGTCAGCCGCGAGCAGACCCAGAAAAAACATCCCAAAGCCCAAAGCACCGTATATGTAGGAAGAGCCCCCGGACTCAGCGCGAATTTCCAGAAGCCCCACGTACAGGCAGGCGAAAACCGCCGCCCAGAAAAAGGGGAGGCTAAAAACGTTACCGTATCGCCTGTAGATCAGAAAAATGATCGCTGCGACACCAATAGAGACTAGGAGTTCAATCACGCTGGCTTCCTGGACATCTTTGCAGAGATATTATTCCCAGAATTTGGAGTATGCGAACAAGCACAGCTGCGGTCACACGATTTGCATACCCCCATACGGGTGGCTTCGTCCTTTCCACTGCCCAGCTTGCTGATAGGCCAGGTTCATGGGTTCAGGCCTTTTGTGCTTGTAGCCGCGTTGGTCGTGAGACAAGCCGACTTGTGCCTGGATTGACATTACTCTGCCTTGGTCAGAACACAATTCAGGCTATGCCCGAGGTTCCATCCAGTGATGTGAAAAGTGGATCGGATCACCGGCCAATACGCAAACCGCTTGGCCAAATCAAAAAAACTTCCGCGATCACCATAAGCTTCCACATCAGAGGGCTCGCAACGGGTCAATTTCAACCCACAGTGTTCAGCAAGCATCAGAATGTTCGGAGGTCCAAAGATCTGAATGTGTTCAATGGGATTGACGTACGTAATCCGGTCGCCATAGAAAGGGTGCAATAGCCAGCGTTTGATTAATTGGCCTTGCCGGTTTGGAGTCCGGAGAAAAATCGATCCGCCAGGCCGCAAAAACTCTGTAAGGTTGCGACAGAATTCAATTGGCTGATCGATATGCTCGATGACGTCCCATAACGTGATGATGTCAAATGATGTGACGTCCAACTCCTCCACCGCCGGCCTCACGTCGGAGTCAACCAAAGCAAAGCGCTTGCCGAAACGACTCTTTGCATACTCCACAAACACCGGGACCATGTCGATCCCATAGGCATCGTATCCATGCTTTAAAGCCAGGCCAACAAACTCCCCGCGGCAACAACCGACGTCCAGCAAGCGAGAATGGGAATTGCCGGGCGTCAGAAAATTGAACAGCCATTCGTACTTATGCAGGTTGCGGGAACATATATCAACCTGATGAGAATCAATATCACTGATGGAGTTGAAAAACCGCTGCTTCAGGCGAGGATTGCTCACAAGCAGTCCGCACTTGCAACATTCCAATATCAGGAAGTGAAACCCTTCGGACTTGTCATGGAAGACAAAGCGAAACTCACCACTTCCACAGAGAGGACAATATGCGTAAGTAGCGGGCATCGTCTGTGCCGTCATCGTTTTTTCACTCTTCACCCGCCACGGATCTGCCTTGACAGATGAAATTCCGTTTCGCCAGCCAGGAACCGTACCCCCTGAGCATAGTTGGCCTTTTCAGCGGCCGCCGATACGGACCCGCTTTCCGAAGAAGCATGCGAACGCTGGAAGACTTTATCTATACCATCGGCTCAGTCAAGATTTTAGACAGCCAGTATCCCCAAGCACACGTCGCTCACGCTTGTTTTCTCCGCCCATGGTTCGCTTGCCAAGCCGGCCAAGCATACCGTCGAAAGCCGCTCGGCAAAGGACCTTGCACCTTGGAAAGGGATGATCATAGAACAATAGCGCGATTGCAGCATGCCTTGCCAACACCAACGGTGCGAGGAACGGGGCGAGCCATGGCTTCGCATACTTTGTCCGGACGTAGGTTTCGTTTCGAACATAGTAATAGAGCTTCCAGATTTGTGCATAAGGTATCCCCGCCCCCTGCTTTGCAAATCCAAAAACCTTTCGAGGAGATCGCAGGTGTGTACCTTGCCCATGAACAACTCTGCTCGAAGGAACCAGGAAAACCTTAAAACGCCTGGAGATCCGATAGATGAATTCCGTATCATCCCAGTAGATAAAGAGTTCTTTAAGTGGAAGTCCCACTTCGCCAATAGCGTCTCGACGGATCATGACGCCAAGAAAACCTGCGGCTTCGATGGGGATCATGGGAGATGCCAGGGACTCCTGGTTAACAACCAGTTGAAAACCCATGATCGAGTTGAATCGTTTGTAATGTCCGAAAGCGACTGGTAGCTTTCCTGTATCGTCCGAACTCGTCGCCACGACCTTGATGGATTGCTCGGAATGTGGAGTCCCATCTGGGGGCATGGGGTCAAGCACAAGAGACGCTAAAAGCCCCACGGCAGGGTCACCAAACGCTGGAGATTCCACCAAGCCTTTGAGCGCATCAGCAGCGGGTTCAACATCGTCGTCCATCACCCAAATCCAATCGTAACCCTCTTCGTACGCTAACCGGATCCCCTCATGGAAACCTCCGGATGCTCCCAGGTTTTCTTTCAGCCGAACGTGAGTAATCCTTCCGTTATACCTCTGCTCCAACATATCCTGGGTGTCATCGGTGGAGGCATTGTCGATCACTAAGATTTCATCTGGCGGACGAATTTGACTGATGAGCGCCTTAAGACACCGATCCAGCAGCGTACGTCGGTTGTAAGTGACCACCACGGCTGCAATTCGGGGTGGCTTGTCAGGAGTCGGCATAGACAATTCTTTCTCGTTATTCGGCTGATAGAAGCTTAACGGCCATTGGGAAAGACCCGATTTTTCACGCCCCTCGTCCCATGGACGGTCCTTATCAGGTGGACAAAAGTGTTCTCAAGCTTCGTTGACGTCTCGTCCAACAATACAATGCAATCGATAGAGATTAGCGACAGCAAAACCCCCACCCATGGACATTGATCGAAACGCCCAGATCCATCGTCCATTCTACCCAGAAGCTTACACCGGCCGCAATTACACGTACCGTATGAGCTCGGCGGGAACCCGATGCACTCTTGAGTCAGCTTTGCACCATGGGGGCAAAATGAGCTCACTATTCGGCACAAAATCTGGGACGACTCAATTGCCCTTATGGTGCCAAATTACCTAACTTCCTCGCTTGGAGTCCGGAGGCGCCCCGGAAAAGCTTGCCACAAACCTATTATTGAACCGCGAAAAGTGCGCCAGCCCCTGGCGCCAGCCAATCCATCTCGCCATGGGATGGCTCCTCTTTCCCGGTGTAGGGGGAGATTTGGAATAAGTTCTTGTACGGCGCCTTTAGGCGAATCGAGTACCGAAAAGAATGCTCGAGATCCTTGTTGACGATCATCAGAAACGGGTGCTGGTCAGGGTCCACGAACTCGCCAATCATATAGCGAGGTCGGACAGAGGAACTCTGATAAGAGGCGGCCAGCACCTCCTTGACTAGGCGGCTTTGGGAGAGGGGTTTTTCTCCGGGGGAGACCGGGGCAGAGTGATAGACGCCGGTATTACGCAGCCGGGCAAGCCAAGGGGCAAGTTCTCGGATCTGACTATTGAGCCGCCGCAGCCTATCCCACGTAGGCGTCCGGTGTCCAAACTGGTCGACTGGCGCCAGGCGGTAGTTCCCAACCTTGGGCGCAAAGTAAGTGAAATATTCAATTCCTCTCCCACCGTAGGCGATGGTGCTGTAGGCCTGGAGGCGCAAAGTTGCACTGCTCGGCTTCATATAAGTGAAAGAGGTGCTGGAAAGGATCACACTCCAGAATGGTATTCCTGCGTTCAACGATAAACGCCGGACGATACCCAGGTTGGTGTAAAAGCGGTTAAGCATTTCACCGTTGAACAGCGAATAATTGTCGTAACTCAAAAACGACGGATGAACCCGTTCGATCATTTTTTCCACGTAGGCCTCGTAGGTGGGAGCATCGAGCTGTGAGGCGCTCGTGTAATTGGGCAATAGATTGACGTAGGTCCACATGCTTGGTGCGATCTGCTTCAACAGCGATGCGACTTCGCCGAGGCCCGGCATCTGAGGGGCATTGGGCTCGTCGATGAGGAAGAAGCCTAAGGCCGCGGGACGGTTTCTGACGTCGCGCACCAAAGCCCTAAGGTTCTTCCGAATATGCTGCTGGCTCGGCATATGTTTCCATGCGTAATGGTTGACGCGGGGATCCTCGACAAAGCACGTAAGGCCGGCGGCATTGACCTTGTCAAGCTGGTCGGGTGAGCAAAACCCGGAAATATTAAGCCCCGCCTGCTTCATCCAATAGAGCTGGCTGGGGTCCGAAGGGGTCCTGCCCCAGGCCATGAGAGCAAATTCTCGAGGAGAAACAGAGGGAGGTTGTTGAGATTCCTGTCCTCTTGCCGCTTCGGCCAACCCTGCAATCAGGCACATGCTTAATACGAGGCCAAGTCGTTTTATCATCGACTCCTTCCGCAGTTACTCAGTTACAGGGCAAGAGAAAACGAACCTTGCATTATACCTTTTCGGTTCTCATACATTGGCGGGCGCTCGGAGCCCGAAATCTGAACGGTGATTTCGACCTTTCTGAGGGTTGAGGAGATCGGCGACTATTGCTGTGACCAGCGCAACGCCGTATTATGGCTTTTATTGTGTCAATGTTCGGATCGACACGGCAAGTTCCAGGACGAATCTAACCGTGAAGTGCCCAGTCCGCTCAGGACCCATGGCTTTTGGGTCATACACGTCGCCCTGTTCGGTGACAATGGTGGCGGGTTGCAGCCGGTTTCCGATTCGAGGACAAGCACCTGGCGTCCAACCGTCAGGGCAGGCGGTTCAATCAGTATCTGTGCTTCCTGCGACGGCGCGAAATAGACCGCGGCGGCAAAGTGAGGCAATCTGCGGGAAGAGGGCTCGTTGCTGACACTCCGAGCGATTGCAATACACTGCATAAGGTTAAATCGGGGCTGGTCTCAAAAGCTGGATACGCTCCTTGACCCTCGTGGGCGGAGGGGCAACGGGGCCGTCGATTTCTTGGCGGCAATCCGCTCCGCCCTTCGCCCTGGCATGGTGGTGATGGATGTGGGGGGAGGAAAGAATCCCGTAATCGCTCCTGAACTGAAAGCCTCGTTACGCCTGCAGGTCATCGGTGTGGATATTTCTCAGTCAGAACTCAATGCGGCGCCACCGGGCTGCTATGACCAGATTTTCTGCGGTGACATCACGATGGCGACGGGGATGCCTGGAGCAGATTTGGTCATCTCCCGCAGCGTGACGGAGCACGTTGAAGACCCGGCGGCAATGTATCTCAATATATCTCGCGTCCTCCGCCCAGGAGGTTTAGTAATTGCCTACATCCCCAATAAGTTTGCACCTTTCGCACTGGTCAATGCGGCGATACCAAACCGGCTCTCGAAGGTTCTTTTGGGCTTTTTCCACTGGGAGACCAAGGAAGAGACTGGTTTCCCTGTCCTCTACCGCCGTTGCTACCCTTCAAGCTTCAGGGCTTTACTGTTGGGAGTGGGCTTCAGAATTGTGCGAATCCATTTCTCATATCGCTCTGAGTACTGCAACTTCTTCGTCCCCTTGCATGCCGCCGAGCTGACTTGGCAGCTTTTCACCTCTCACTTGAACCTGCGGAATCTGTGTGAAGGATTCACAGTAGTTGCACAGAAACAATCTTGAATGGGCGGGCGTGGTTTGCCTTGACTTGTGCCCGCTTCTGATCACACCGAAAAAGAGGGTCTTAATCAAGAAAGCAGCATGCACAAGAAGGTTGTCGCGTCCGACGAGGGGCAATTGGCTAAGCTCTTACTAGTCACGGTAGATGGTTTGCTTCGCAACTGTGGCCTGTTCGTGCGCCACTTGCATGCCTTCGTAGAAGCCGCCTGATCTTTCCGCACTCACTGCAGCAAATTACTCGAGTCGTCACCTTGTGTTGCGGTCGGCCGGGATTCCCCCACCTGGCTGACACTTGAACCACCTGCCTTGCAAGTGAAGAACGGGCATTCCAGGGATTTTCAGCGCGGTCGTTCCAATGTTGTCTCAGAGAAATGGGGAAATTACCGAGGGATTTCTGCCCGACGGTCTCAAGTTCAAATTCTCATGCCGAAGGAACAAGGCACTCCGGGCAACAGCGCCGATCGTAGCCCGAGGCCCGAAGCAGACTTCTCGAGACCACCATTGCGACTTTCTCGATTCTGGCGCCATTGAAGGACGCGTTGCGCTCGGTCACGCTTTGCCCATGAGCTCCCGAAAGTAACGGACGGTGGAAGCCAACCCTTCTTCCAGAGTCACCTTTGGCACCCAGTCAAGCATCCGGCGGGCGCGGCTGATGTCAGGATGTCGAAGCTTTGGGTCATCAACCGGCAAAGGATGAAACTTCACCTGGCTGGAGCTTCGGGTTATTCCCACAATCATTCGGGCGATATCGAGAATCTTTTCTTCTCTGGGATTTCCCAGATTGACCGGATAATGGATCCCCCACTCTTTTCCTTGGGCGCTCGCTGGCTCCGAATCAACATCAGCCTGGAGGAGGCGAATCAGGCCCTCGATCAGGTCGTTGACGTAGCAGAAACTTCGCGTCTGATTTCCGTCGCCATAGACTGTCAATTCCTTGCCTTGCAAGGCCTGGACGATGAAATTTGAAACAACGCGGCCATCGTTAGGGCGCATCCATGGGCCGTAGGTGTTGAAAATTCTAGCTATTCTACTATCGATGCCATGCCGCCGATGATACGCCATGGTCAGCGCCTCAGAAGCGCGCTTGGCCTCATCGTAAACACTTCGAGGTCCGATAGGATTCACGTTTCCCCAGTAGGTTTCCGTTTGAGGATTGACGTGCGGGTCGCCATAAACCTCGGATGTGCTAGCGAGCAGAAACCGCGCATTCTTCGTCCGGGCTAATTCCAGCATGTTGCGTGTCCCCACAGTCCCCACCTCCAAGGTTTCCAGAGGATATCGAAGATAGTCGGGAGGACTTGCGGGACACGCCAAGTGCATGACCGCATCAATCTTTCCTTCCGTGGGGAAAGGCTTGGTTACGTCCTGATTGATGAAATGGAATTCCGGGCTCGGCATAAACTCCTCGATGTTCTCGCGCCGCCCTGTCAGCAGATTGTCTACGCAAAGAACTTCATAACCAAGGGAAAGTATCCTCGCGCACAGATGTCTGCCCAAAAATCCTGCTCCCCCCGTGATCAGAATACGCATGAGCTCCTTTCACTATCGTTGTGGCGACCCGCCTTTGAATTGTCCATCTGCACCAAACCCACACTATAACCCGGCTCCCCTGATTATCGCAGCCACTGAATCAGACCCGTCCAGCGATTGGGCCATAAACTTTCCCTTGGATTTCAGTCTTTCCGGGCACCCACTCCCCCAGTAAAGGCACATCCAGGGTTTCAGGTTGCTGTCCCGTGGGACAAGTTGGTGATGGGGAGGAGAATGAGCGTGCAGCAGGAAATCCGGAAACACCCATCGTCATGTTTGAGCAATTTTCCGTGTGTCCGGCCTATTCAAGTGGTACCCGGAATCACCCCTAACACTTACGTCCCCGGCCATGTTCAGGATCCCAGCAGACGCCGTCAACAGCAGGCCGGGGATTCTTTTCGTTCAAACCTCCGGTCCGTCAGCATGGTAGTCGCTGCCGTAACCGTATCCGTACTGCTGATAGTAGCCGTATTTGCCGCCGTACGCCTGCCGGCGAATGTTGACGTCGTTCAAAGCGACGCCAAGAATGCGTGCGCCAGCCCCGTAAAGCAGTGATCGGGCCCGGCGCACAATCTCGTAGGGCGTGTCATATGCTTTGGTCACCAGGACCACCGCATCCGTCAGGGTTGCAAGGATGCGGCTATCCGCTACACTCAACAACGGTGGAGAATCCACAAGCACGTACTCGAACTCTTCGTGGAGCTTCCGCAGCAATTCCGCCGTCAGTGGAGAAGAGAGAACTTCAGCCGGGTTGGGCGGAATAGGCCCGCACGGAATGATTGAAAGATTCGGGACGCCGTCGACTGGCAAAATGGCGTCACGGAGAGCTATGCGGCCGGTCAGGCACTGGACGAATCCCGGACTGTTTTTCACTCCCGCGGCCCGATGGCACGCGGGCCGCCGCATATCGCAATCCACGATCACGACCTTGCTGCCGAGGCTGGCGAGGGTCGCTCCCAGGTTCACGGCGGTTGTGGTCTTGCCCTCTCCGGGCAGAGCACTGGTGACCAGCAGGAGTTTCGGGATGGGGTTGGCCGACAGCAGTATCGAAGTTCTCAGCGAGCGGAAAGCCTCAAGGGCCATGGGATTATTCTGGAGTGCAAGCCCATAGGCCCCATTGCCGCCGTCCCCTATCGTGGTGAGGCCGTGCTCCGACGATTTCGCCAGTGCATTCAGATGAATCGACGGAATCAGGCCAAGGGAGGGCAGGCGCAATAGAGATTCCACCTCGTCAGGAGTCTTCAGCGTATTGTCCAGATACTCCTGGAGGAACGCCAGACCGACACCCAGACTGAGCCCCAGAATGAAACCGACGGCAAGATTGAGCATGACTCGAGGCTTGGCGGGACCCTCGGGCAGTTCAGCCGGATCGACCACCATGATGTTGCTGGCGTTCAATCCCGCAGCGACCTGAGCCTCCTTCATCCGTTGCAGGACTCCATCGTAAAGCGAGCGGTTTGTGTCTACTTCGCGTTTCAGAATGTTGTACTGGATCGTTTTCTGAGCAACCACATTGACCAGTTTCTCCTGCTTGGCGATAAGCTGGGCAAGGTACTTTTCTCGTCTTTGGGAAGCGTGGTACTCCTGCGTAATGTTTCGGGTCAGAGCCTCTTTTTGGCGATCGAGGGTGGCGCGGAGTGTATGGATCTGTTTCCTGAGAGCCACGGCTTTTGGATAGGCTGGTTTCACCGTGGCAGTCAGTTCAGTATACTGGCGCTCCAGATCTGAGAGATTTGCTTCCAAGGTCTGAATCAGGCTGTTATTGAGCACCCCTGGAAGATCCTGTACCTTACCTGCCTGAACCAGGCTGTAGAGAGATTCCTTCTTGGCTCGATCCGCCTGAGCGTTTGTATACTCTTCCTCCAGTTGCTCCAAGCGCGCGTTGGCCATGCTCTGCGCCTGCGCGTTCACAGCGTTTTGGATGAAAAGGATCGAATTGGCCGCTGCGTACGCCTGAAGCGCGTCTTCCGACTTCTTCAGCTTTGCCTTGAGTTCGACCAGGCGGCCTGAAAGCCACTCAGAGGCTTTCAGAGCTTCATTCCATCTGACCTGGAGATTCTGGTCGATGTAGTCCTCGCTAAGCTGATTCGCGATCCGTTCCGCTCTGGCCGGGTTCTGGGAATAGAACGTGACTTCGACAAGATTGCTGCGTTCAATGGGGTTAACGGACATAGAGAGCATGAAGTTGGTGACGCTGTTCCTGTACGCCGCCGAGTTAGGATCCGGGGGATTGGGGTCCGAAGGCGAAGGAATTTTGCGAGGATTTTTGGTCACCAAGCCGAAATAACTCCGGCTCTGGTAAAACTCGGGGTATTGGTAGAGCCGCAGATCGTTCACCACCCGTTCTGCAAGTGAGCGGCTCCTCAGAATCCGATACTGGGTCTCGCGGTAACTTTGGATGTCCCAAGAAGGACCAGCCTGTGCGATTTGCTGGAAGTTGAGAACCTGGGGTTGCTCGGGGTTAATTTCGATCATCACCTTTCCAGCGTATACAGGCTTCTCCTTGAATGTGCCGATCGCCACAGTGGTGAAAATGATTACCAGGCAGGTCAAGACAGCCCAGCGGCGCTTCAGGATTACGTTCCAGTAATCGAGCAGGCGAGGTGACTCTTCAGGGGAAACGTCCAGGATTTCTCCTTCGCGCACGTAATGACCATTGACCCGCTCCATGCTCCGACTCTGTTCGACAGGCCAGATTCGATTCTCTTCCATACGACCTCTTAACTCTCGCTCCAGCGAACTCGATCTGCAGGAGCTCATGTCCCGATGGTTCTGATCGGCGGCCTTCTCAATCCCGTTTTCTATGCCAGATTGGTCCTTTGGCAGAAGGAGGTAGCTGCCGTGACTACCTCGACACGAGTTTCCGCTCGTCTAAAAAAGAAGCCAGCCATGAGGTTCCAAACGCGTTGTCTTAGGCAGGTTTATTCCCTTGTTCGCGGCAACCTCACCGGGGAGTTGTGTCCTTTCATGTCAGAGCCCACAACCGCTTGGACCCGGGCTGTGACAATTCACAGTCTGTGCCACGGTCGCTTTCGAGTGCCGCAGTCGCCTACTTCGCCATTCACAATGGAGCCCAGCCCTTCCGCTGACAAGCTTCCAATGAAAAGCGGTAGAAACAACCTCTGAACTTGACTTTACTGCGCGCTCTCGTTTTGTCCCCTGGCGAGCCCCATGCACCCTCGCCTGGCACATTAAAAACTACTAATCCTCACTGAGACTAACAGACAATTTCGGCCACGTCAATCTGTGTACCAGATTGAAATTAAACCTCTTGTTAAAGGTTTTGTACCGGGCTGTTGATCCGAAAAGTCCAGGAGGAGATATGCTGTGCTTGCGGTCGCTGTCCGTCCCGGGTCGGCACCCGTGCTCCTGTTACCTTGCTGGAATCGCTGCTGTGGTCCATGCTTGATTGAACGGGCTCAGCTTTGATGTTAGAATTCGGCCTTTCCTGAAGTTAAGTGTCGGCTGGTTTCTTCGCATTAAATCGTATCGACGGCTATCGCCCTGCATGATCGTTTCACAATCATTCGAGGCGAGCACTTCAAGCCGAAGAGGAGATTTGCTTGGCCTGCGGCTGCCGCCAGTGGAGTTGCGGTGTTGTGGGAGATGCTCTCCCGGACAGGGATTCGTGAAGGTCTTGCGAACCAGCGATTAGATTGCTGCAGGAATTAGCGGTGGCCAGAGGAACTTCGGTCTTCGTGTAAACGACGCGGCGTGGTCTAGGCTGTGAGGACAACTCTGCAGAGATTTTTCATCCGTCACGTCATCGTGCCACTCACCATTATGAAGGGAGAAATCATATGGAACGCCACATCAAGGCAAAGCCCAATGGAAAGTACCAGCAGATTGTTGGGTCCGGCACGATGCGATTTCTGGACTTTGGCCGGTTACAACTGAAGAGCGGAGAAAAGCATTCCAGCAACACGGGCGAGCGTGAGTATGTTTTGGACATTTTTTCCGGGACGGCGTCGGTTTCCGTCGAGAGCGGCCAGGGCGGGAAGCAGCTTTTCCCCAAAGCAGGCGGTCGTCCCGACGTTTTTTCCGGCGCGCCGGTCATGGTCTACATTCCCATGCATTCCAGTTTCGAAATCGGAGCCGGTTCGGACGCGGTTGACATCGGTATCTTCTCGGCGCCCTCCGACACCGTCGCAAAACCCCGGCTGCTGGAGGGTAAGGATGTTACTGCCACCCAAGCGGGACGCGACAACTGGCAGCGGACGGTCTACTCCGCGCTCGACCTGAACACCGAGGCCGAACGCCTGCTGGCCGGTGAAACGTTGAATCCCTCTGGCAACTGGTCGAGCTACCCTCCGCACAAGCACGATAAGAAGAACCCTCCGAACGAGGCGGTGCTCGAAGAGATTTACTTCTTCCGGATCAAACCTTCCCAGGGCTACGGGCTCATGTGGACTTACACCGAGCCGGGTGATCCCGACGGTTTCTCGACTGCTTTTGTAGTCCAGGATGGCGATACCGTGCTGCTGCCGAAAGGCTATCATCCAGTCGTGGCTGCGCCCGGCTACCAGTTGCACTACACCTGGGTGCTTGCGGGCGAAGAACGGCGCTACGGGGCTTGGAGCGACGATCCGCGGCACGCCTGGGTAAAGAATCAGTAACTGGCTCGGCTCGCGCCTGTGATGGAGGTACTTCCGTTGTATTGCTGACTCCTGCGCCACGAGCAGGTGCCCGCTCTCGCTTTGAAGGCTCGGCTTGCCCTGTTGCGCCAGTATCATTTTCGCGGAAGCTATCCGTCGGTCCCGGTAATCTGGAATTCCTATGGCTGAACCTATCCAATCGATGGCGGCACACTCTTCCGGGCAGCAGCACCGGACGCTTCCACATCTCCGGTGGTGGGTCTGTGGTCTGCTCTTTTGCGGTTCCACGGTCAATTACATTGACCGCGGTACCATCGCTATTCTCGCGCCCCACCTGCAGCAGATCTTCCACATTACCGAGGCCGATTACGGTTGGATCATCGCTGCCTTCATGTGGGCTTACGCCATCTTCATGCTGATCTCCGGAGGCATCATCGACTGGCTGGGGACGAAGGTGGGCTACGCTATCTCGATGGGGTGGTGGGGCCTGGCCACCATGGGCCACGCGCTTGCACGGGGCGTGCTTTCCTTCGGGTTTGCACGGTTCATGCTGGGCGCCGGCGAAGCTGGGAACTTCCCGGCGTCCATCAAGGCTGTGGCGGAGTGGTTCCCCAAGCGCGAGCGGGCGCTGGCAACCGGCATCTTCAATTCCGGAACCAACATCGGAAACGTCATCGCTTATCCCGTTGTAGGTGCCATCCTTTTGAACCTTGGATGGCAATGGGCCTTCATCATCACCGGCCTCGCCGCACTCGTCATTATGGGAGTGTGGCTGGTGCTTTACCACAGGCCCCGCCTGCATCCCTGGCTTTCTCTCGAAGAGCTGAAGAAGATCGAATTCCGCGAGCGGGGGGAAGAAGAGGAGCCCGAGACCAAAAGCCACTGGGCTACTCTGCTACGCTATCGCCAGGCCTGGGGCTTTACGGTCGCCAAGTTCCTCACCGACCCTATCTGGTGGTTCTACGTCTTCTGGCTTCCCAAGTATCTGATCCAGGCGCGGGGCTTCAGCATTGAACAGCTCGAGTGGTTCGGTACTATCCCGTTTATCGCCGCCAGTGTCGGCAGCGTGGGGGGCGGATGGCTTTCCGGCTTCCTTCTACGGCGTGGCTGGAGTCTGAATGCCAGCCGCAAGACGGCCATGGCCCTCTGTGCCTTCTCCATGCCTGCCGGGATCGCTGCAGTACTGACCGGCAAAATCTGGGTGGCACTGGCGCTGATTTCCGTTTCCACATCCGCCCACCAAGGCTGGTCGGCCAACGTCTTTACATTAGCTTCGGATATTTTCCCCAAGCGGGATGTCGCTTCCATAGTGGGAATCGGTGGAGCGGCCGGCGCCGTAGGAGGCATGATCATCGCCCCGCTGGCGGGCTACATTCTTCAATTCACGCATTCCTATGTTCCGCTATTCATCATTTGTGGCACTATGCACCCCATTGCGCTAGGTCTAGTGCAACTGATCATCCCTAAGATTAAACCCATCGCCAATCCCGCCCGAACGTGAGAAGGGCTAAAATGCTCACGCTCATCTCGCGAAAATTACATGAAGCGGAGGGGAGGTTGTCAACATTTTTCCTCCCGCCCAACCATGCGGGTGCGCCGGGCAGTCCGAAACGTAATCACCAGTTACGCATCAAAAGAAAGGTTGAGGAACTCTGGGATCCGGGCTCGGCGTCGAATCTGCAGACGCGGGAGTTCGCGGGGGCAGGAGAAAATCAAGGAGGATTGAAATGGAATGTCGCCGTTTGGGGGCGTCTGGGATTGAAGCGTCTGTCGTAGGGCTGGGAGCTTGGGCCATCGGCGGATGGATGTGGGGTGGCACCGACGAGCGCAAATCTGTTGAGGCGATCCAGACTTCGCTCGACGCCGGCATCAATTTCGTCGATACCGCGCCCGCCTACGGCATGGGCCTTTCCGAAACCATCGTCGGGAAGGCAATCGCAGGCCAGCGCGACAAGGTCGTGATCGCGACAAAATGCGGGATCGTATGGCACACGGAAAAAGGCATGCCTTTTATCGACCAGAACGGCAAGACCATGCACCGGTATCTTGGGCCGGAGTCGATTCGTTATGAGGTTGAGCAGAGCCTGAAGCGGCTCCGCACGGATTACATTGATCTTTACCAGACCCACTGGCAGGACCAGACCACTCCCATCGAAGAGACCATGTCGACGCTGCTGGATCTGAAGCGCGAAGGCAAGATCCGCGCCATTGGTGTTTCAAACGCTGCGGTGGAACAGATTGAAGCTTACCGGCGGGTGGGCCCGGTGGACTCAGCGCAGGAAAAGTACAGCATGCTGGACCGCGGCCTCGAAGACGAATATCTTCCATATGCGCGAAAGAACAATATCGCTGTGCTGGCCTACTCGCCGCTGGCACTTGGTCTGCTCACCGGCAAGATCGGGCCCGATCGGGAGTTTCCCCCGGACGACATTCGCCATAACAATCCTCGCTTCAGCGTTGGGACTCGGAGGAAAGTTCTAGCCATGCTGGACAGGGTGCGTCCCATCGCGGAAAAGCACAGGCTGACGCTGGCGCAACTGGTGATCGCCTGGACGGTGGCGCAGCCGGGCTTGACCCACGCGCTGGTGGGCGCACGCGACGACCGGCAGGCACGGGAAAATGCCGCAGCCGGAAACGTCACGCTCTCGCGGGCAGAACTCGAAATCATCAACGAGTACATTCTGCCCAAAGCGTTCACCGCGGTGCCGTGAGCAAGCGGTTTATGCTCCGAACTGCCGCAAGTGGTGGTCCATGTGCAGGTATCCAAGACGCATCCACTCTGCATCGGACATTCGCCCAAAGAAGGGATGGGCCGGCCATTCGAACCCGTCGGGCCGCCTGGTATAGCGGTCAATGAGCTTTTTCAGTTCTTTCTTGTCGCTTTTGAATTCCGTTGGCAGAGTGCCGCCATCCTTAGGGTCCCATTCGGGAGGGCCCTTAACGCCCCGCGGCCAGCGGACTGGAACCCACAGCGCAGCCCATCGAAACGGCCGCCGCGGAATCCACCAGCTTGCCGGGCGCACCTCTCTTTCACCCAAGCATGACCGGAAAGCGTCCGACAGGTGACAGATCATCTGATGGGCAGTCATTTCACCCCACCGTCCTTGGCTTCCGGGCCGCACTGTCCGCAGCCTTTGCAGGATTTCAGCCTTGTCGTTGGGATTGGCAAGTGTCTTCATCGTTCCCGCGGACTATTCTAGCCTGCTACGCCGCGCATGGCTACCGCGTAGCGCAACCCGTGAATCAGATCTGCCTGTTTGCTGTGCCAAGCATAGCGGCGTCCTGATATTTTGGCAGCACCGTCTGGTATTCCTTTCATTTAACCTCACCATTCTTATCTGACGTTCGGCTCATAGAGGTCGAGTGTCTCAACTTGGCAAGCACTGTTGAACACCCTACAATGAGGCAGTTCCTGCTCCGCGGAGAAACTTTTCATGCAGCATTACATTTTGTTGCGCGATCTGCTCATCTTGTTTGGTTTCGCTACGCTCATCGCAGTGATCCTGCGGCGAGCCCGCCAATCCGCCATCGTGGCTTACCTCTTGACGGGAATTGTGGTAGGCCCTTCCGTCCTTCACGTCATAACAAACCGTGAAGCCATTGAGACAATGGCTGAAGTCGGAGTAGCGCTTCTGCTTTTTACAATCGGCATGGAGTTCTCACTGAACAAGATCGTTTCCATGCGGAAACTGGTGTGGGGAGCGGGTGGTCGCCAGGTGATGCTGACGATAGGCGTAGTGCTCGGCCTGGCTTTTCTTTCGAGCTACACCTGGCGACAAGGGGTTTACTGGGGATTTCTGGTGGCTGCGAGCAGCACCGCAATTGTTCTAAAACTGCTTCTCGAGCGAGAAGAACTGGAGAGCATCCACGGCCGTGCTATTGTTGGGGTCCTCTTATTCCAAGACCTATGTGTTGTTCCGATGATGGCCATCCTGCCTGCCCTCTCCGTGCCTTCGGGCAGGATTGCAATAACCGTCGCATATGCCTTGGCGAAAGTAGTTGGGGCCGGAGCTTTGATTCTGTTCGCCGCTCGATTTTTCTTTCCACTTCTGTGGAGTCGCATCGCGGAGGTGCGGACCAACGAGATCTTCATCATTGCTGTCATTTTCTTCAGCTTAGGGACTGCTTGGGCGTCGGCTGCTCTGGGTTTGTCACTTGCGTTAGGCGCCTTTATCGCCGGCCTGGCCCTTTCGGAATCCTCCTATGCGCACCAGATTCACGCGGAGATCCTACCCTTCCGTGACAGCTTCAACAGCCTGTTCTTCATTTCGGTGGGCATGCTGCTTGATTTGAGATTTGTCTATAACCATTGGGCTGCTGTCCTTGGCATCGCCGCTCTCATATTTGGACTCAAAACGCTGACGGGACTTTCGGCTGTCCTCTCGATGGGCTTTGCGGCCCGGAAATCGCTGCTTGTGGGTCTGAGCCTGGCCCAGGTGGGCGAGTTCAGCTTTGTTCTGCTCCATCAAGGCGAGCGGCTGAATCTTATTCCTGCCGGCGAATATCAGATTTTTCTGGCAGCAGCCATCATCACCATGATGCTGACCCCAAGCATCGTTCAGCTTTCCCCGCACATCGCAACGCGCATGCCTGAAATGCAGAGGCTACGGCGTTTTTTCCCCGAGCCGGGCGAGCTGGAATTGGCTGCCCAGGCCTCGCCCCTCCGCGATCACGTCATCGTGTGCGGTTACGGTCTGAACGGGCGTCTCCTGGCTCAGGCGTTGCGGCGGCAGGGCATTGCCTACCTGGTTCTCGAGTTAGATCCGGCCATCGTCAGCCGCGCCACGGCTGAGGGGGAATCGATCTTTTTTGGGGACAGCACCAAGGCTGACATCCTGGAAAAGGCTGGAGTCCGGCGGGCGCGCGTGCTGGTTTTTGCGATCTCCGACCCGTTCCTCCAGCCCAGAGCCGTGGCTACCGCCCGGGCTTTAAATCCTTGACTCAAGACCATCGTTCGCACGACCCGGGTGGAATACACAAGCTCGCTCGAACGTGCAGGGGCTTCACAAGTGGTGGCCGCGGAACTGAGCGCAGCAAAAGAAGTAATCGCTCACGTGCTCGGCTTGTATGAACCACCCCAAGGAAAGGAACACGGAGACTCGCGCGTTACTGGAGGCCGGGAGAAGTAGCTCAGTGACGAGCAATCTGCAACCGAAATCCCCGTAATCTTCCTTCCGGGCACTTGCATTTTCCAACCCACCCTAGCGCTTAACATATTTCCGATGCTGTTCTGACAGATAGTTATCTGTCATACCGGCGATGTAATCACAAACCACACGGTATGTCGGTTCTTCCCGAGTTTTAGCGAAATAGAAGGCGGGCAGACTGCGGGGATGTTCCATGTAAAACTCGAACATTTGCGACACGCACTTCACGATTTTCTTGCGCTCCGCATATATTTCCCTGTGGGTGTAAAGATTGTCCCGCAGGAAAAGCTTCAGAGTCTGATTTTTTCGGGATAACCGCGAGCTCAGTCCCACGACGCGTGCAGGAGCAGTCCGCACGTCCTCGATGGTCCGCACCTTCATTCGCGCGAGCCGCTCCCGAGTCGCACCAATCAAATCCGTCACCAGGGAATCCATGAGCCGCTTGAGGGCTTCATTGAATTTCAGTTTTTCGGGCGCCTGAGGATATTTCTTTTCAATCGGTCGAACCAGGCGGCCAAAAAGGGGGACATCTTCGCAGATCTGAGCCAGCGTAAGCAACTTTGCCTCGTAGCCATCGTCAAGGTCGGCGCAGCTGTACGCGATCTCGTCCACCATATCGATCAACTGGGCCTCAACGGGCGGGCGCTCGGCCAGTCGGTACTCCTTCAAGCCGGGGTAGTGCTCGGGATCGTAATCGCGTGAGTGCTTGACAATGCCTTCACGAACCTCAAACGTCAGATTCAAACCGGGAAAGTCGATGTACTTCTGCTCGAACTGTTCCACGATCCGCAAGGCGTGAAGGTTGTGATCAAATCTGTCCCCGTAGAGCCCCATCAGGCGGTCCAACTCAGCCTCGCCCGCATGGCCGAAAGGAGGATGGCCTACGTCGTGGACCAGCCCCAGCGCCTCCACCAGGTCAGTATTTAGCCGGAGCGCTTTGGCAACCGTGCGGCCGATCTGGGCCACTTCCAGAGTGTGCGTCAAGCGATTGCGAAAATGGTCGGAATAGCGCCGGGTGAAAACCTGTGTCTTGTTTTCCAGCCGGCGGAAAGCACGGGAATGAATGATCCGGTCGCGGTCACGCTCATACTCATTTCGGTAAGGATGTGGAGTCTCCGGATAGCGCCGGCCAAGGCTCTTGGAAACGGGCATCGCGTAACTGGCTGGCCCGGATTGGTTTCCATCACACATGAGGCTCCCCTCAAATCACCTGTAAAAGGTTCGCCTATATCATAGCGGATTCACCTTCCGATTTTGACAGACACGTACATCGGCGTGAGCTTGAGAATCCCAGTGGCCACTGGATTCGATGGGATGAAGATCCTTTGATATAATCCAACTTTTCAAAGCAGGTGCCACAACAGCTTCAACCTTCGGCTTGGCCGCAAGGCAAGGCCTGCCGGGCTTTCAACGCTTTGCGAGAGGAGATCCAGCCCAATGGTTACAAACACGATTGTTTGCTTGCTGGCAGGAGGCGCAGGAGAGCGTCTTTATCCCCTTACCCGTGATCGTGCAAAGCCTGCTGTGACCTTCGGTGGCATCTATCGCATCATCGACATCACCCTTTCCAACTGCATCAACTCGGACCTCCGCCGCATTTTTGTCTTGACCCAGTACAAGGCTCTCTCTCTCAACCGGCACATTCGTGAAGGGTGGAGCATGCTGGCTGGCGAATTGGGCGAATTTATCCAGATCCTCCCGCCGATGATGAGGGTAGGCGATTACTGGTATCGTGGGACAGCTGACGCGATTTTCCAGAACATTTATTCTATTGGCAGCGAGCCCTGCCAGTACGTTCTGATTCTTTCCGGTGACCACGTCTACAAGATGAACTACCAGTTGATGATTCAACGGCATATTGATGCCGGTGCAGCGGCAACCGTGGGGGTGATCGAGGTCGACCTTGCGGAGGCATCACGCTTCGGGGTGGTTGAACTGGACTCGCAACACCGGATCGTTGGCTGGCAGGAGAAACCCCCTGATCCCAAACCGTCACCTCACCACCCGAACAAATGTTATGCCTCGATGGGCATCTACTGCTTCAGTCGCGACGTCTTGCTCGATTGCACAATGGCTGATGCCAACGATCCAAATTCGAACCACGATTTTGGCAAAGATATCATCCCGAAGCTGCTCGAAAAAGGGAACGTCTACGCATACGACTTTGTCGATGAGAATAAGAAAGAGGCTCAGTACTGGCGCGATATCGGTACCTTGGAGGCTTATTATGAAGCCAACATGGATCTGGTAGCGATCTCTCCCGTCTTCAACCTATATGACTCCAGCTGGCCTGTTCGAACCTATCAACGTCAGTACCCACCGGCCAAATTCGTCTTTGCCCAGGAAGGGCGCCGGATGGGAATCGCCGTGGACTCGATGGTATCCGCCGGTTCGATCATTTCTGGCGGTCGCGTGACACGCTCGATTATTTCGCCGAACGTGCGAGTCAACAGCTACACCGACATCGAAGGCTCCATCCTCTTCTCACACGTCAACGTCGGAAGGTATTCCCGCATCCGCCGCGCCATCATTGACCGGCACATCAGCCTGCCGGAGCACACGGAGATCGGCTATAACCTGGAAGAAGACCGCAAAAGGTACCATGTGACGGATTCAGGCCTTGTCGTTGTGGTCCCGGAGCGGCGCATGTTTGAGGAGCCGGAGTAGCCCCGTGCACGGGCGCCGCAATGGGCCAATTCGGGTTTGGCTTCCCGTCAGGTCCGATGGTCGTCTGCCTGCTTGCATGTCAAGCGGATCATCGCGTTTTGCAGGACCATGAGGATGGCTGGTGATAGAGCCCTACGGCGGGTGAGCGGCGCCGAAGAGATGCGGAGAAAAAAGGCTGTCCTGATGGCCTTATTGGAGGAAAAAATTGTCACAGAAATCCATCCTGAGCTGTTCACCGACCACATGGCGTGGCCGGAAAGCATATCTTCTTGGGAATGAATCCGTCCAGTTAGTAACACTGACTGGCGGAGGTCACATTGCCGAGTTCAGATTCGTCGACGCTTCGCCGTTTTCTCATCTCAATCCTCTCTGGGTGCCGCCGTGGAAAAGCATGGAGCCGTTCAGCTACCGTGAGAAGGTCCATTCCCGCCTTTACGGCTCGCTTCTGGAAGGAAAATTGCTTTCGGGTATCGCCGGGCACAACATCTGCCTGGATTACTTTGGCCCGCCTACTCCGGCGGAAATCAGGCAGGGGCTCTCGCAGCACGGTGAAGCCCCGATGTCAAAGTGGCAGAAGACCGGACACCGAAGCAGCACTCAGAAAGTTTCTTTAACGCTATCCACGCGGCTTCCTGGGGCGGGTCTCGCCTTCTGTCGCACGATCCAGTTGCGCCGTGGCGCGCCAGTTGCCTATTTCACTGAGACGGTTACCAACGAGAGAAAGAAAGACCATTTCTTCCATTGGACCCAGCATGTGACGCTCGGCCCCCCTTTTATTTCCGAGCACGACAGCCGGGTGGCGCTGCCAGGAACAAGGGGAATGACCTTTCCTCATTCCTATAGCAGCGGGAAGGACGTCCTGGCCGCCAGCCGCAGCTTCCGTTGGCCGTTTGCTCCCAGTCCAAAGGGTAAGCCCGTCGACCTGACGCGAACGTTGCTTCGTTCGGGCCGGGGGCTCGTCGCGGGTGTTCTGCTGGACCTTCGAAATCCCCTGGGATTTGTTGCGGCAGTCAATCTCCGGCACCGGTTGCTGATCGCATACTGCTTTAAGCGATCAGATTTTCCCTGGGTCGCTGTCTGGGAAGAGAACCGGGCAAACGCGGCCCCGCCTTGGAATGGGCGCACGGAAACTCGCGGACTGGAATTCGGAACCACCGCGCTTCCGGTTCCTCGCCATGAGGCTTATGACATCGGAGCACTTTACGGCGTTCCAACGTTTTCCAGCGTCCCGGCTCGAGGCCGCAAGACAGTTCACTATGTTGCATTCCTCGCGCAGATTCCCGAGGAGTTTAGAGAGGTTCATACCATCGTGATCGATGGGGATGAAATCGTCGTGCACGGCAAGAACAAAGGAGTTTCGGTCAGGGTCCTCGCACCGGGCCTTTCCAGTTTTGGTCTCGCTGGTCGAACCGCCCCGAAAAAGAAAAATGCTTAAGAAAGTGGTTTCTGGACTATTTTTCCCGGTTCCCGTCATTTGCGAGATGCTGGTGGTGGGTCTGATTCTGCTATGGTTCACGCGCAGGCAGAAAGCGGGAAAAGTATTCGTCACTGCCGGAACAGGATTGCTGCTGTTGCTGGGTAACGCGCAGGTGTCCGCCGTTCTTGTGCGATCCCTGGAGCAGCGTTTTCACCCAATTGCCCTGGCGTCGGCATCCGCGTCAGCTGGAAAATCGGCCAAAGCAAGCTATATCGTCGTACTGGGAAGTGGCTATTCGCCCGATCCCCGGATTGACCTTGACAGCCGCCTTTCGGAAGACGGTATGGTTCGCCTGGTGGAAGGAGTGAGGCTTTACAGGAAGCTCGAGGGATGCAAGCTGATCTTGTCCGGAGGGCCGCCTGCTGCCGCGAAGACCATGCGCGAGATAGCCTTGTCACTGGGTGTCAAATCGCAGGATATCATTCTCGAACAGCATTCACGCGATACCGAAGAGGAGGCCCAGTTCATCAAACCGATTGTCGACGCGAACCCTTTTCTCCTTGTTACCTCCGCCTCGCATATGCCGCGAGCCACAGCTCTTTTCAGGAAGCTCGGGATGAAACCTACAGTGGCTCCCACGGACTATCTGGCTAAAAAAAGCTCCGCCATCACGCCTGACCAGATCTACCCGGGTGCTTACGGCTTGTTGGAAGCACAGAGGGCCGTCTATGAATATCTCGGCATGGCCTGGGAAAAGCTTCGGGGTCAAATCTGACCGGGGAATTGTGTTCTGAGTGAGGACGCACCGCGACTGGCATCCTGACCCACTTCGTGGATGTAAACTGCCATCCGCGGAAGCGGCCGGGATATATCCCTAATTGGAAAGGGCAAGGTAACGATTATGAAACTCCGTTCTTTTTTCTCCATGCTGCTTACCTCTGCCGCCTTGGCAGCTTTACCGGTGATCTCAGGAGCGCAGACCGTTATTGCCCCGGCGGGGCGCCATGTCGTACGTGAGCCCATCGAGTGGATGCGGCTCTGGTTGCCGAATGTGGGTAGGAAAGATTTGCCCCAGGTCCTGCTGCTTGGCGATTCGATCACTCAGGCCTATTACAAGGACGTGGCTGCAGATTTGAAAGGCAAAGCATACGTGGGATACTTCACGTCGTCGCTGTCGGTGGGCGATCCCATGCTTCCCAAGCAGATCGCGCTGATTCTCAGAAATTACAGGTTCGATGTGATCCATTTCAACAACGGATTGCACGGCAAGGGTTACACCGAAAAAGAATACGCCCGTTATTTTCCCCAATACGTGAGAACTATTCAGGACAACGCAAACGGGGCAAAACTCATCTGGACCACCAGCACGCCGGTCCGGAGAGGAAAAGATATGTCCGAGTTTGCGCCGTGGACAAGGCGCGTGATTGCCCGCAACAAGATTGCCGATGCTTACGTCCGGAAGGAAAGGATTCCGATCGACGATCTGTACGCGGCGGTTCTGCATCACCCGGAATACTACCTGGGCGTCGATGGCACACATCCAAATCAGGAAGGCCGGGCTGCCGAAGCCCGCGACGTAACGGCTTCAATCCTTAAAGTTCTGGGAAAGTAGGGCGAACCCGCCTTCCGCCAAAAGGGCAAAACAGGAGCACGATGAGTTCCCCGGCCAAACCGACGCTGGTGCTCATCGGCCTGCTCTGACAAATCAGGATTGTTGCTGGGCGGCGGGGGCGGTACAATTAGACAACTGTTAAAGGCGCACGGCAATCTAACAAGATAGCCGTAGTTGGGGACAGGTGGCATTTCTGGAGGGAGGCATGAATAGTATAAGCAAGAGGATGTTGGCCTTGATCCTGGCTCTTGTTGCAGCTCCCGCGCTACTTTGCGCAGCCGACGATTTGCCGAAGCCGGTGCTCCCCGTGGGGACAAGAATCTACGTTCAGTTGATTTCCGCGCTGAGTACTTCTGCCGATCGCGCTGGCGACACTTTCACGGCGCAGGTCGAAAACCCGATTTTCGCCGAAGGTATTGAGGTGGTTCCTGGAGGCAGCACACTGAGTGGACATGTCACATTTGTCAAGCCGCCCGGCCGCGTGAAGGGTAAAGGGGAAATGCGGCTGGTAGCCGATAGCATTCTGCTCAAGAACGGCCATGAGTACGCCTTTACGGGCGATTTGACCAATGGCAACGAATCGTCCGTCAAGGTGAAAGGCAACGAAGGAACCATCCAGGGAAAGGGTAAAAGCGCGAAAGAGGCCGCCAAAGATACTGGAATCGGGGCCGCGATCGGGGCCGGCGGTGGCGCCCTGGCCGCTGGTGGAACCGGGGCGCTGTACGGTGTGGGCATCGGAGCGCTGGCCGGCCTGATTCACACGCTTGCCAAGCGCCACAAGGGTGTTGTGCTGCAACCTGGCACTCCACTGGTGTTTGTGCTTACCTCGCCGGGGAAAGAGGTCAAGGCGACCCATTCGAAAGGCGCTTCGGCGCCCTTTGTCTGCGAAAGCTGCCGGTAGGCTTCGTTCTTCCCACACCCGTAAAGCTTTTAGCTGGCGCACGGTGTGCACGATAGCGATCACCCTGTCCTCGGTTGACACAAGCGCAGCTTCGCGCGTAGAGGCGCTCCGTTTTTCTGGTATGTTGGTTGTTATCTTGCCGTCCTGATTGACAACCCATTCCCTGTTCAATAGTATCGAGTCCCGACGCATACATAGTGCGGGAGAACCCGTTTTTTGAACACCATGAGGGGGCCTATGAACCGAAGGCGTTTTCTCCAGTCCAGCAGTGCGGCTGCCATGGGAGCGCTTGCATCCCGATCAGAGGCTTCCGAAAGGCTTGCGGTCCCGGTTGCGCGATCGAATTCCGGCCGCGTCCGTCTGACCATCGTGGCAAACGAGCCTCTCGGAATCATCAGCCGCAATGTTTACGGCCAATTCACTGAACACCTGGGAAGTTGCATTTATGATGCCATGTGGGTGGGCCCAAGCTCGTCCATCCCCAATCATAACGGATTGCGCAGCGACACGATGGCAGCGTTCAAGCGCATTCACGCGCCCATCATCCGCTGGCCGGGGGGCTGCTTTGCCGGTACCTATCACTGGCGTGACGGGATCGGTCCGCGAGACAAACGCCCACAGACGTGGAACATCTTCTGGGACCGCGACGAACCCAATTCCTTTGGCACGGACGAGTATCTGGAATACTGTAGGCTCTGCGGGGCATCTCCTTATCTCTGCCTGAATTGCGGGTCCGGGACCGTGCGCGAGGCGCTCGAATGGCTCGAGTACTGTAACGGCGACCAGCCGACGACGATCGCCCAGATGCGTGCTTCTAACGGGCATCCCGCGCCCTATAACGTTCGATATTGGTCTGTGGGAAATGAGAGCTGGGGATGCGGAGGACGTTTCGACGCCGAGGAATACGGCCGCCGCTATGCTCGTTTTGTGAATTACCTTGGGACCGCCGCGCGGAATCAGAAAGTGGAGTTTGTGGCCTGCGGGGACATGAGGGACGGCTGGAACCAGACGTTTTTCGAGACACTGCTTCAGAGGCCAGGCGCCAGACGCATTGAAGGCGTAAACCACCTCTCTGTGCATCATTATTTCTTCGACCGGGGCCCGGCGGTGGAGTTCAGCGAAGACGAATATTACCACCTGCTGGCTGCAGTGGCGACGCTGGAATCGTTGCTCCGCAAGACTATCGGTGTAATTGACAATTACACCGAAGTCAACGGCCCAACCATCGGAATCTCATTGGACGAATGGGGCGTTTGGCATCGGACCCACAACACGGGCAAGAACGCGCTGATGCAGCCGAACACGCTGCGCGACGCACTGGTCGCGGCAGTGGTTCTCAACAGCCTCAACGGTTTTGGGAATCGCATCTCAATCGCCTGCATCGCACAGGCCTTCAACGTGCTGCAGTGCATGGCCTTCACACGCGGGAAGGAGATGGTGCTTACTCCGACGTATTATGTCTTCGATCTTTATCAGCCGCACATGGACGCCACGGCACTGAGGACGCTGGTGGATTCATCTAGCTTTACGATCAGGAAGGCCGAACCGGGATCTCCGGAAGAAGGGCGGGGACATGAGGTCAAGCGTCCGTACGTCAGCGCCTCTGCATCTCGCAACGAATCAACGGGAGAACTCTGCCTGACGCTGGTGAATCAGCATCTTACGGACCCGCTGGAAGTGGAAATTCAGATCACGGGCTTGGAATATTCCGGTGGGTTCAGCGGCACCCAGCGGCAACTGACGTCTGGAAGCGTACGCGACCAAAACACGTTCAGCCAGCCAAGTTTAGTGAAGGCAGGTCCCGAGAAGCCGATTTCCGTCAAAGGCAATCCGTTTGTCCACGAGATTCCTCCGCACTCGGTGGAAACTCTGCTGCTGCGCAAGGCATAAACATGTCCTGCCCCGTTTTTTTCGCTGAGGCAACGTCCACTCGTTGCATGCAGGGCGGGGCGTCACCTTTCTGCAAGTTTTGAGCTCAATTCCGGAACGATTTGATCTGTCGGTGCGACTGCCGGCTTGCGCATGCGCCATTGCCGGCGTAGCGGGTGTTATCATGGATGAAAAAAGGAGGCATTCATGGCGGACGAACTTCGGGGCAAAGTTGCGGTAGTGACCGGCGGAACACGGGGTATCGGCTTCAGCATCGCCCAGAGACTTTTGCGTGAGGAGGCGAAGGTTTTCATCTGCGGGCGCGATGCGGGACATTTGGATTCGGCTCTGGAAAAGCTCAAGAAACTGCCTCGAGCGAGCGTCGAAGGCATGGTTGCAGATGTTCGCCGGTATGAAGACTGCCAGAAAGTTGTGCGCGGCGCCGCGGAAAAATTCGGAGGCATTGATATTCTGGTTAATAATGCCGGCTTGGCTTATTTCAAACCAGTTGACCAGTTGACAGCGGAAGAGTGGGACACAACAATCCAAACAAACCTTTCCGGGGTGTTCTACTGCTGCCGCGAAGCCATCCCGCTGATGCGCAAACGAGGCAGCGGTTACATCTTCAACATTTCCAGCCTGGCAGGAGTCAATCCGTTTGCGGGCGGGAGCGCTTACAACGCTTCCAAGTTCGGACTGAACGGCTTCTCTGAAGCGATGATGCAGGACGTGCGGCACGACGGCATTCGGGTCAGTTACATCATGCCGGGCAGTGTGGATACGGATTTTGGCGGCGCTCCTGGGACGAAACCCAGCGCCTCATGGAAGCTCACGGGAGAAGATATCGCGAAGGCAGTAGTTGATCTTTACCTGTTTCCAAAAACAGCGCTTGCCAGCCGAATTGAGATGCGGCCGTCCCAGCCGCCGAAGAAGAAATAGCGCGCTCGGGTTCGATCAATGAAACGACACCGTGCCAAAATCATGTGGCCAATGGCTGCTGTCCTGGCTGTCGTAGCGCTTGTCTATTCAGAAACCAGGCCTTACCCAGGGGTTCCTCAGGTGAGGCTCCTGCGGGTCCCTGACGGAGGCATTCTGCCGCAGACGGCGGTCGATTCACACGGAGTGCTTCACATGATCTACTTCACGGGGGATGCCGCTGCCGGCAATATCGAATATGCCGAACGCGCACCGGGTGCGAAATCCTTTTCAGAACCCATTCGAGTGAATAGCCAGCCAGGGAGTGCTCTGGCGGTTGGAACGGTGCGTGCGCCCCAGATGGCATTGGGGACGGATGGGCGTGTCTATGTTGTGTGGTTTGGTGCGTCGCAGGCGCAACCACGAGGACCGGACGGTTCCACTCCTCTGCTCTTTTCGCGGCTGAACACTGCCGGCACCGCTTTTGAACCCCAGCGAAATCTAGTGCATTATGCCAAAGGTCTCGATGGCGGACTTTCTGTGGCCGCTGATCGCGAAGGCGATGTCTATGTGGTGTGGCACGCCACGGGCAAGAAGCCGGGAGAGGCCCACCGGCGTGTCTATCTGGCACAATCCACCGATGCCGGTCGGACCTTTGCTCGGGAAGTTGCGGTTTCGCCCGCCGCGCTGGGCGCATGCGGCTGCTGCGGGATGCGCGCCTTTGTCGACCGTCTTGGCGCGCTGTTCATCCTGTACCGTGCTGCCGCCGAGGGAATCCATCGCGACATGATGCTGCTGGTTTCCACTGATCGAGGCCGCACCTTTCGCTCCGAAGAGATTTCCTCGTGGAGGCTGAATGCCTGTCCCATGAGCACAGATTATCTGAGCGAAGGCGGGCAGCACGTGCTCGCCGCGTGGGAAAAAGCGGGCGAGGTTTACTTCGATAAAATCAATCCGCACACTCTCCGGCTTTCCTCCTCATTTGCCGCACCTGGCCAGAACGGCGATCGAAAACACCCCGCTGTCGCAGCCAACTCTCACGGCGAAGTTCTGCTTTCCTGGACGGAAGGAACCGGCTGGAATCAAGGTGGTTCGCTCGCCTGGCAACTCTTCAGCAGCTCAGGCCAACCCATCGGCGGCGAAAGCCATGCACCACGCGTGCCGGTGTGGGACATGCCCAGTGTCTTTACCGGCCCCCACGGCAACTTCACCATCGTCTATTGAAAAGGTGTGGCCAGTTCGACGGCTTGTTGTGGAAACCTGAACAGCAAAGCTCACCGTTGGCACGTGCCTGTGTGCGCCGGATGTTATCATGGAATGGCCAGACGGTAACGGATACCCTAATCCATGCTGATCCTTGACGTTGGGTGCGGTACAAACAAGCAGGAAGCGGGAGCCATTGGCCTCGACCGCGAGAAAGGCTCCAGTGCGGACATCCGTTGCGAACTCGCCCATATTCCGTGGCCCCTGCGGTCGGATTGTGCGGACCGGATTTACCTTTCGCACGTTCTTGAGCATCAGAAGGACCTCCTGGCGGCTATGAGGGAAGTCCATCGTGTTGCGAAGCCTGGCGCTGAGGTGATAGCTGTAACACCGCATTACAGCTCTCCTGATTCCTATACTGATCCCACCCATCTTTTCCACCTGGGCCTGCACAGCTTCGATTACTTTGTGCGCGACGCCTTCGAAAACTTTACTTATGGGGCAGGCGGCTTCGAGATTCTTGAGCGACGCCTGACATTTGGCGGCAACTTTCTGCTCGATAACCTCGGGCGCCTTTGCGCAGGATGGTCGCCGGACTTCTATGAGAAACATCTGGCCTGGATTTTTCCGGCTCGGAATATTTTCTGCAGGCTTCGGGTGATAAAGCAGCGACAATGAGCTCTCACGCAAAAACCCGGGTGCTCGAGGCTATCCTTTTCGCATTGCCGATGTACTTCACGGTCAACAATTGCTATAGTGATTGTTCTTCTACAGACAGCATTACCACGCAGGAATCGCGACCCATAGGGCGCCATGTCATACCAGATCTGTCAGTTCCTAATTCTTCATAACGGGAGGACTCGCCGTGCCAGTCAATGAGTCTCCGGAGGTCCGCTTCGCTGTTCTTGTCTTCGTCTTCTCATCGTGCGTCTTTGTTTCAAGTTGCGCAAAACGTCCGGCGCGTGTTGCTGAACTCGGCGCGCCGGCGGGTAATCGGCCCACTGAGATCGTTCCGGGAGGAACCTCGATTCTTCCCAACGGGCGGCTGATTACGCCGCAGGGAGTGCAGGTTAAAGTTGCACCGCACCCTTATGGCATGACGCTCAGTCCCGACGGCAAGATGCTGGTGACCTCCAACAATGGTACCTGGCCGTTTTCGGTTTCCATCATCTCGAATCTTTCCAGTAACAAACCACTGGTGGGGCAAATTACCCCGGGATTTCCGCCGATAAACTCCGAGTCTGACCCGAGGAGCGTTTATCTGGGCGTGGCCATCGCACCGAACAATCGCACCCTTTATCTTTCCGAGGGCAACAACGGCAAAATCGGCATCTTCGACCTGAAAACGCGGCGCGACCTCGGCACGCTCAACCTGAACGGCCGCTACCACGGGGAGAATTACCGCTACAGCCTGGCGGGTGACCTGAAGCTATCGCCGGACGGCAAGTATCTTTACGCGCTGGACCTGGCCTACTTCCGCATGGTGGTTTTCAACACGCAGGCGCGCCGAATGATCGCCAGCGTGCGCGTGGGGCGGCTGCCATTCGGGCTGGCCCTTTCGCCCGACGGCAGGACGGCCTATGTAACAAACGTCGGAATGTTCCGCTATTCGCTGGTGCCAGGGTACAACCCGAAGGACGCGCTGCACACCGGACTTGATTTCCCGCCTTTTGGATTTCCCTCCAGGCAGGCTGCGGAAGGAACGGTGGTGCAGGGCAAGAAAATACCCGGGCTCGGGAGCCCAAACGTTCCGCAATCCAATTCGGTTTATGTCCTTGACGTAGCAGACCCCAGCCATCCCGAGGTGAAAGCGCGAGTCCGGACCGGCCTTCCGATCGGACCTCAATCGATCGGAGGTTCGAGCCCCGGAGCGGTTGTGGCGGGCCGGGACAAAGTCTATGTGAGTAACTCCGCCCAGGACAGTATCAGCATTCTGGACGCACACACGGGTACGGTGGAAAAAACACTCATACTGCAGCCGGCTAAAAGTGTAGCCGCTCTGCGCGGCCTGCTGCCTTTTGGCCTTGCGCTGAGTCCTGATGGAAGCCGTCTCTACGTTGCCTGTGCGGGGATCAACGCTCTGGCGGTGATTGATACAAAGCAGGAAAAGGTGCTGGGTTACGTTCCCACGGGGTGGTTTCCTGCACGCGTGGCCGTGAGCCCGGACGGCCGGACTCTTTATATTGACAACGCCAAAGGTTTTGGTTCCGGACCCAACGGTGGTCCGAATTTCCATGAAGGCCCGGCGGGAGATTACATCGGCGACATCACCAAAGGCGTGATTTCGATCATGCCAGCGCCGAAGACGTTGGATCTCCACGAGCTAACGCAGCAAGTTCTGCACAATAATGGCTTCATTCCGCAAGAGGAACCGCTGCGGCAGGCTGACTTCCCTATTCCACCGGCAGGACACGTGAGTTCCAAAATCACGTATGTCGTTTTTATAGTCAAAGAGAACCGTACGTTTGACCAGATTTTCGGCGATCTGAAGTCAGTGGGCGGCGAGAAAGTGAACGGCGATCCGGAGCTGGCGAATTATGGCGACGATGCAACGGTCAGCGAACACGGTGAGCCGACCTACGAGCACGTCCGCGTGACGCCTAATGAGCACGCTCTGGCCGAGCGTTTTGGCGTGAGCGACAACTATTATGTGGACTCCGATGTTTCGGTGGACGGCCACCGCTGGCTGGTGGCGACCTATCCGAACACCGTGGTTGAATCCGCATGGCCGGCTGCTTATGGGGGCGAGTTCAGCTTCGAGCCCGACCAAGATGCGCCTGGGCGGCTGCAGATCGGAAGCACGTCAATCGCTCCGGAGGACTACCTGCAAGCAGGTTCGCTTTGGGAACATCTGTCGAGCCACGGCATCACATTCCGTAACTACGGGGAGGGCCTTGAACTGGCGGGGGAAACTGAAGGAGAGGGAACCGAACCGACAGGCGTACGCGAATCGACAAACGTGCCAATGCCAGAGGTCTTGTTCATGAACACATCGCACACGTACCCTACTTTCAATACATCTATCCCAGACCAGTATCGATTCAAGCAATTCAAGCATGAATTCGACACACGCTATCTGAGCGGTAAGGAGCCGCTGCCGCAATTTATCTACATCTGGTTACCCAATGACCACACGGCAAAGCCGCGTCCCAAGGATGGCTACCCTTACCGCGCCTCTTACGTGGCGGACAATGATCTGGCACTGGGCAAGTTGGTGCAACTCTTCTCCCATAGCCCGTTCTGGCAGAATATGGCCATCTTTGTCACCGAAGATGACGCTCAGGACGGTCAGGACCACGTTGATGCTCACCGCAGCGTGCTTCTCGTAATCAGTCCCTATTCGCGGCGGGGGGTTTCGCACGTTCATGAAAGCATACTCAGCATTCTGAAAACATTTGACCTGATCTTCGGCCTTCCACCCATCAACCAGTATGACGCGGCAGCCACCAGCCTTGCCTCTTGCTTTACCAACCATCCGGATTTCGCCCCCTACACCGCGCTTCCAGAGGATTCTCGTATCTTTGATCCCGCAAAAGCGCGCGACCCAGATTACTTTGCGCGTCGCGACGAGCCTCTGCCGCCTTCGGCGGTTCTTGATGATCCGGTGGCCATCAGACTGCAGATGCAACGCCAACAGCACGAGGGAGGGAGACGCTGAAGCCGTTTTCAAAGCTTGCCCCTACGCGATCCAGGTGAATTTCTTATTCCGGCTTCAGTTTGATCCTCCTGTGGCTCCATTTGGTTGGCGTGCGGTGCATCGTGTACAATCGAGTCTTTGAACATCGCTGATCGAACTTCACTTGATGCGATGGGCGCCGCAACGATTGGATGCAGGGACCGCGCCGAGGGGACCGCCGCGAGAACTTCCTGCCTGATGAATCCGTCATGACTTCATTAGTGGACCAGCTTAATACCCAGCAACGCGCCGCTGTGGAACACACGGACGGCCCGCTGCTGATACTGGCGGGAGCGGGCAGCGGCAAGACACGTGTTATCACCTATCGCATCGCTTATCTGATTGAGGTTTGTGGAGTTCCTCCTGAGAATATTCTGGCCGTGACGTTCACGAACAAGGCAGCCGATCAGATGAAAGACCGTGTGGCAGGGTTGCTGGGCGGCAGGATCGGCGCTCTGCCGCACATTTCCACTTTCCATTCGTTTTGCGTCAGCGTCCTCCGGCGCCACATCGATCTCCTCGGATACACTCGCGATTTCACCATTTACGATGAAGACGATCAGCAGCGGACAGTGAAGCTTGCAGGGCAAGAATTGGGATTGAGCGACTGGATCACGACACCGCGGGCGGTGTTGGCCCGCATCAGTGCCGCCAAGAATCGGGGTGTCACGCCCGAAAGAATACAGGACGAGGCTTACGATCCTTCCACGCGCAACCTGGCCGTTCTGTTTGAGCGTTATGAAAAGATGCTGCGGCAATCGAATGCGCTCGATTTTGATGATCTGCTGCTCAAAACTGTTGCACTGTTCGATGACGCGACCGACATCGCAGAGGAATACAACCAGCGTTTCCGGTACGTTATGGTTGATGAGTACCAGGATACCAACCGCATTCAGTATCAACTGATCCGCCAACTCACGCGAGCCCAGCAGAACATCTGCGCGGTGGGCGACGAGGACCAGTCAATCTACCGCTGGCGCGGGGCCGACATTGAAAATATCCTGAATTTCGACAAGGATTATCCCGGCACCGAAATGATCCGCCTGGAGCAGAATTACCGCTCAACACAAATGATTCTGGATGCGGCGACGGCTGTGGTGAGCCACAATATCGCGCGCAAGGGAAAAACATTGAGGACTGACCGCGGCGCGGGATTGCGCGTTGGTCTTTACGAAGCGCGGAATGCGGATGAGGAGGGTTGGTTTGTGGCCGCGGAGATTTCCAAGGTCCTGCAGGAGGGCTCGGCCCAAAACGTTGGCGTGCTTTTCCGCACCAATGCGCAGTCGCGGATACTGGAAGAAGCTCTGAGGAGAATGGGAACCCAATATCGCGTGGTGGGCGGGACCAGTTTTTATGACCGTACGGAGATCAAAGACGCGCTTGCGTACGCCCGCCTGGCGAACAATCTTAGCGATTCTTCCGCAATGTTACGCATTATCAACACGCCGCCGCGGGGAATTGGACAAACCACGGTCGATCAATTGCAGGCCCTTGCCTCGCAGAGAGAACTGCCGCTGTGGAGGGCATTGGAACAGGCGCTGGCTCTTGGTCCCGAGCTGCTTTCAAACCGGGCATTGAAAGCTCTCGAGACCTTCCACGCGCTAATCATAGGGCTTGTTGCCGACCGCGACCGGCTTTCTCTCAGTGAATTCCTTCGTGCTATTCTCGAACATACTCAATACTTGGAAACCCTGGATGCGGAGAAGACACCGGCAGCCGAGGGCCGCATTGAAAATCTGCGCGAACTGGTGAACGCGGCCGCGGAAGCTGAAGAGAGAGGGGAACGGCTTGCGGAATTCCTCGACCACGCTGCCCTGGTTTCAGATGCCGACAATTACGACGAGCGCGCCCGCGTGACGCTGATGACGCTCCACAGTGCCAAGGGGCTGGAATTCTCAGTGGTTTTCCTGGTAGGGCTGGAAGAAGGGCTCTTTCCGCACAAACTGTCGGCTGACGACAATGCTGCACTCGAAGAAGAGCGCAGGCTGTGTTATGTTGGCATGACGCGCGCCAAGGATCGGTTGGTTCTCACCTGGGTTCGCGAGCGGCGGACCTACGGTCGGCAGTCGTCGGAGGGAACGAAGCCTTCACGTTTCTTGAGCGAGATTCCATTTCAGCTTTTGGAGCCGCTCAATGTTGCGATGTTTGCGCCAAAGACGCGCACGACCTGGGGGAATGCCGTCAATTCCGCCGCTGGAGTGGAAAGGTTCATTTCCGAACGTGGAGGCAAGCGTAACTTTTCGAAATCAGAACCGGCGATACCCCGCGCCCGGCCTGTGGCCACCCCTCGCTGGCGGCAGGGGTCAAGGGTCCGACATCCAAAATACGGTATCGGGATTGTTCTGGGTTGTGAAGGCGAAGGTGACGATACCAGGCTGACCGTCAGCTTTCCCGGCTACGGCCAAAAAAAACTGGTGGAACGCTTTGCCTCTCTCGAAAAGGTCTGAAGAATGGTCCGCATCAGAAGATCCAAGTGGGTCATCGTCCGCGAAATCGTGGGACAGCATGGCCCTCAGAAGCTTCTGTCGGCAACGAAAAGCGGCGAGCGATAGAAAGTCAGGACATGCAGCGGTCATCGGCCGACTACAATGCACAAGCAGGAGAAGACAGGTGAACACCAGGAACGTCAAAGACAAAGTTGAACGAAAAAAGTTGAAGCGAGAGGCGCGCAAGAAGCAGCCACCCAAGGCTAAACAGACAGAGCCGCGGGGTTCTCACAAGCCGAAGGTCAAGAAGAAAGGTCCTGGGCTGGCAGGCCGGCGGTAGTAAGGACCGTTCAAGGCGGCGCACCGTAACGTTTGGCGGACAATACGGTCGCTGCCCAAACGGTGTCCGGTGGTCTTCAGCGGCTTCAGCCTTGCTACGGACGGCGGGCAAACCTTGCCGCTCCAAGTCTGCTGATTGCCTATTCAAAGGAGTGGCTTGACCTCACAATTCTTTCGCACGAAGAGCATTGACAAGCTGCTGTCAGATGCCGAAGAGCCCGAACACCGCCTTCGCAAGACGCTTGGCCCGTGGTCGCTGACGGCTCTCGGAGTCGGAGCCATCGTCGGCGCTGGCATCTTTGTGCTGACGGGTACGGCGGCCGCGGGCCAGAAGCTGAATTATCACTCACTGATGGCCGCACCGTTGCTGGGCGTCCTTCTGCATGGCGAGCACGCTGTAGGGACGGCAGGCCGCCCGGGCGCGGGTCCGGCCATTGCCCTCTCGTTCTTCCTCGTGGCGATTGTCTGCGGGTTGGCGGGGCTGTGCTATGCAGAGCTGGCGTCCATGATTCCGATCGCCGGCAGCGCGTACACCTATACCTACGCGACGCTGGGCGAACTGATCGCCTGGATCATCGGCTGGGACCTGATTCTGGAATACGCAGTCAGCAATATGGCTGTCGCCGTCGGCTACTCCGCTTACTTTGACAGCCTGCTCCAGAACTTCGGGCTCACGCTGCCTCGCAAGTTCTCTGAGCCCATGCTCAATTCCTCGCTCCAGTTGACAGGATCATATTTCAACCTGCCAGGTTTTATTGTGGTGATGCTTCTCACCGTGATCCTGGTGGTGGGCATCAAGGAAAGTGCTGGCGCCAACAACCTTATGGTCGCGGTGAAGATCATCGCCATTTTGATCTTCATCGCCTGGGCGTCCGACCACATTAAGACGTCCAACTGGAAGCCTTTCATGCCCAACGGCTTTCAGGGAGTGCTGACCGGCGGGGCCATTGTCTTTTTCACTTACATCGGATTTGATTCCGTCTCCACGGCGGCCGAGGAATGCCGCAATCCGCAGAAAGACGTTCCTTTCGGAATCATCGCGTCGCTGGTTGTTTGCACCATCCTTTACTGCGCAGTCGCGATTGTGCTGACGGGCATTCAGCCCTGGGAATCGCTGCGCAACGCTGCTCCCGTGGCCAATGCGCTGGCGGCCATCGGATTGCACAATGTTGAACGCTGGGTGACGATCGGCGCTTTAACGGGCATGCTGAGTTCATTGCTGGTCTTCCAACTGGGCCAGGCCCGCGTGTGGTTTGCCATGTCGCGCGACGGCCTTCTGCCGCGGGCGTTTTCAAAGGTCCACGAAAAGTTTCGCACACCCCACGTCAGCACCTGGACGGCGGGATTCTTTGTCGCCATCCCCGCCGGGATTTTCAACATCGGCACGCTCGCCGACCTTTCAAATATTGGAACGCTGTTCGCTTTTCTGCTGGTTTCGGTAGGCGTTCTGATACTGCGCCGGACACAGCCAAATCGCCGCCGCGGTTTTCGCGTTCCCTGGGTTCCGCTGCTTCCCATTGCTTCGGTATTCTGTTGCCTGATCCTGATGGCCAGCCTGCCGGTCGAAACCTGGCTCCGATTCGTAATCTGGCTTGCCATCGGTCTGGCGATCTACTTTGCTTACAGCCGCCACCACAGTGAGTTTGCCCGGGAAAATTCGGAAAACTCCGGCCGAGACCGGGTGATGCAGGCAGATCTTGGCGAACACTGAGAAAAGCGAAAAAAGCCGCGCATGCTGTAAAATGGTGATGGTTGAGCAACCGATGCCGCGAAGCCCAAACTGGATGAACACCGAACACGCATCCTCGGGATTCATTCCTTTCCGCCAAAAGGACTGTGTTTGGGTCCTCTCGATGCTTGTTGGGCTCGCCGTTGCTGCAGCCCCAGCGGCCCGCCCTGCCTACGCGTGGGGCCCTCAGGCCCATCGATTGGCCGACGACTGGGCGATCGGCACCCTGCCACAGAATTTACGCAACTACTTCGAGTCGAACCGCACCTTTATTCTTGACCATGCCAACGACCCTGACCAGTGGATGAAGAAGGATCGTTACGAGCGGATGCGGCACTACATTTTTCTCAACAAGTACGGTATGTTTCCCTATCGCGATCTTCCGCACTCTTACAAGGCTGCTGTCCGTAAATACGGGTTGAAGCACATCACTCGCAACGGCGTGCTTCCCTGGCAGATTGGAGAATACAGCCTGAAGCTGACCAACGCTTTCAGGAGACGTGAATGGCAACAGGTCAAGCTGGATGGCGCAGCGCTCGCGTTTTACATCGCGGACGCTCATGACCCCCTGCATACAACGCAGAATTATAACGGGCAGCTTACAGGCCAGGATGGACTCGAGACGCGTTTTGGAACTGGCCTTATCGAGCGCTATTCTCACTTTTTCATGTTCCGCCCCGATAGTGCCTCAAAAGTGAACGATCCTACTGAGTACGCCTTCCAGATGGTTCTGGAATCACATACTTGGGTTGACCAGATTCTCCTGGCCGACCTTCAGGCGCTTGGTGCCCAGCCGGGCTACACCGACGATTACTTTGACCGGTTCTATTCAAGCGTGGGTTCGACGGTAATGAAGGAGATCAGCGAGGCTGCGCATGATATTGGTTCTTACTGGTACAGTGCGTGGCTTAACGCGGGCCGTCCTCAATTGCCTCGGCAATAAACACACCTGTTGCGTCTTTCCGTGTGGGACGGGGCGTCTGGTGAAACAATCAGGCTGATCTTCAAGGATTCTCACGGTGCCGCTCTCCGAGAAACTTATTGCGAGACTCCCAAAGGTGGAACTCCATCTGCACCTTGAGGGAAGCCTCCAGCCGAATACGTTGCGCGACCTCTCGCATCGCAAAGGCCGCAAAGAAAGCGAAGTCGCGGAATGGATTCTTGAGCGCCAGCAGCGCGGATTTCGATATTCAACGTTCACGGAGTTTGTTGAGGCGTTCAAGTTTGCAGCTCTGATGCTTGAAACCCCGGAAGATTACGCGCTGGCGACGGTCCGGTTGATGGAGTGGCTGGCGGCCCAGAACGTGAAGTATGCGGAGATCACGCTTTCTGCGGGTGTGGTTCTCTGGAAGAAGCAGCGGCTCGACCTCGTGTATCAAGCCATTCGGGCCGCCGCGCTCGAGGCGGAAGCGCGCCTGGGCATGCAGGTCAATTGGATTTTCGACGCCATTCGTCATTTTGGTCCAGATCATGCCCGTGAGGTGCTGAGGTGGGCAAGCCGGTATCGCTCAGCGGGTGTCGTGGCCTTCGGGTTAGGAGGCGACGAGGAGCGCGGGCCATCGAAACTCTTTGCTGATGTTTATCGTGAGGCTCGTGACTGCGGCCTCCACACCCTTGCTCATGCTGGAGAAACCGTGGGGGCCGAGAGCGTGCGCCAGGCGATTGAGCTTTTGCAGGTGGAACGCATTGGCCACGGCTTGAGCGCGGCCCGCGATCCTGACGTGTGCGCTCTGCTTCGCGATCATAAAATTCCTTTAGAGGCCTGCCCCGGAAGCAACGTTGCGATAGGGTTGATACCTGAGTTTGGTGATTATCCCTTACAAACTTTCCTCAAGGCCGGCGTGATCATGACTCTCAATTCGGATGATCCGGCCTTGTTCGGGACCTCCATCGAGCAGGAGCTCACACGAACAGCCAGCGAATTTTCGCTCTCGGATGAGCTGGTGGCCGCATTCTGCAAGAATGCCGTGCGAGCCGCTTTCCTGCCGGAGGATGATAAGAAACTTCTTCTGGCGCAAATTCATCAGGCCGTGGCGGGCGTAGCTTCAGGACTCGCGTGACACTGCCCAGCAAAAGGAACATATCCCGAATGACCACTCCGCTACGTGCAATTTTCCTTGACGCAGGAAACACCCTGCTTTTCCCACAGCTTGATGCGCTGATTCAGGACCTCGAAAAGGCTGGGTTCCGTGTACGTGCCGAACAGTTTCACCAGGCAGAGCGTGCAGGGAAGAGGAAACTGGACGAGGTGCTCTGGCCGCAAATTCGAGAGGGACGTGTTCCGCGGGCAAGCAACGGTGTGTATTGGGAAAAATACCTCGACGCGCTTCTAAAACAGATTAGCGCGCCGGAGAAGACCGTCCCGGCTGCAATTGAGGTGGTGATGGAAAGATTTCGGGACATTCACACCTGGTCCAAGGTTCTGCCGGAGACCGTCCCGGTTCTCGCCAGCCTGAAGTCGGCAGGATTCTTTCTCGCTGTCATTTCGAACTCCGACGGCAGTGTAGAAGGCGAGTTGCGGCGGGCAGGGCTGCGTGACTATCTGGAATTTGTGATCGACTCGTCGATTGTGGGCGTTGAGAAACCCCATCCAGAGATTTTTGAGATTGCTCTCGAACGCGCCGGAATGATGCCCCAGGAGGCGCTTTACGTCGGCGACACTTATGCCACTGACATCGGCGGCGCGCAGTTGGCAGGCCTTCGCGGAATTCTTCTGGACCGCGTCGGCGCCTACCCGGATGCCACCTGCCCGCGCATCACTTCGCTATCGGAATTGAGCGCGATGGTTGGGGCACGCGGCCTTTGATCGCGACACCTATTGTATCGGCGCTGTCCTCAGCGCTGCAGTGCGCCGGTGGGGTCACCGGCGCCACAGCAAAAACGCCGCGGCATCGATGCGATACCGCGGCGTTCGTGTTTATGGGTTGATTTTCTTCCGAGCACGTCAGAAGGCAAAGTGGACGCTGCCGAAGACGGTGAACGGCTCACCCGGATAAGCAAACGCATAGCCGGCAGTCGAGGTCCCGTAGTAGCCGCCGGAGGAGATATATTCGTAAATGTTGTAGTGCTGGTTGAACAGGTTGAGCATGTCCAGGTCCAAGCTGATGTGCTTCACAACAGGAATATCGAACGACAGATTGGCCGTCTCGTAAGAAGGCATGGTTTTCTGGCTGGGCACGGCGGTGGTGCAGGCTCCGTTAACCAGGCCGCAATTGTCGAAAATATGCTGCGGTCCCATGAACTGGAACCAGAAACGCGGCTCGAAGAGCGTGCGCTCGTGGGGTGCAACGGTGTAGTAAGCACCGGTATTCCAGGTTTCCGCCGGCACATAAGGCACCGGCAACCCGGCAAACTCGACGCCGCCGCTGACGAACTGGGTATAGCTGGCGCCTTCGCCGTTCAGGTTAGTGAACAGGTGCATGTTCGTGATGGGGTTGATGTCAAAGTAGGCGTTGACGCCGTGATAGTTCGAACTGCCGCTGGTGTTGATCACATTGCCGTTTCCGAGTTCAACAGACAACTGCTCATTCGAATAGGTCAGGTGATAGTAAGCCGCGCCGAACAGCACGTTTCTCATATGCGCTAAGTGCGCCACGTGAACCTTGAAGCCTGCCTGGTAATAACCGCCGCTGGCAAGAATGTAGTACTTGTTGGCATCCTTGCTCTGGAAGATTCCGCCACCGCCTCCGAGGGAAGGAGAGCGGTAGGTTTTCACATACCCACCGTAGAGCGTCAGCCAGGACCGCACGTTGACTGCCGCGTTGATTGAAGGCTCAACAGCCGTGCGGGCCTGGTGGTTGCCGCAGGCAGCGCCCTGGTCCGTCGTGTTGGAGTTGGGCACCGAGACGAAATTCGGGTCTTGGGGGCAGTGGGTGCTGAGGATTACGCCAGGGGCAAAGGTAAAATCCTGTAATGTGCCGGAGTAATAGTTGGTGCTGTAGCGGTCAAACCGGACGCCCGGGGTGATGTGCAGCCAGGGGACCGGGTGAAAGTCATCCTGAACGAAGGCCGCGAAATTGTCCTGGATGAAGTAGGAGGAGCGGATCTTGCCCCCGATGTTCACAATCTGCTGAACGCCGCTTCCGCCGTCGATAGGATTGAAAAAGTTGTTACGGCTGTTGTAGATATCATGAACGAAGTAACCGCCTTCTGACACCTTGTTGAAAGGGAGGTTTTCACTCACAACCAGCCGGTCGCCGATCGTATTGTGGTGCGGGTTATTCCATTCCTGGGCTTGTGCGTCGGATGGGACATAGACGTCATTCGTCCGTTCGTGCAGGCGGAATTCATGTGTGTACCAGGTATCGTTCTGCACGCCCGTCGTGTTGCTCAGCAGGAAGGTTTCCTTGGCGTAGAGCATGCCCAGCTCGTTGACGTCATACTTGTTGTAGCTGTCGAAGGGCAAGGTGCTGTAGAAACCCGAGGTCTGCTGGCTGTAGATCGGAGCGTTCGGCACGTCTAGTCCAAGAACGGTGAGGCCTGGAACCGCGGTCATCGGAATGATCTGTGCGCGGTAAGCGCCGGCCCTGGCGAAATACCCGCCGATAGAGAAGATGCCAGTCTGGAAGGATTTTGTCGTCTTGGCGTAGACTGCGCCGTCCTTGCCGGGGTTGGCGAATCCGTCCTGGGCGGTGCGGAAGCTGTCGCCTTTTCCGATGCCCCCGGAAACCACGGTAGACCAGCCGTGATAGAGGCCGGTCAGCATGTTGAGCTCCAGGTTCTTCTGGCTGTAGCTGCCAAAGCTGAGGGTGCCGTCGATGTGCGCCTTGGAGGCGGGTTGCACAGGTGTGAACTCGACGGAGCCACCGATGTTGGTGTAATAGCGGTCTACCGGATCTCCCGGCCCGTAGGTGATACTGGTGTTCTGGAACATGTTGGTCTGAGGAAGTGAGGCAGAGGGCCACAACCCGCTGCCCGCGTCAACAATCGGAATGCCGTCGAGCGTGACGCCGAGTGAGCCCGGATAGGTGTAACCGCCGTAGCCACCCCAGCCCTGGTTGATGCCGTTCAGCGAGATGGTGGCCTTCTGCTGTCCGGTGCCGCCGTAGCTGACCACGTTGGCGCCGGGTGCCATGGAGATGACCTGGGAAGCGCCAGCCAGAGGGCCGACAGCATCCATATCCCGGCGGCTGAGCACCCGGATGGTCTGGTTGGACTTGAGGATCTGCTCCTGCGAGGGCTGGAGAGTAGCGCCTGGAACCGCGCTGGCCCGGACATTCACGGTCTCAGCAGCGGCACGGATCATCAGTTTGGCCCGGACAGTGGCTTGCTGTCCAGATCCCACCGCGACTTGCTCCCTGAAAGTCTGGAAGTGCAACTCCTTCACTGTCACCACGTACCGCCCGGCGGCCAGGCCGCTCACCTTAAACCGCCCCTGGGCATCGGTTGTTGTGCCTGTGCTGGTCCCGGTCGTGGTATTGGTTACGGTAACTGTGGCGCCAGGAATAGCGGCGCCGCTCTGGTCCAGTACCTGCCCCTGCACACCGGCTGAGCCTTGGGCCCACACGATCACCGTGCTGGCCAGGATGATCGCACATAGACCGATCAATGTCCTAATATTCACAAAAACCTCCTTAAATTTACTTTTGACCTCGGGGAGAATAAATCTGGCGGGTGAATACACCTCGCCTCACCCGGCAACAGCGTTCCGGTTCGATGGCTGGGATTGAGAGCCAAAGGAGCCGGATCCGTGCTTGCCAACCCGACGATGAGAAAACTCCAGCCCGTAACCACATTGTCCGTGGAGACGTTACGGGTAAATGAATGATGTCGTTTGTTTAGCCCGCTCGGTCGGAACCGGGGCGATGCCCCTTCGCCCCAACCGAATTGAAATAATATGTGGGTCAGGTTAAGGGGATGTTAATGCAGTGTTACATTTTGATGACAGAGGGGGAATGAAGATTTCAAGTGCTGGGAAGACAAGTACGCGTGGAAAACACTGAGGATTACGGCGGTCAGCCGTTGCCTTGCAGGGGCAATGGCCAGCCAGGCTGAACGGCAAGCAAAATCAAAAGGTTGCTGGCCGGTGTTTGCTATGGAGTCTAGTGCTGGAAAAGCAGCGGCGCAAAGTGGACAAGATTGTTGCGCCACACCATCCAGCTGTGTACACCCGGAGTCCAGATTTCCGTGAACTGGATCTTCTTGGAGATGAGCCAGGTTTCAAATTTGCGGTTCATCTCGCCCACGAGGGGGTCTTGTTTGCCGCAGGCAATCCAAAGCAGCCGCAGCCTGGAATTGTCCTTGGAACTGAGGCTTGGATAATCCTTCGCATAATCGGAGCCCGTGGCGCCGCTGAATGAGCCAACCCAGGCAAAGCGATTCAAGTGATTCAATCCAACCTGCAGGGATTCTCCTCCGCCCATGGAAAGCCCGGCGATCGCCGTGTCGCTGCGGTCGGTCTTCACACGGAAGTCCTTTTCGATTCTCGGCATCACTTCAGTGAGCAGTGCCTCGCCGAACTTGGTGACGTTTTCCCGGCGAAGGTTCTGGCTGCGGAAGCCCGGCCCCCCGCGGGCGACGATTGCCGGAGCGCCATAGCCGAGCGGCATGACGACAATCATGGGCTTGGCTTTTCCTTCGGAAATCAGGTTATCAAGAATAAAGTTGGCCCGGCCCACAGCGGTCCAGGCATCTGCGGCGTCACTGTAGCCATGCAGGAGGTAAAGGACAGGATAGCGCTTCCTTGACCTGGGATTATATCCGGGCGGCGTGTAGACGTAGAAATCTCGGTTATCGCCCACCACCGCGGAGTGGTAGAAGTAATGATGAATTACTCCATGCGGCACATCAGTGAATTGCCACGGAGACGGCGGCGTACCGGGGACCAGCACCATACTGGTGACGTCCAGCAGATTGGGCTTGAGGAGCGAGTTCGAGGGATCCACCAGACTCACGCCATCAGCAATGAAGGAGTAACCATAATATTCCGGTGCCAATGGCTGGGTGGTGACAGTCCACACTCCATTCGGTCCTTCCTCCATGGGTATCCGTTCCGAGCCTTCCAGCGCAAGCTGGACTTCCTTGGCATTGGGGTCGCGAAAACGGAAGGTGACGCTGCGATCCGGGTGCACCTGGGGTGAGATGATGATTTGCCGGCGCCTCGCATGATGCGGCTGCGCTTCTACGGCTGGGTGGGTCTGTGCAGGCACAGATGGCTGCTGAGCAGCTTGGCCCCAAACAGGTGTGACCACAGCCATCATGAAAACAAGGAACAGCATATTTGTACGCTTCATAAGATCTGGTCCTCCCCTCGCCATCGGATCATCTGGCCACTATTTCGCTCTTAAAGCAGGGCTGCCATGAACGTGCAAGTATACGACGGCGTTGCCACTGCAGGCAACGGAGTCCAGCGATTTTAGCCAGCCAGGAAGCTGTTGACACAGGCGGGCAGCGTTGGTAGAATTATCTGGTTTCATAATGACAGTCTCGATGCACAAGCCGGTTAATGCCACAGGTGCACAGCGGATATGTTGCTGTACGGGTTCCGTTGGAGGGCGCCGTGTGGCTGGAGATTAACGACTTGTAATTCGAACTGCAAGTAGTACTTCTTATACGGACGCCCGCTGACGGATTCAAAACGTCGGCGGGCGTTTTTGTTTTTGGGCGATCCATGACCTGGCAAGGTGGGCGCGGAACTGAAATCTGATTCTGAGGAGTGAAAGCGGAAATGATCGGACCTCATGGAAAACGGGTCGTCAATTGTTCAGCAGGCGGAGAAAAAGCCACGGCGCTGGAAGTGGAAGCTCGCAAGTTGAAAATCACGCCACTCTCCTTTAAACACGCTTTTTACTGTCGAGAGTGCGCCGGCATGGCGTCACAAAAGACCTGCGGCCACGACAAGCAGTCTCGCGTGATGCTGAGCGGCACGCAGGTTAGGGCTGTGCTGCGCGAGGGCGAGCAGTTGCCGGTGGAGTTCACGCGGCCCGAAGTTGCCGCCGTACTGCACCAGGCGTTTGGGCAGCAACAGAAGCGAGCCGGATGGTCAGGCTGATGCTCATACCTTTCCTTGCCTTCATCACCGGCATGCTGGTGGGACTCACTGGAACCGGCGCGGGCGCCATTCTAACGCCGCTCCTGTTGTTGGCGACGCCCTTCCACGCGCTGACCGTGATTGGCACCGATCTGATGAGTGGGGCGGTCACCAAGCTGGCGGGGGTCTTTGAACACCGCAAGCTGGGACAGGTTCAATGGAATCTGGCCGGATACCTTCTGGGCGGAAGCGTTCCTGGCTCGGTTGCGGGCATCCTGTTTATTAACTACATAAAAGCCTGGATGTCTGCGGCCGAGTTGGATCACGTGTTAAAGGTCCTGCTGGGACTGACTCTTTTTTCCGTTTCTCTCTTACTGCCGTTCCTGCGCGGGAATAAGGGCTTGAGTCTTACCGGAGCCTCAAATCTCAGTATCTCGAACGGCGGTCTCAAACTGGTTGCCGTGGGAGCAATTGTGGGCTTCTTGGTCTCGATGACCTCTGTTGGAAGCGGAAGCCTTCTGATGATTTCGCTGCTGGTTCTGGTTCCCTTGCCATTGGGAAGCCTGGTGGGAACTGACATTCTATTTGGTCTGGTGACCACGGCACTGGCCGGGTCGCTGCACTGGGAGATGGGAAATTTCAACATGAACCTTTTCCTTCTGCTGGTCGCAGGCGAGGTGCCGGGAGTCATCATCGGGAGCCGGCTGACGCGCCGGATTCCCGAGTGTTACGTTACCTGGCTGTTCAGCATTCTCTATTTTTCGCTGGGGGCGCGTTTACTCGTCGGCTAGATGGGGCGTGGGGCGAGGCTCTCCAGGTGTCTCATTCCGAATCGGATGAAAGGAAACCATGGAACTAGAAACATTGGATACTCCTGAAATTGCAAGATCTCTTGTTGATCGGCAGCCTAGCGAGATCATTCAGTTCGCACTCGAGAACTTTGCGGGTGGAATTGGGATCAGCTTTAGTGGGGCAGAAGATGTTGTCCTGATCGATATGGCCGCGAAAATCGGCGGCGACTTCCGGGTCTTCTCGCTCGACACCGGCCGGTTGCACTCCGAAACCTACCAGTTTATCAACAAGGTCCGCGAGCACTACGGCATCCCGGTGGAGGTTTTCTTCCCCAAGCCTGACTCGGTGGAAAATCTGGTCAAGGCGAAAGGACTGTTTTCGTTTTACGAAGACGGCCACAAGGAGTGCTGTGGAATCCGCAAGGTCGAGCCGCTCAGGCGGGCGCTGGAGAATTTCGATGCTTGGATGACCGGCCAGCGACGCGATCAAAGCCCCTCCACTCGCGCGCAGGTGGCCGTGGTTGAGGTCGATCCCGTCTTTTCTTCGCCCGACCGTGAGCTCATTAAATTCAATCCTCTTGCCAACTGGAGTTCCCAGCAGGTCTGGAGTTACATCCGGGAAAACAATGTTCCCTTCAACCTGCTGCACGAGCGCGGCTTCGTTTCCATCGGGTGCGAGCCTTGCACCCGGGCAGTTCTTCCCGGCCAGCATGAGCGCGAAGGACGCTGGTGGTGGGAGGATCAGGCCAAGAAAGAGTGTGGGCTGCACGCGGGCAACGTCACGGACCAGAAGAAACCGTAAGGCCTCTGCGAACCTTGCCGCTGGCGGCTTTCAGAGACTCGGGTCTGCGAGGAGAGAACTCCTTCTCACCCTGCGCTGGCCAAAACGCGATGGTCCCTGATTCAGTCCGGCTTATTCGCCCAAGGCGGACTTGGTCGCTTGGATCTCGTTCGGGCTCGCCTGGTGCAGGTCTCTATAAAGCCGGCCAGCGATTTCAGCGGCGTGCGGACCGTACATCTGCCGCCCACCCCGCAGCAGGACAACTACAACGTATTTCGGCCTTGCGTCGGAATAAGAAAGGAACCATCCCAGCCGCGCCCCATCTTCGCTGCACGTGCCTGTTTTCCCCAATATCTGCACGGCGTCGTCATTGGCCAGACGAGCCGTCCCATACGTTACCGCAGCCGCCATGCCAGCTCTGATCTCGGGGATCTGTCCCTTAAGATTGGTCAATTGGCGGCGGACCCTGGGCTCGAAGTGCGCAAGTTGTTCCTTGGTGCGCGGGTACTGGAGGTAGTAAAGTGTTCCGCCATTGGCAATGGCTGAAGCCACGGCAGCCCACTGCAAGGGTGTCACTTCCATGCCTTTGCCAAGATAGGCTAGGTCGCCGACGCCACCGTCTGCAGGCGGAGCCGTCGGAAATTCTCCGGGCAATTCGCCGGGAATATCCCAACCGGCTTTATGTCCCAGACCAAATTCGTGCGCGTAACGCGACAGGACTTTGAAACCAACCATCTGGCCGACCTTGTAGAAGAATTCGTTGTTCGAGTGCGCCAGCGCATCGGTCAAATCCAACGACCAGCGGCGGCCCACATAAATCTTTGTGCTCGGGGTAATAATTCCTTGACTCAAGGCCGCCAGAGCCACGATGGGCTTAAAGGTGGAGCAGGGCCGGAAAGCGCCGCTCAATGCCAGCTTTTGATTGACGATGGTGAGAATCCGCCCGTCGTTCGGATCGACCACAACAATGCTTCCGTTCAAGCGGCCCAGCGCCCGGAGTGCGGCTTCGCGCACGGCCATATTTTCGCCTTCGGTATTGTCTCCGGCACCGGGATTGTCGTCGTATGAACTGACACGCCATGGGCTCCAGTACCGGCGAACATACCGCCGCCGCGTGTGGCGAACCCGCCTGCGAATTTTGGTCCGATGGGTGACAGGAGGAAGTGGCGCCGCCAGTCCCCGCGGGAGGATCCTCCCTGGAAAAATGTCAATACCTGCCAACCCAATCAGAGCAACAGCCACAACAGCGAATTTCCTCATCAACGCAGATTAGCTCTCCTCCGATGTTTTCCAGTATGCCGTGCTATCCTCTCCTTGGTGGTACTGAGAGACCGTGTGCTGGATCGCTCGGCAGCCCTTACCCCACCCACCTGGAGCCCCAGCCTCATGCCGCTGGGCTTACTTCTTATTGCTTCGCGCCGCAGTGGTTTCTGCCGGTTCAGCCTCCTCGTTTTGCACTGGCAAACTCAGGGTCTTGCGGAGCTCGGCTTCAATTTTCTTGTAAATATCAGGATTCTGAAGCAGGAATTGCCGGGTGTTTTCCCTTCCCTGTCCAATTCTCTCTCCAGCGAACGAATACCACGAACCGCTCTTCTCAATCAAGCTCAACCCGACGCCCAGGTCGATCAGGTCTCCTTCCTTTGAAATGCCTTCACCATACAGAATATCGAATTCAGCGTCCCGGAACGGAGGCGCCAACTTGTTCTTCACCACTTTCACGCGGGTTCGGTTGCCGATCACGTGCTCAGCGTCCTTGATGGAAGCGATCCGGCGAACGTCCAACCGCACGGAGGAATAGAACTTCAAGGCCCGCCCGCCCGTCGTCGTTTCAGGATTGCCAAACATCACGCCGATCTTTTCCCGGATCTGGTTGATGAAAACGAGGCAGGTCTTTGATTTTGAAACCAGTGCGGTCAGCTTACGCAGTGCCTGGGACATCAGCCGGGCCTGCAGGCCGGGCATGGAATCGCCCATATCGCCTTCAAGCTCAGCCCGCGGTACCAACGCCGCAACAGAATCTATCACAATAATGTCGATGGCGTTTGAGCGCACCAGGGCTTCGGCAATTTCCAGCGCTTGCTCGCCGTAGTCGGGCTGGGAAACCAGCAGGTTGTCGACATCCACTCCCAGCCGGCTGGCATACTTCGCGTCCAGCGCATGCTCAGCGTCAACAAAAGCCGCCATCCCGCCGCGCTTCTGCGCCTCCGCCACCAGGTGCAGTGCAATTGTTGTCTTGCCACTGGCTTCCGGGCCGTAAACCTCCACCACACGTCCTCGCGGAACTCCGCCCACGCCCAGTGCTGCGTCCAGCGAAAGCGCCCCCGTAGGAATCACGTCGACAGGAACCAGAGCTTGCTTGGAGCCCAGGCGCATAATGGAGCCTTTCCCGAACTGTTTTTCAATTTGCGTCAGGGCCAGGTCAATGGCCTTTGTTCGGTCTATTCGGTCTTGTGGCATGCTGGAATCCTCCCTTTGTCCTGCAGGTATCCGCGAACGTTTATGTGCGGCGGCTGGCTGTTCTTGGTGTGTTTTTGCCGTGCGATCTGTGCTGGCTCTGATCTAGGCTACGCTTTGGCGTAATCGTAGAATCCCTTTCCTGATTTGCGTCCCAGCCGGCCCGCCTCCACCATTCTTTCAAGCAGCGGGCATGGCCTGTACTTGGAATCTCGAAACCCTTCATAAAGCACTTTCATAATATCCAGGCAGACGTCCAGGCCGATCAGGTCTGCAAGCTCCAGCGGCCCCATCGGGTGGTTCATGCCCAGTTTCATCACGCCATCAACCCCTTCGACCCCGGCAACGCCTTCCATCACCGCAAAAACGGCCTCGTTGATCATCGGCATCAACAACCGGTTTGAGACAAACCCTGGAAAATCTCTGGCACGAATGGGCGTCTTGCCTGCGGAGTTCGCGATCTGCTCGGCCGCCGTTACGGTTTCTTCGGAGGTATCAAACCCGGGAACAACTTCCACCAGTTTCATCACGGGCACCGGGTTGAAGAAGTGCAGCCCCACAAACTTTGCCGGACGCCGCGTCAGGCTGCCCAGCCGCGTGATGGAAATCGATGAGGTATTGCTGGCAAAAAGCGCCTCGGGCCCGCAGATCTCTTCCAGCGAGCGGAACACCGCCGCCTTCACGTCAAACTTTTCAGTCACCGCCTCAATCACAACATCTGCGGAAGCCATGTCGGAAAGCTGGGTAGTGATTTTCAGACGGCTTTCGGCCTGCTGCTTTTCTTCCGCCGTCATCCGCCCTTTCTTCACGTCGCGGTCGAGGCCGCGCGAAATCCTATCCTTCCCGCGCGCCACCAGTTCCTGCGAGGTGTCGTGCAGAACCACCGGATAGCCACTGCGGATCAACACCTGCGCAATGCCGTGGCCCATGGTCCCGGCTCCCACAACTCCTGCCAGGCTGATGTTCAAACTTACCTCCATCTCAAATTTTGCAGCTAGCGTGACTACCGGACATCTCTCTCAACCGCCAGCGCCACGGCGTTACCGCCGCCCAGGCACAGGGCCGCAATGCCACGATGCGCGTTGCGGCGCTCCATCTCATAGAGCAGGTCGACCAGGATGCGCGTGCCCGAGGCGCCAATCGGATGCCCCAGCGCCACCGCACCGCCATTCACGTTGGTCTTGTTCGGGTCAAGGCCCAGTTGCTCAATGACCGCCACGGCCTGCACGGCAAATGCTTCATTCAGTTCAATAAGGTCCACTTCATCGAGCTTCCAGCCAGTTTTCTTCAGTAGTATGCGAACGGCGTCCACGGGGGCCATCATCACCCATCGCGGCTCAACTCCGCTGACCGCCTGCCCCACAATTCGGGCCATGGCCTTCTTGCCCAGCTCTTGCGCGGTTTCAAGCGAGGTCACCACCGTAGCCGCGGCGCCGTCATTCGTACCCGGAGCGTTGCCCGCCGTTACCGTTCCGCCCTGCTTGAAGACGGGTTTCAGCCTGGCCAGTTTTTCAAGGGAAGTGTCTTCGCGCGGCGATTCATCAACTGAAAACTCGCGGGTCTCGCCTTTCTTCACCGGCACGGTGACGGGCACAATCTGGTCTTTCAGCTTGCCGCTCTTGATGGCCGCAATCGCGCGCCGGTGGCTCTCCAGCGCATACTCATCCTGCCGCTCGCGCGAAACGTTGTACTTTTCCGCCACCAGCTCGCCGGTCATGCCCATGTGGAAGTCTTCATACACATCCCACAGGCCGTCCTGGATCATGGAATCGACCAGCGTCTTGTTGCCCAGCCGCAAGCCCTGGCGGGCTCCGGGGACAAGGTAAGGGCAATTCGTCATGGACTCCATGCCGCCCGCCACCACAATTTCGGTGTTACCGGTCTCGATGCCCTGCGCGGCCAGCACCACGGCCTTCAGTCCCGATCCACACACCTTGTTGAGGGTCATCGCGGCCACGCGCGGGTCGAGACCGCCCTTTAGCGCCGCCTGCCGGGCAGGGTTCTGGCCCAGGCCCGCCGAGACCACGTTGCCCATGATGACTTCATCCACCTGGGCTGGACCGAGTCCCGCTCGCCGCACCACCTCGCGTACCACGCAAGCTCCGAGGTCCACTGCCGAGAGAGCAGCGAGCGAGCCTTGAAACTTGCCAATCGGAGTGCGGACGGCGGCAATAATCACCGCTTCTCGCATAACTGACTTCCGATTATGTCGCCGGTGGAAGTCGAAGTCAAGAAAACGAGGCCTGGAACGGCGCATGGTTCTCTTGGCCTCTGCAGAGGAGCTCCGCCGCAGAGACATGCTTTGAACGGCGTGGAAGACGGGGCGCCTCTACGACCTTGAACCTCAGGACTCGTTTCCAGGTCCTGAGGCCTTTCGGTGGGACCTGGTATTGAAGCCTTAGACCTCGTCAGCAGGACCAAAGCGGTTTGCTGGAAGGGAGGGCGCGGCCGGCTTGCGGGAAATCGTACATTCCCGACCGCGCCCCAACGCTGCAGTTACTGGTGGCCTCGGCCTGGCCCGCGGCCGTTTCCACCCTCGCGCTTCCCTTCGTTTTGAGGGTGCGCGTTCCGTTCCTGCGGGCGCGCTTCCGTCCGGCGTGGTTCTGTCTGGCGCGCTTGCGGCGGATGCGCCTCACGCTGATTGCGCTGTACGGCTCCAGGATTGTTATTCCTGTAGACTGGCCTTTCGTTTCTCGGCTGCGCGGGTGCGCCACGCTCCATTTGCCGATTCGGCGCTGCCTGCTGCGGGAAATTCCGTGCTGGGACTCTTTCAACCGGCGCTGGTGCAGACCGGCCGGCTTCGCGGCCGCCCCTTACTTCGCGCGGCGGTTCCTTATAAGCAGCTCCCGCCCGGGTGGCCCGCACGATGCCGCTGCCCCTGAATTCTCCCGGTCTTGGCGTCGCGGCAATTTCCGGACGACCGCGGTTTTCGCGAGCCCGCTGCGCGGGGTTGCTCCGGGCAAACCGCTCCTGCTCCAGTTGCTGGTTGATGGCCCCGAAGCGCCGCTCCCTGCCCGCAGCCAGCTGGTTCGAAGTGGGACGAATGTCAGTTCCGCCCGGCCCGCCGTAATAGCTGACGTGGCCAAACCGGCTTCTCTCAACCACCCTCTGGCTGTAGACGTTCGTGATGCGGATGTTCGTGATGCGATTCACGTCGCGGTTGTAAAAGAACCTTTCGCCACGCCAATAGCCGCCGTAGTATCCGTAGCCGTTGTAACCATACCCGTAGTTAATTCCCCCGTAGTAGCCAACAGCTGTGCCCCAATAGCCCGGATACCACATATACCCGCCGTTGTACCAACCCCAATAACCCGGAGTCCACAGCGCACCCACAAAGGGCGCAGGAACCCAGGTGCCAGGAACCCAGTAGTATCCATAGGCGGGATCCCAAGCCCAGTAACCCGGTGTCCAGATATACCCCGGAGCAGGGCATGGCGGCTGGACGTAAACGGGCAGAGCCGGCGGCCCGAAGCTGACGAAAATGCCTACCGAAGCGGACGACTTTACCGGCACAACAACCATTGCCAGAATCAGTAGCAATGATCCAATCAGGCACGAAACAACCGACCGGCGTACCCACACGCCCCGCCCTGTCTTCAAGGGCTGGAGCGTAGGATTTGCCGCTTCTACATTGCCAGTAGCCACGCTCCTAAGCGAGTTCTCAAGGGAGATCGGCCCACTTCCGGAATGCGTAAATCCAGAACCAGCAATCATGATGTCTTGTCCTCTCATCGAAGCACCTCCTCGGGCACTTCCGTTGCCGAAATGTCCTCCCGATCCATACGCAACCTTCTGCCCATTGTCCGGGCCATTCAGGCAACCTACGGATTCCCAAAACGATAGACGTGACTGCGGCTACTGGAGTTTCACCGGAGGACTCGGCAAATATCTCTGGGTTGGGTAAAAGTTACAGACTTCGGGTTGCAACTCACTGAGAAGCAAGCGGATTTTCAACAATCCAGGCAGCAAGATATCGGGTGCAAACTCGCGTTTAGACTCCCGGACGTGCCGGAATCCTCATGCGGCAAACTGGAAATCATGCGAAAAATGGCAGCGTTCCAGAGAGAAAGCCAACGATTGGGAAGTTGACTTCTCACTGGGAGATTAGACGCCGATCGTTTGGACAAGCCCTTTTACTGAGTCGGCGGATTTCTGAAGTGCGGCCTGCTCTTCCGGCGTCAGTTTGATCTGGATGATCTCCTCGACGCCGCGCGCTCCCAGTTTGACCGGAACGCCCACGTAGAGGCCGTTGATTCCGTACTCGCCTTCCAGATAGGCGGCGCAAGGCAGAATCTTTTTTCGATCGTAGAAAATAGCTTCCACCATATCAACCGCCGCGGCTGACGGCGCATAGAAGGCGCTGCCCGTTTTCAAGTAGCCGACAATCTCTGCTCCGCCCTTGCGAGTGCGGTCGATGATGGCATCCAGTTTGTCCTTGGGCAGCAGTTCGCCGACCGGAATTCCCGCCACGGTGGTGTAACGCGGCACGGGCACCATGGTATCGCCATGGCCGCCCAGCACGAATCCCTGGACGTTCTGGACCGAGACGTTCAAAGCTTCGGCAATAAAGGTGCGGTATCGCGCCGTATCCAGCACGCCGGCCATACCAATCACCCGGTTCTTTGAGAAGCCGCTCACCTTCAGCGCGGTTTGCGCCATGGCATCCAGCGGATTGGTGATTACGATCAGGATGGCTTCCGGCGAAACCTTCGCCACTTTCTCGATGGTGCTCTTCACCACGTCATAGTTGGCTTTCAGCAGGTCATCGCGGCTCATGCCGGGCTTGCGCGGGAATCCGGCCGTCATCACCACCACGTCAGAATTGGCCGTGTCCGCATAATCGTTGGTGCCTTTGACACGAACGTCATAACCTTCAATCGGCCCCGCTTCCAGCAGGTCCAGAGCCTTCCCTTGCGGCACTCCTTCCAGAATATCGATCAACACAACGTCGCCAAGCTGTTTGTCCGCCAGGCGATGAGCTACGGTGGCGCCCACATTGCCAGCGCCAATCACAGTCACTTTTTTGCGCATGCTCTTCCTCCTTCGATCATTTCGAGTGCGGGTAGCCACAATCAGCGATTTGCTGAATGTCGGTTCTTCTATCGAAAGAACCCACGGCCAGCATTACGCTGGCCGTGGCTGCCAACTATCAACTTCCTAAACGGCACCAGCTTTCACCTGGGCCATATTTTCTATGATGGCATCGGCGAACGCTGCGGTGCCCAGCTTGGTCACGCCAGCGGCGCCTTCCATCTTCATCAGGCGCTCCAGGTCATAGGTCACCCGGTGTTGCGCGATGGTGGCGGCCAAAGCCCGCTCGATCATTTCGCCGGCTTCCGGCCATCCGAGGAACTCAAACATCAGCACGGCGGAGCGGATGAGCGCTGCCGGGTTAATGACGTCCTTGTCGGCGTATTTCGGAGCGGTGCCGTGCGTGGCCTCAAACACTCCGTAGCCATCGCCGATGTTGGCGCCCGGCGCAAGGCCCAGCCCGCCGATCTGCGCCGCGCAGGCGTCCGAGAGATAATCGCCGTTCAGATTGGGGGTGCAAAGCACCTGGTATTCGTCCGCGCGCGTCATGATCTGTTGGAAGATGGAATCGGCAATGCGGTCATTCACCAGAAGCATCTTCTTCCACTTGCCCTGGCCGTGCGTCGAATAGATCGAATCGAGGCATTCCTTGACCTCTTTGTAGATCTGCTGCTTGAAGGCGTCGGTCGCCATTTCAAGTCCCGGCTCGACCATCGCCGCGTTTTCTTCAACGGTGAGATTCGGGTTGCTGTCTTTGTTACCGATAATCCAGCTTTCGCGTTCCGTAACGATCTTGTCGCGGAATTCCTTGCGCGCCAGTTGATAGCCCCAATCACGGAAGGCGCCTTCGGTGAACTTCATGATGTTGCCCTTGTGCACCAGGGTCACGCGAT